>CAMASJ010000083.1 GCA_945860685.1 Akkermansia muciniphila
CGAGGCCTCCCACTTCAAGGACTTCGCCGCCTTCCGCGCGAAGCTCGACGCCGCCGCCGATCCGCTGTCGGCGTATCTCAAGTCGCAGGTCGATACGAACGCGAAACCCGATGCGACCGGCGAGTCGGTGAACCGCCCCCAACTGGGCACGCCGCTGACTCCGGAGTCGATGGCCGAAGCCTTCAACCGCCTGCTGCGCGGACCTTCCCTCGCCGCGGATCCCAAGCGCTTCGCCGGCGTCCGCCTCAGCCCCCACGTGCGCGCCTTCGCCCAGCAGAATCCGCCGACGCCGAACCGCATCCGCATGAACCGCCTGCTGCTCGAGGAGGCCTACCCCGGCCTGTTCACCGAAAGCCTCGCCGGCCTGTATCCCGATCGCGAGATCCTCAGCGCCACCCCCGAGGACGCCGCCCGCAGCTTCACCGAGTACGTCAACGACGCCTCCAAGCGCTATCCGGACCGCCTCAAGCCGGGCGAGGTCGTCGTCCCGCTCCCCGACGGTCGCTACTCCGTGTCGGGCCAGGTGGCCGTGATGCAGATCAACGGCCTGCTCACCAAGGTCATCTTCGACAAAAACCCCTCCCACGAGTTCTACATCGAGGAGTCCTTCGCCCTGGACTGGATGTACCCGCACCTCGTGCCGTACGGCATCATCCTGAAGATCGAACGCAACCCGGTGGCCGAGATCACCGAGGAGATGGTCCGCCGTGACCACGAGTACTGGAGCCAGTACTCCGAGCGCTTCATTGGCAACTGGATCGGCTACGACACCCCGGTCCGTGAGATCTGCGAATGGGCCCTCAAGACCTACCAGCGCCGCGACCTCACCGGCTTCAAGGGCGACCCCGCCTTCGTCCGCGACGACAACGCCCAGAAGGCCTTCTCGAAGCTGCGCAACGCCATCGGCAAGTCGGTCTACGCCTGGCGCATCAACAACACCACCTCCCCGGTCGTCCAGCAGCGCATGGTGCGCGAGGCGGAGTTCGCCCTGAAGCAGGCCTTCGCCTTCTGCCCCTACAGCCCGGAGACCGTCTTCAACTACGCCCAGCTCCTCGCCACCATCGGCCGCTACGAAGACGCCGTCCTCGTCGCCCGGACCTGCCAGGTGTTCGATGCCGACAACGCCGGCATCGAGAGCCTCATCCAGCAGCTGGAATCCTATCGTCAAGCCGCCTCCCCCGAGGCCACCGCCGCCCTCCGGGCCAAGGCCACCGGCCCCAATCCCGACGCCAAGGCCGTCTTCGGACTCGCCTCGACCTACTACTCGATCGGCCAGACCAACGAGGCCATCTCCGCCCTCGACCTGTTGCTCACCAACGTCTCCACCAAGCCCGAGTACTTCCTCTCGCTGTCCGAGGCCTACCGCCAGCTCGGCCGCAGCGACCGCATGGAGGCCGCCCTCAAACGCCAGATGTCGGTCGATCCCTCCCGGGTCGAGTCCTGGTACGACCTCGCCACCGCCCAGGCCTCCCAAGGGAAGTCCGCCGAGGCCAAGGCCACCCTCAAGGAGGCCCTCCGCCGCAGCGACGAACGCCTGCTCGCCGAACCCAAGGCCACCGACCTCCGCAAGGTGCTGAGGGGCGATCCGCTGTTGGCCCCGCTCGGCCAGCCCTGAACCGGCGCTGCCCACCGTCGTCCGCCCGTTCCTGGGATTCCACTCCTGGGGACGGGCGGTTCTCCGTCGGACTTGCAGGTCCCGCCCGGCGAACGGATGGTGTGCCCATGCTGTTCCGCGCCCTGATCCCGCTGGTCGCGCTCGCCGCCCTCCACGCCGCGGAGATCCCCGACCGTCCCGAGAAGCTCTCCTTCCCCGCCCTCGACTACGAGGCGCCGGATCCCGCCAAGTTCCGGGTCCCCCTCAAGTCCGGCCCGGTCGCCTATGTCGTCCCCGACCGCGAACTGCCCCTCGTCACCGTCCAGGTGACCGTGCGTACCGGAAGCTACCTCGATCCCGCCGGCCGCGAGGGCCTGGCCGGATTCGCCGGAGCCCTGCTCGTCCGCGGCGGCGCCGGCGACAAGTCCGCGGAGGCGATGGAGGAACGCCTCGCCTTCCTCGCCGCACAGCTGGGCTCCGGCATCGGCGGCGATTCCGGTTCGGTGTCCCTCAACCTCCTTTCCAAGGACCTCGACGAGGGCCTGCGCCTGCTCAAGGATGTCCTCTCCAACCCGCGCTTCCAGGCCGACAAGGTCGAGCTGCGACGCCAGCAGAACTTCCAGGAACTGAAGCAGCGCAACGACGACTCCGCCAACATCGAAGGCCTCGAGCTCTCCATCCTCACCCTCGGCAAGGACTTCTGGGCCAGCCGCCAGCCCACCGGTGCCAGCATCACGGCGATCACCCGCGAGGACCTCGTCGCGTTCCACCGGAAGTGGTTCCACCCCGCCAACTTCACCGTCGCCGCCAGCGGCGACTTCGACCGCGAGGACATGGTCCGCCGCCTCGAGGCCCTCTTCGCCGACTGGCCCCATCGCGGCGAGATCCCGCCCCCCATCCCCGACAAACCCACCCAGGCCGCCCCCGGCGTCTACCTCGCCGACAAGGACGTCCCCCAGGGCCGTGTCTCCCTGGTGCTGCCCGGCGTCCTCCGCGACGACCCGGACTACCCCGCCATCATGGTGATGAACGACATCCTCGGCGGCGGCGGCTTCACCGCGCGCATCATGAGCCGCGTCCGCGACGACGAAGGCCTCGCCTACGCCGCCGGCAGCTCCTTCCCGGGCGGAACTTGGTACCCGTCCACGTTCCGCGCCGCGTTCCAGAGCAAGAGCCGCACGGTCGCCTACGCCTCCTCCATCGTCCTCGAGGAGATGCGCAAGATCGTTGCGAAGCCCGTCACCGACACCGAGCTCCAGACCGCCACGCGCTCCTTCATCGACACCTTCCCCGAGAACTTCAACACCCAGGGCAAGGTCGCCGCGATCTTCGCCCGTGACGAGTTCACCGGCCGCTTCCAGAAGGATCCCGGCTTCTGGAAGTCGTACCGCCGGAAGCTGGAGTCGGTGACCGCCGCCGACGTCCAACGCGTCGCCGCCAAGCACCTCACCCCGGAGAAAGCCGTGATCCTCGTCGTCGGCAAGAAGGAGGAGATCCTCAAGCCGCATCCGGACCACCCGGTCACGCTGGAATCCCTCTCCCCCGGCGGCCTGCATCTCCTGCCCCCGCGCGATCCGGTGTCCCTCGAGCCGCTGCCGCCGAAGGACGCGAATCCCGCCCGCTGAGCCGCCTCCGCGACGGACCGCCCCACTGCAGGAATGAAACGCTGGCTCCGTCGAATCGCGATCGCCGCGGGCTCGCTCATCGGGGTCGTGCTCGTCGGAATCGGGACCGCCGTCGGTCCCGTCGACCACACGCCTTTCGACCGGACGGCCTACCACCGGTCGACCCTCGACGGATTGGATTCCGCCGCCCGGGAACATCGCCCCGTACGTGGAACTCTTCGCGCCGGATTCGGCAGGGCCCGCCTGACACCCACCCTCGGAGCCGAGGTCGACGACGGCCGGAACGGACGGTTCCGATCCCTGCCGCTCGCCGGATTCGGCAATCGTCGCGGCGCGCCCGCCACCGGCGTCCATGACGACCTCTGGGTGAAGGCCACCGCCGTCGAAGTGGGCGGGAGCCGGATGATCCTGGTCTCCGCGGACTCCCTGATCGTTCCCCGCGAGGTCTGCGAGGCCGCCGTGGACGAACTCCGACGGCTCACCGGACTCACCCGCGACCAGTTCCATTTCGGCGCCAGCCATACGCATGCGTCCATCGGAGGCTGGGGTCAGGGGATCGTGGCCGAGATGTTCGCAGGTCCCTTCCAGCCCGAGGTCCGGATCTGGTTTTCCAGCCGGCTCGTCGCCGCGGCCACCAACGCCCTCGCCGACCTCCGCCCCGCGTCCTTCGCCACCGGCGCCTTCGCCGCACCCGAACTGATCCGGAACCGCCTCGTCGGCGACCGCGGCACCGTGGACCCGGAGTTCGTGCTGCTGGAGTTCCGTAGGGATGACGGGACTAAGGCCGTGCTCGGCAGCTTCGGGGCCCACGCCACGGTGTTGTCCTCGAAGCTCATGGAGTTCAGCGCCGAGTACCCCGGTTCGTGGCAACGCCGCATGGAGGAAACCGGCTGGGCCCACGCGCAGTTCTTCGCCGGCGGCGTCGGAAGCCATTCCCCCAACGCCGGCGCGCCCGGATTCGAGGGAACCGAACGGATGGGCCGGATCCTCGCCGAACGGTCCGCCGAATCCCTGAAGTCGCAGCCCGCCACCAACCGCGCCGAGTTCGCGTCCCTGGCCGTGCCGGTCGCCCTACCCGAACTGAATCCGCGGGTGGCTGACAATCTCCGCCTCCGCCCTTGGCTTGCTTCCGGCCTTCTTCCGGTGGCCGACCGGACGTTCATCACCGGCTTCCGGATCGGCGGCCTGGTCTGGCTGACCACCCCGTGCGATTTCAGCGGCGAGATGTCCCTGCCTCACAAGGCCGCGCTCGCCGCCCGCGGTTTCCGGGCGAACATCAGCAGCTTCAACGGCGACTACATCGGCTACGTGGTTCCGTCCAAGTACTACCACCTCGACACCTACGAGACGCGGACCATGTCGTTCTTCGGCCCCGCGGTCCCGGACCTCTTCGACAACGTTCTGCGGGAACTCTCCACACGCCTCACCGTGGATCCGGGCTGACTCCGGATTGCCCCATCGCTTGGACTCAAGTATTCTAGGCCGACACCGATCTTCGTACAGGGACTCGTCGCCGATGGAATCCAGAAAGACCACCGCCAATTCGAACCGCCGTCTGCTGCTGGTGGTGGACTCCGTCCCCGCGGAACAGGAGGCGCGTCAGCCCTACATCGCCGGACGAAGCTACCTGTGCCCGATCGGCAGGGTGCTTGCCGACGCCCCCAAGGAAGCCTGGTCGGACTTCCAGTCGCGGGTCCCCTACCCAATCGAAGTGCTCGACGGTCCCACCTTCCGAAGGAGTTTCCCGGACCACGCCGACCCGCTTCCGATCGTCGGCCTTGATGAAGGCCGGAACGTCCAGGTCCTGCTCGAATCCCATACCCTCTGGGGAACCTCCGACCTCGGACATCTGGGCTGGCTGCTGGACGTCAGCCTCGCCACCCACGCCCCGCTTCCGGCGCGTGCCGGTTTCGCAGCGGCCGCCTGATCTGGAATCACTCGGAGGAAACGGACCCCACTCGGTTGCGCGAAGGCGCCTCCGCGGAACCCACGGTTCCCTTCCCGTTCCCCTGCGGATCTTCCCATCATCGACGCTCGGCCGGCTTCAGCACGTAGCCGACCCCACGCAGCGTGTGCAGCCGGGTCTTGTCGGGATCGATCTTCGACCGCAACCGGTGGACCAACACGTCGACGACATTCGTCTGGGGATCGAAGGCGAAGTCCCACACATGCTCGAGGATCATCGTCTTCGACACCGGCCGTCCCGCGTTGCGCAGCAGGTATTCCAAGAGCGAATACTCCCTCGGCTGCAGCTCCACCCGCTCGTTCCCCAACGTCACTTCCCGCGTCAACAGGTCCACCGCGATGTCCCCGCAGGCCAACCGGGTCGCTTCCGCCGTCGGCGCCGAACGCCGGAGCAGGGCCTGGATCCGGGCCAGCAGCTCCGTGAAGGCAAACGGCTTCACCATGTAGTCGTCCCCTCCGGCCTGAAGCCCTCGGACCCGGTCGTCGACGCTGCCCCGCGCGCTCAGGAACAGCACCGGCATCCGGAGCCCTTCCCGACGCCAGTGCTGCACCAGGCGGATGCCATCCAGTCCGGGCAGCATCACGTCCACCACCGCTGCGTCATAGGGCGCCACCGCCGCCTGGGTCATCGCCTCGTCACCCCGCGCACAGTGGTCCACGGCATGCCCCGCCTGCCGCAACCCCTGGGCCACGAACGCGGCGATCTTCGGATCATCTTCCACCACCAGCAGTCTCATGTCGTCTCGGGAACCGGTTGAACCGCGCTCAGACGAAATACGGCCTCAGGATGTTGCCCGCCACCTTCAAGGCGCTCTGACGCCCCTGCAGGTCGCGGCCGAAGGTGTCGTCCTCCACCTCGATACACACCGGCCCCCGATAGCGCGTCGCCATCAGGTCGCCCAGGAACCGGGCCCAATCCATCTCCCCAAACCCCGGGATCCGCGGCTGATGCCACTCGAGCGGATGGGCGAACACCC
Organism: Akkermansia muciniphila; assembly: GCA_945860685.1. GTDB lineage: Bacteria > Verrucomicrobiota > Verrucomicrobiia > Limisphaerales > UBA9464 > SXXZ01. Next base: position 6,162 of record CAMASJ010000083.1, read on the forward strand.
CAACCTCGTCGAGCCGGTCCCGCCGGATCCTCACGTCCTTCGCATGCACATGGAAGATCCTGTCCTGGAACTCTTTGAGCGGTGAGGACGGATCCATTTGCTGGAGGACGAAATGGGACGGGTCGTAGTTCAATCCGAGGTTCTTCGACGGGATGTCTCCGAACGCCCGACGCCAGATCACCGGGGTCGTGAAGAGGTTCTTTCCGCCGGGCCACTCGTCGCGGGTGAACGACATCGGGCAGTTCTCGATGCCGATGCGGACCCCATGGTCCTCCGCAAACGCGACCAGCAGCCGCCAGACCTCCAGGAACCGGGGCCAATTCTCATCCACGCCGAGTTGCCAATCCCGCCCCACGAAGGTGTTCACCGTGTCCAGGCCGAGGACGCGGGCGCCGGCGATGACCTTCCGCAAATGGCCCACCGCGTGTCCCGAGACCTCCGGATCCGGGTCGAGCGGATTGGGATAGTAGCCCAGGGCGGACAACGTCACGCCGTGCGACGCGCAGCGCCCGAGGATCTCGTCGACGCGGGCCGGGGAAAGGTCGTCGACATCGACGTGCGTCACCCCCGCGAACCGGCGTTCCGCCCGGCCATGGGGCCAGCACATGGCCTCGACCGTCGAGAAGCCATGGAGGCGGGCAAAGGCCAAGACCTCGTCGAGGGTGAATTCCGGGAGGATCGCGGAGACGAAACCGAGCTTCATGGGTCGCCGCCAGCATCGCGTCCGCGGCAGACGGAGCAAGCCGGCGTTGACAAGACCCGCTGCGTCATACGGTTGGGGGGAAGTCAGAGAGGAAATTTCGTGATGGTCGGACTGGTACCGCTTCCGCATACTCGACAACCAACCCGTTAGGTTCGGTTACTTTGTCATGCCATGAGAGACGAACTCGAGAAGCTGGTCGCCGCCGGAAAGATCCAAGGAAAGCATGTGGGCCCCCTGATGGCCCTCGCGGAAGCCGGTTTCTGCCATCACAAGAGCTGGGGATTCGGCCGGGTGGTCTCCGTGGACGTGACGCTGGGGCGTCTGAACATCGACTTCACCTCCAAGGCGGGCCACTCGATGGACCTCACTTTCGCAGCGGAGTCGCTGCGGCCCATCCCCAAGGACCACATCATCGCCCGCAAGGCGCTCGACGCCGAGGGTTTGCGCCGTGAGGCCGCCTTGCACCACCTCGAGGTCGTGAAGCTCGCCCTGCGCAGCTTCGGCGGACGCGCCACCGCCGACCAACTCCACGGGATCCTCAAGGACGTCGTGGTCAGCGACTGGAAGAAGTGGTGGGAAGTCGCGCGCTCCGAGATGAAGCGCAACGGCCACTTCACCGTGCCGCTGAAGAAGAGCGAGCTGATCATCTACCAGGAGTCCGAACTCGACATCGGCGAACGCCTCGCCATCGAGTTCAAGGCCGCCCGCGGCCTCAAGGCCCGCGTCGCCGTCGCCACCGAGATCCTGAAGAGCGTCCCCGACATCACCCGCCGTGAGGTGCTCAGCGAGATCATCGCGCTGCTCAACGCCGACATCGCCAGCCACTCGCCGACCATGCCGTCCCTCGCGCTCGAGGGCGTCTTCGTCCGCGACGACCTCCGCAAGGCCGCCAACCTCGAGGCCCCGGCCGACGAGGTCGGTGCCGCCCAGGTCGTCACAGCACAGAACCGCCTGGTCGAGTTCTTCACCGAACTGCCCGCCGCCAAGCACCGCCGCGCGCTCGAGGTCCTCCGCGACTCCAGCCCGGATTGGGGCGCCCGGCTGATCATGATCCTCAACAACGTCGGCGCGAAGCTCGCCGGCGAGATCGCACGCCTGCTCCTGCTCGAGGGCCGGGGAACCCTGCTCAAGCAGGAGCTCGTCCGGCTCATCAGCCAGCACGGCGCCAGCAGCGAGCTTCTCCTCTGGCTCGGCAAGGAGCGCGGCGACCACTTCGCCGACATCCTCGGACCCGAGGTCTTCCGCGCCATGCTCACCGCGATGGAGCGGGACGCCTTCAACGAGAGGAAGACCAACCGCCTCCACGACTTCATCCTCGACGACGTCACCCTCCTGCCCGAGCTGATCGAGTCCGCCGACATCGAGGTCATCCGCGACCTCACCCGGAACCTCCAGCTGTCGCCGAGCTTCGACGACATGGACAAGCGCTCGCTCTTCGCCCGGATCGTGAAGGCCTACCCGGCCATCCAGGAGATGATCACCGGCGAGAACAAGAAGGAGGACCACACCTTCCTGGTCTCCTGGGAAAGCCTCCAGCGCCGCCAGACGGAGTACCAGGAACTGGTCGAGAAGAAGGTCCCCGCCAACATCAAGGACATCGCCCTCGCCCGCAGCTACGGCGATCTCCGCGAGAACCACGAGTACAAGTCCGCCAAGGAAATGCAGCGCGTGCTCCAGCGCCGCAAGGCCGAGCTGGAACGTGAACTCGGCCGCGCCCGCGGCACCGACTTCGCCGGCATCCGCACCGACATCGTCGGGCCCGGCACCCGCATCGGCGTGACCGACCTCGCAACCGGGACCCGCGAGTCCTTCAGCATCCTCGGCGCGTGGGACGGCGACCCGGACCGCAACGTCCTCAGCTACCTCACCCCGTTCGCGAAGACCTTCGTCGGACAACCGGTCGGGGCCGAGGTCTCATTCGCCTCCGAGGGCGTCAGCCGACGATTCCGGATCGACAGCATCGTCGCCGCCTCCAAGACGGCCTGACCCGGCGGGGCCACCCGCCCCAGGACGGATGAGCGAGATCACCGAAGCCACAGCCGACGCCCCCGAGGAGGCGCGGCTGTGGCATGTCGCCCATATCCGCCCCCGCGCCGAGAAGAAGCTCGCCGCATTCTGCACCGAGCAGGGTCTCGAATCCCGCCTGCCGCTCTACCGCAGCGTCAAACGCTATCGCGGCAAGCGGGTGGTGTTCCTCAAGCCGCTCTTCCCAGGCTATGTCTTCGTCCGCATCGCCCGCAACCAACGCCTGCTCCTCCAACAGAACAACCACGTCGCCAACCTCCTCGACGTCCCCGACCAGGCCGAGTTCGAACAGCAACTGGAGGACATCCTCCGCACGGTGGACTCGGACCTGGAGATCACCGTCGCGCCGGAGATCCGCCCCGGCGTCCGCGTCCACATCCGAAGCGGTCCACTCCGCGGCATGGACGCGTGGGTCGAGTCGCGCGAGAAGATCGCCGACGTCCACATCCGGCTCGACTTCATCGGCCAGGCCGCCGTCGTGAAGGTGCAGGCCGAGGACCTCGAGCTTTCCTGATCGTCCAGCCGGCACCCATTGGGCCCGGCTTCCATCTCATCCAGCAGACTTCCGCATCCCTTCCAGAACCCTCCCATGGTGCAGCACAATTCACGGCAGGTCGCCTGCCAGGCCCTCCTCCGGGCCGAGAAGCCCGGCGACTTCCTCGAGCATCGCCTCGATGCCGATCCCGGCTACAGGTCCCTCTCGCCCGAAGACCGTCGCCTCGCCCGTGAACTCGCCTCCGGTGTCCTGCGCCAGCGCGCCGCCCTCGACTGGCTGATCGCCGGCCGCACAGGCGGTCGCAACCAGCGCACCGAGATCCAGGCGATCCTGCGGCTGGGCGCCTACCAGCTCTTCTTCCTCGACCGCGTCCCCGACCACGCCGCGGTCCACGAGACCGTCGAACTCGCCCGCGCCAACGGCTTCGGCGCCCAAAGCGGATTCGTCAACGCCGTCCTGCGCGCCCTCACCCGCGAGAAGGCCCCGCTGCGGGAAGCCCTCGAAGCCCTGCGTCTCAAGGATCCCGCCACCGGTTGGTCGCATCCAAAATGGCTGGTGGACCGCTGGGCCAAGACCCTCTCGCCCGAGGATCTCCAGTCCCTTCTGCGGTGGAACAACACCCCACCCCGCACCTTCGCCCGGGTGAACCGGCTTCGGACCTCTCCCGCCGATCTGCTCGCCCGATGGACCTCCGAAGGCGTCACCGTGGTGCCTTTCGACGTGACTTGGGCGCCGTCCGGAACGCTGTTCGAACTCGAGTCCCACCCGCCCCTCGAAGGCCTTCCCTCATTCCTCGAAGGCGGATTTTACGTCCAGGACCCAAGCACCCTGCTCGCGGTCGAGGCGCTTTCGGTGGAACCCGGATTGCGTGTCCTGGACCTTTGCGCCGCCCCCGGAGGCAAGTCCTTCCGCATCGCCGAACTGCTCGCCGGCTCTGGGGAACTCGTCGCGACCGACTCCAGCGTCGAACGCCGAGACCTGATCCTCGACAACAGCGCCCGGCTCGGGATCAGCCACATCCGCGTCGCCGCACCCGAGACCGCCGGCGACGGCTTCGACCGCGTCCTTGTGGATGCCCCGTGCTCGAACACCGGTGTGCTTCGCCGACGCGTCGAACTCCGGTGGAGGCTTCAGTACGAGGAATTCAGCCGACTCGCACGGCTCCAAGGCAGCCTTCTCGACGACGCCGCCGCCCGGGTGCGTCCCGGTGGACTGCTCGTGTACAGCACCTGCAGCATCGATCCCGAGGAAAACACCGCCGTCGTCGAAACCTTCCTCAAGCGACAACCCGGCTTCGCGCTCGAAGGGACGCGCATGGCCCACCCCGTCCGCGACGGCGTGGACGGCGCCTTCTGCGCCCGCCTCCGGCGCACCCCCTGAAAACCACCCCCACCCGGTTTAGGGACACGGATTCCACGAATAGGCGGAACTAGACACGGATTCCACAGATTGGTCCTCCATCACCCCACCCCCCCGTCCCACAGGTCCCATCCGTCCTATCCGCCCCCAAAGTCCCATCCACTGCTCCCCGCTCACTTCTTCCTCTCTTCGCCCGAATCCACCGACTCCTCCTCCGCCCTGCTCGCCTCCTCGACCCAACGGATGGTCTTGAAGATGAGCCAACCGAAGGCGCTCAGGACGACCAGGGCCGACGACATACCGAGGATCACCTCCATCCTCTTTGCCGGGCTGACCAACCGCAGCGGGTAGAGGAAACAGCCGAAGGCGACCACCAGCAGGGCTGCGCCGGCGCGCCACAACCGCTTGGACTTGTCCTCCGAGACACCGTCGTCGAAACGGAAGATCAACCTCCAGAAACCCACGGCCAGCAACGCGCCGATCGCGAACAGCACGGGTACCGACCAGTGGAAGCTGAAGTGGAGACCCTCGCGGTCGCGCCCCACGACCCCCAGCGACCCGAGCATCCCGCCGAAGGCCAGCGCCGTCGCGAGCACCAGCACCCGTCGGAACTGCCGGTCCTTGATGTCGATTCCCATCGCTGGTTCCTGGTGGTGATTTCGGGCCGTATCCGGTTCAGACGACGCGGCATTCGCCCGAACCCGGGACGATCTCGCCGATGATCCAGGCCGGATGCTTGGCCGCACGGATCATGCGGAGCACCTCGTCGGCGCGGTCCGGCGGAACAACGGCGGTCATGCCGATGCCCATGTTGAACACCTGGTACAGCTCGGCCTCGTCCACGCCACCCTTCTCCGCCAGGATGCGGAACAGCGGCGGGATCTCCCACAGGCCCTTGCCGATGACCGCGTCCAGCTTCGCCGGAAGCACACGGGGCAGGTTGTCCACGAATCCGCCGCCCGTGATGTGGGCGAAGGACTTCACCACCGGCTTGGTACCGGGGAGGTTGAACTTCCGCACCAGCTTCTGGACCAGCGGACCATAGGAGACATGCACCGCGAGCAGCGCATCACCCAGCGTGGTGCCCAACTCCGCGACACGGGACTTGGGCTTCATCCCCAATTGGTCGATCAGGATCCTCCGCGCCAGCGAATAGCCGTTGGTGTGCAGTCCGCTCGAGGCGATGCCGATCACGACGTCGCCCCTCTTCACGGTCTTCTGTCCGACCAGCATGCGGTCCTTGTCGACGACGCCCACGATCGTGCCGCTGACGTCGTACTCGCCCTTCTGGTAGAAGCCGGGCATCTGCGCGGTCTCGCCGCCGATGAGGGCACAGCCGTTGGCCGCACACCCGCGGGCGAAGCCCCGGATGATCTCGGTGAAAACGTGGGGTTCCAGGACGCCCGTTCCGAGGTAATCGAGGAAGAACAGCGGCTCCGCACCCAACACCGCGATGTCGTTCACGCAGTGGTTCACAAGGTCCTCGCCGATGGTGTCATGGCGGTCCATGGCGAAGGCGATCTTCAGTTTGGTGCCGACGCCGTCGACGGAGCTCACCAGCACCGGCTTGGGATGCTTCTTGAGGTTGAGGGCGAACAGGCCGCCGAACCCGCCCACCTTGCCGAGGACCTCGGGGCGATGGGTGGAGGCGAGCAACTGCGGGAGGGTGCTCTTGACGCGGTTGCCGAGGTCGATGTCGACGCCGGCGGCGGCGTAGGCTTTCTGCTTCTTCACGGGGCAGCAAGGGAACCATGGGAGCGGCGCCTTGAGAATGAATTATCGACCCGCCTCGTTCCGGGTTGCCCAACCCCGGTCGCCCTGCGAACAACCCGGAAGTCTCCCTATGCGCTTCACCGGACTCAGACACCTGCACTGGTACGACCTGGTCCTGTTGCCCCTGTTCGCCTTGGTGATCTACCCCGACCGGGTTGCCACGTGGTTCACCGAAACCACCGGCCGCGAAACGAATTGGCTCCACGCCATCGCGATCTCCCTGGGCGCCTTGGCGGCCGCCATCCTGTTCGTCGCCCGCATCCAGATGACACACCCGGAACTCACCTGGCAGAAAGCCTGGTTGATGCTCGCCCTCGTCGGCCTCTTCCGCGCCGCGATGACCATGATCCGCCACCTCTTCGGCTTCGATGACTGACCGTCCCATCCGTTCCATCCGTCCCATCATTGGCACTCCCCCCATCTTCGACGAGAGTGCCGCCCGATGATTCCCGCTCCCGACGGTACTGCGATGGACCGACAAGAACGCATGCGTCAGACCGCCGAGGGCCGTCGCCTCGCCGAGAACGCGCTCCGCACCGCCAATTGGCAGCGCTGGGGTCCCTACCTCGCCGACCGGCAATGGTCCACCGTCCGAGAGGACTACTCCGAAAACGGCACCTGCTGGGAATACTTTCCCCATGACCACGCCCGCAGCCGGGCCTACCGCTGGGGCGATGACGGCCTGCTCGGATTCACCGACCGCCAGTGCCGTCTCTGCTTCGCCCCGACCTTCTGGAACGGCCGCGATCCGATCCTGAAGGAACGTCTCTTCGGACTCACCAACGCCGAGGGCAACCACGGCGAAGACGCCAAGGAATCGTGGTTCCACCTCGACTCCACCCCCACCCATTCCTACGCCAGCGCACTGTACCGGTATCCCCAGGCAGAGTTCCCCTACGCCCGCCTCGTCGAGGAGAACCGGCGTCGCGGCAAGGGCGCCCCCGAGTTCGAGCTCGCCGACACCGGGGTCTTCGACGGCGACCGCTGTTTCGACGTCACCGTGGAGTACGCCAAGGCCGACACCGAGGACCTCTTCATCCGCGTGGAGATCCTCAACGCAGGTCCCGAGGCGGCGGCCATCCATTTCCTGCCGACTTTCTGGTACCGGAACACGTGGACCTGGGACTGCACCCACGAGGGATGCACGCCGCGGCCGCGGATGCGGGCGGTCTCGGAGCTCGAGGTCGACTGCGAGCACCTCACACTCGGACGCTACCGCTGGGAGGTGCTCGGCGAGCCGACGGCCCCGCCGCTGCTCTTCACGGAGAACGAGACCAACCACGTCCGCCTGCACGGCACCCCAAACGCCGGTCCGTACGTGAAGGACGCCTTCCATGAGCGGGTGGTCGCGGGACGGGTCGACGCGGTGAATCCCGACCTCGTCGGAACGAAGTCGGCCGCCTGGTTCCAGGTCACGCTGCCCCCCGGCGGAATGCGGGTGTTCCGCCTGCGGCTAAGGCGAGCGGACCAGGTCGGTTCCGTGGACGTCGAGGGATTCGAGCGGGTGTTCGCGCTACGCCGCGCCGAGAGCGACGCCTTCTACGAGGCCGTCCTGTCCCCCGGGATGTCGGACGCCGAGCGCCTGGTCTCCCGCCGCGCCTACGCCGGCCTGCTTTGGTCCAAGCAGTTCTACCATTACGTCGTGGAGGACTGGCTGCTCGGCGATCCCGCCTCGCCGGCGCCGCCCGCCGCCCGTCGTAAGGGACGCAACCGCGAGTGGCGGCATCTGCACGCCCGCGACATCCTCTCGATGCCCGACAAGTGGGAGTACCCGTGGTTCGCCTCGTGGGACTCGGCGTTCCACATGATCCCGTTCGCCCGGATCGACGGCGAGTTCGCCAAGAACCAGCTCCAGCTGTTCCTGCGCGAGTGGTACATGCATCCCAACGGGCAGGTCCCCGCCTACGAATTCGCGTTCGGGGACGTCAACCCGCCGGTGCTCCCCTGGGCCGTCTGGCGCGTGTACAAAATCACCGGTGGACGCGGCCGAAGGG
>CAMASJ010000084.1 GCA_945860685.1 Akkermansia muciniphila
CTACGTCGTCACCCGTCTCCTCCTCCCGTTGGCCCGGTACCACGGCTGATCCTCCCTCGCATGACCCCTTCGGCCCCAGCGGATCCCGGCGTCGCCGTCCAGGTGCGCGGACTCCGCAAATCGTTCGGCTCCCAGACCATCCTCGACGGCATCGACCTCGACATCCGTCCAGGCGAGATCTTCGTGCTCATGGGACCCAGCGGCGCGGGCAAGTCCGTGTTCCTGCGCCACCTCATCGGCCTCGAGACCGCGGACGCCGGGGAGATCCTCCTGAACGGCACGCCCATCGGCGACGAATCCGTCCGCGACCGGTTCCGGCTGGCGATGGTCTTCCAGAGCGGCGGCCTCCTGAACTCGCTCACCGTCGCCGAGAACGTCGGCCTCTACCTCTCCGAGCACCGCCTCAAGCCGCCCGCCGAGATCGCCCGGATCGTTCAGGAGAAGCTGGCGCTGGTGAACCTGACCGAGGCGGACGCCCTCAAGTACCCGACCGAGCTTTCCGGCGGCATGAAGAAGCGGGTGGCCATCGCCCGCGCGCTCGTGGTGGAGCCCCAGTTGGTGCTGTTCGACGAACCCACGAGCGAGCTCGACCCGCTCATGGCCCTCACCGTCGGACGCGAAATCGTCCACACCAACCGCATGTCCGGGGCCACCACGATCGTCGTCTCGCACGACCGCGACCTCGCCTTCGGCATCGCCACCCGCATCGCCTTCCTCGACGGCGGCCGCATCGTCGCCGTCGGTTCCCCCGCGGAGATCCGGACGTCGGAGCATCCGCTCATCCGCCGGTTCCTCGCCGCGGACTTCACGCCGGAGTAACCCCGGGGCCACCGCCGAATCCGGTTCTCCCTGTTCCTCCGGCCGTCGACGGGTGCAGTCTACACGCGATGTCCTCCCCCGTGATCCGCCCCGCGCGGCCCGGCGACGAACCGGGCGCGTACCATGTCTGCCTCAAGACCGGGGATTTCGGCGCCGACGGCGAACCGTTCTACCGCGACGATCCGGATGCTCTCGGACGGATCTTCGTCGGTCCCTATCTCGCCTTCGAGCCCCGCTACGCTCTTGTCCTCGAGGACGAACAGGGGGTCTGCGGATACGCCCTCGGCGCCCTTGATTCCCGCTCCTTCTACCGGCGCTACGAAGAGGATTGGCGTCCGGACCTCTGCCGCCGGTTTCCCGAACCCACCGGCGATCCTGCAGCGTGGACCCGCTCCCAAATGGTCCATGGCTGGTACCACCATCCGGACTACACCTGCCCGGAGCCCTACGCCGAATACCCCTCGCACCTCCACATCGACCTGCTGGAACGGGCCCAGGGACTCGGGTTCGGTCGGCGCATGATGGAGGCGGTCATGGAGCTCCTCCGGAAGGACGGTTCACCGGGGGCCCATCTCGGCGTCAGCCTCGCCAACGTCCGCGCCCAAGGCTTCTACCCGAAGCTGGGATTCCAGGAACTGCTCCGCGTCGGATCCGGCACCGACGGTTGCATCTACATGGGCCGACGGCTCTGAATCCTGTCGCCGTCCGCCTTCCGGAAACGGATTCTTCCACGGGATGAACACGCCTCCAGCCCCGCCGGCCGGCTTCCTTCAACGTCGTCTGCTCCCGTTCCTGAACGCCGTGAGCGAGGACACCACGATGTCGGCCATCCGCGCGGGCATGGTTTCGGTGGTGCCGCTGACCATCCTCGGCGGCCTGTTCATGATCCTGGCCAACCTGCCCATCGCGGGGTGGGAACAGCGGATCGCGAAGTGGGCCCCGCTGCTCCAGATCCCGGTCAGCGCCACCTTCGGCCTGCTGGGCGTCTTCGTCTGCTTCGCCATCGGCTACGACCTCGGCCAGCGCCTGAAGCAGGAGGCCATCGTGAGCGCCTCGCTCTCCACGCTCGTCTTCCTGCTCATCCAGATCGATCCGGCGACCCAGTCGCTGGTCATGGACAACCTCGGTTCCAAGGGCCTGTTCCCGGCCATCCTGGTGGCCGCGGTCTGCGTGCGGGTCCAGAAGCTCTTCCACGACTGGAACGTCGTCATCCGCCTGCCCAAGTCCGTTCCCTCGATCGTCTACGAATCCTTCGCGTCGCTGACGCCCACGATCTTCCTCGTCGTGGCGTTCTGGGTCGTCCGGTTCGTCCTCGGCGTCGACATCAACGCGGGCGTTCAGGCCGTTTTCAAGCCGCTGGTCGTCGGGCTCAACACGCTTCCGGGCATCCTGCTCTACGCGTTCCTCGTCACGATGCTCTGGTCGGTCGGGATCAACGGCGACAACACCCTCGACGCCATCGTCGCCCCGATCTTCCTCCAGTACCTCGCGGACAACATCGAGGCGCTGAACAAGGGCCTCCCGCTGCCCTACATCACCGCGAACGGCTTCTTCTCGACCTTCGTCAACGTGGGCGGGACCGGCGCCACGCTCACCCTGGCGCTGGTGCTGTGGAACTCGCGGGACCCGGGCTATCGACAGGTCAGCCGACTGGCCCTGCCGACGCAGGTCTTCCAGATCAACGAGCCGATGTTCTTCGGCATCCCGGTCGTGCTGAACCCGGTGTTCATGGTGCCCTACGTGCTGAACGCCCTGCTGCTCACCGCCGGCACCTACCTGCTCATGGACTGGGGCCTGATCAAACGCCCCTTCGTGAACGTCCCCTGGACCACCCCGCCGATCCTCGGGCACTTCCTGATGACCGGCGGCGACTGGCGTGCGGCGGTGTGGGGCGTGGTGTCGCTGTTCCTCGCGATGGCCGTGTACTGGCCCTTCGCCAAGGCCGCCGAACGCCAGCGCCTCAACGCCCCGGACAAGACCCCGGTCTCCGGCCTCGCGGACTGAGGCGGGCGGCGCCCCAAGCAACGAAGGGGCGAGAGACTGCGGGAAGCGGTGACTCCCCTTCAGGGCTCCGATGGATGCCGGCTGTCGCAATTCTGCGGGGCATTGCCCCGAGCTGCCGCCGTTCGCCCCGTTGGGGGCTGAGCAGACGGAAACGCGAGCGATTCCGAATCCGCGTGGTTCCACGATCCCGGCGCAGACCACGGGCCTCTACCGCCCATTGCCCCGGCGGGCATAATTTCACAGCCCGCGACAACGCCCCTTGGCAACGCGATCGAGCCGCGGATCGGCATGGCGCCGGATGGGGATTCCCCCGAACGTTCATGAACGGCGGAGGCGCCAAGGCATCCAAGCCGGTCCGTGATGTCGGCATCTCGAGGGCGCCTCCTCCAGCCGACTTCCACCGGAACCAGACATGACCCGCAACGAATCCTCCCGCCACGCGCTGATTTCCCTGCTGATCCCGAGTCTTCTCGGCGGCCTGCAATCCGGCTGCGCCCACCGGCCGCCAACCGCCTCCCAGCTGGAACGTCTCCAAGGAACCTGGGTCGGCGTCGTGGCGGGCGAGAAGACGGACGCCAAGTACACCGTCACGATCTCCGGCGATTCCTTCCACTTCCACCGGGACCCGGAGTTCTGGTTTCGGACCACGTTCACCCTGCCGGCGGGCACGGATCCGCAGCAACTGCTCGCCACCATCAAGGAATGTGCGCCGGGTCAGGAGAACAGCATCGGAAAGACGGTCGCGGCGATCTTCAAGATCGAGGAAGGGACGCTGATCCTGGCCGCAAGGGGTGACGGCGACGACGAAACGCCGACGGGTTTTGACGCGACCGAAGACAAGGGGTTGACCCGCTACGAACTCCGGAAGGCTCCTCCCCAAGGCGGCGGCGCCAGGGCGGCCAAATGAGCCCACCTGCGGCGCACACCATCGTGCATCGCCGCGGTCCGAGGCGGGATCGGGCCACTGGACGCCGATCGGACTCTTCTCCTTCCACTCCACGCTCCCTGCGCCCCCGCGTGAAACCCACCAGGCGGACTGAGGACCCCGTCCTCAGCGCCGCAGCTGCCGCGCGGCGGCGGTGCGGAGCCGTTCGTCGGGCGCCGACACCAGCTCGCCCAACAGGTTCGCGTCGGCCTGGTTGAAGGCTTCCTGCAGCCACAGCGCCTCCAGCCGGGCCCGCGGGTCCTTCTTCTTCTTCAGCCAAGGCCCGAGCGCGGCGAGGACCTCCTTCGATTCCCGCTGGCGCAGCACCACGCGGGACTGCTCCTGCTCCCAGCCGCTCTTCGATAGCGTGCGGTCCAACAGCTGGGCCGTCGCCAAACGCGTCAGGTCGCGGCCGCCCTCGGGCTTCAACGCGCGACCCTTCGCCGCCACACGCCAGATCCGGCCGTGCTCCTTGTCCCGGCGCGGGTCGCGGAAGTCCACCTCGCCGTGCTGGATGATCGGGTTGCTCCAGTCGGCGATGTACAACGCGCCGTCCGGCCCCTGACGCAGGTCGATCGGCCGGAACGTCACGTTCGTCGAACGCAACACGTCCGGCTGCTCCTTCGTCTGGTAGGTCGAGCCGACGTCCTGCAGCGAAAAGCGGACGACCCGGTGCGCCCGGAAGTCGCAGGTTATCACCTGTCCCTGCCAGTCCTCGGGCAGCGCCGGGCTGTGCACGACCTCGACGACGCAGAACTTCGGGTAGTTGCCCGGGCTGATGCTCTCCGCCTCGCGACGCATGTCGGAGTAGGTGAAGTAGGTGGCCCCCTCCATGGCGTGGTACACGCCCTTGAAGCCGGCGCCGTCGGTGAAGAACGAGTTGCCGTACTGGTCCCAATGGTGGCCCCACGGATTGCAGCCGCCCTTCGTGAACACCTCCAGCTCCCAGGTCTCCGGATGGAAGCGCCAGATGCCCGCCGAGTTCAGCCGACGCACCCCGTGCGGTGTCTCGATGTGGGTGTGGGTGTAGATCGACTGGTTGAAGTAGAGGTGTCCGTCGAAGCCCCAGCGCAGGGTGTGCAGGTTGTGGTGCGTGTCCTCGGTGCCGAAGCTCGACAGGACGATCGTGCGGCGGTCGGCCTTGCCGTCGCCGTCCGTGTCCTCGAGGTGCAGGAGCTGCGTGCTCGCCGCGACGTAGCAGCCGCCCTTGCCGTCCGGCACCACCCCGGTCGGGATGAGCAGGCCGTCGGCGAAGACCGTGTGCTTGTCGGCCTTGCCGTCACCATCGGTGTCCTCGAGCACGATCACCGCGTCCGCCGCCACGCCGCCCGGGGCGATCTGCGGATAGGTCCGCGAACTGGCCACCCACAGGCGTCCCTTCGGATCCCAGTTCATCTGGATCGGCTTGAAGAGGTCCGGGTTCTCCGCCCACAGCGAGGCCTCGAGCCCCTCGCCCACCTGGAAGGTCGGCACGGGCTGGTCGGTCACGGGATGCGACGGCGCCGCGTCCTTGCCGGCCAGGGCCTTCACCTCGGCGATGACCGTGGCGTCGGCGTTCCGGGCGTCGCGGATGCGGGCGATCTTGCCGTCCCACGCCTCGACCATCGGATCGAACTTCGGGATCTCGACCGCGTTCTGTCCCTGCTCGTGTTTGCGGAAGCCGAAGAGGTAAGTCCAGTTGGCCGGACGCCAGCGGTGGAAGAACAGCTCGTTCTTCCGGCGGATAGCACCGCGCAACACCTCGAGGTCGGCCGTCGGATTCCCCTTCGCTCCGACGAACGGCTCGGCGATCCGCTCGGCCAGCATGCGGTATCCGGTCTCGTTGAGGAGCACCGCGTGGTCGTAGGTCACCATACACAACATCCCGATGCGCCGGGTGGCCTCGGTGACGTCCAGCACGGCGGCGCCGCGTTCGTCGGCGAACGACCGCATCTCCGCGGCGACCGCCTTCACCGAGGCCTCGACCTCGGCCCTCGGTGCGCCCTGCGGGAACACCGGGGTCAGCAACACCAGCCGCACGGGAAAGCCGGAGACCTCGTCGAGGACCGCGGAAAGACGGCCGAGATCGCGTCGGAAGGCCGCGAGATGGGCCGCGCGTCCGGCCGCGTCGGAAACGTCCGCCAACTCGAGCGCCTCGGTCATGCCGTGGCTGAGGAGGGCCACGGTGGGCTTCACCAGTCCGACCTGCTCCTTCACCCGCTTCAGCCAGTCGGCGTCCGACCTGTTCCAGTCGAAGCTGGCGCGCGAACGCCCGGTGAGCGTGTCGGCGGACCACGAGAGGTTCCGGAAGGTGAGCTGCCGGTCGGCCAAGGCCGCGGTCAGCCGCGTCTCGATGTGGCCGTAGTCCACCTCGCGTTCGAAGAAGGTGTCGCCGATGAGCAGCACGCGGTCGCCGTCCCGCAGCTCGGGCTTCGCCTCGGCCGCGACGACGCGGCCGCCCAACACCAGGGCCATGGCGGCCCAGACGCAACGGATCCGGAGGAACATGGGGACGATCGTGGTCCGGTCCACCTCGGTCGGGAAAGGTAGAAGTGGGGATGGCGAGACGGTCTTGTGCACCTTCACGCTTTCCAAGGTGTCCGGGGAACCTAGCGTGGTTCCCCAGCCATGATCCTCTACATCCTGTTGCTGGTCGCCGTCGTCGTGATCGGGTTGGTCGCCTACATCGCCACCCGGCCCGCGGAATTCCAGATCGTCCGCACCGCCACCCTGCCGGCCCCGCCGGAGAAGGTCTTCGCCCAGGTCGAGGACTTCCGGCTCTGGGACGCCTGGTCGCCTTGGGCCCGCATCGATCCGAAGTGCGTTTTCGAATACTCCGGTGCGGAACGCGGCGTCGGAGCGCACTTCACGTGGTCCGGCAACAACCAGGTCGGTTCCGGAGCCATGACCCTCCGCGAGAGCGATTCCCCACGCCGGATCCTCATCGACCTCGTGTTCACCCGCCCCATGCAGGCGACGAACCTCACCGAGTTCACCTTCTTCCCTGAGGGCCGCGGCACACGGGTGACATGGAAGATGACCGGCAGGAACAATTTCATGGCCAAGGCCTTCAACGTGTTCGTGAACGTCGACCGAATGGTGGGTGGACAGTTCGAGCAGGGCCTCGCGAACCTCGGATCGGTCGTCTCCGGCGGAACCCGGATCCACTGACGCACCAGCGCGTGAGGGAGGGATTGAAGGGCTGAAGCGGCAAAGGGAGCCGGGAACGGCGAGCGCCGATACGGACAACGGACAATTCACAAACGCCTCCGTGTCCTCCGTGCCTCCGTGGCCAACCCCTTGGTCCGGCAGCGAGTTTCCACGTGCGACAGTGTCCCGTCCTTCTACGCTGACCGAGCTGTGCCCCGATTTCGATTTCTCCTCTCCGCGCTGCTGTCCGCGGTGTTGCTGCTGACGACTTCTCTCTGCGCACAGTCCCTCGCCGACGCAGCCGACGGACCTTCGTTCGCCGAGTGGAAGGCGGCCTGCGCGAAGTTGCCGACGAACCGTCTGCTCGGGGGGCGTCTACCGCCGCTGGAACGCCTTCCGCTGCCGGCGTTCGGACCGCTCGGCGTCGAGTTGGACCGGTTCCTCGCCCGGGCCGTGGAGGCCGTGAAGGGCTCGCCCGAGGCCTGGCTGGTTTCCCGTCCCTCCGCGGCCTTCACCGACCTCGCCGACAACTGGTTCGCCGGCGGCAAGGCGTCCTTCGAGCCGTTCGCCCGCAAGCTTGAGCTGCCTCCCGGCTCCCGCGTTCTGCTCCAAGGCGACCTGCATGGCGACATACTCTCCCTGCTCGCCGTGGTGGGACGTCTCCAGGAGCGGGGTTGGATGGACGGCTTCCGGATCACCGCGCCGGACTTCCACGTCGCCTTCCTCGGGGACTACACGGACCGCGGACTGTACGGCGTGGAGGTGCTCTACACTCTGATGCGGCTGCACCGCGCCAATCCCGGCAGGGTGCACCTCGTGCGCGGCAACCACGAGGACGCCTCGTTGGTCTCGCGCTACGGCTTCCTCGCCGAGGGCCGGGCGAAGTACGGCGCGGACTTCGACATCGTGAAGATCCTGCGCGCCTACGATTTCCTGCCGGTAGTGACCTACCTCGGCCACGGTGCCGACTGGGTGCAGTTGAACCACGGCGGGATGGAACCGGGCTACGATCCGACCCGCCTGCTGGCGGCCCCAGGCACGAACCGCTTCCAACTCCTCGGCGAACTGCGTCAGACCGCGTGGCTGGCGAAGAAGCCCGCCTGGACCGCGGCGGAACCCGAGGCGGCGGCCGAGGCGCAGCGACATCTGAGGGATTTCCGACCCGAGGCGCCCACGGTGCCGACGGTGCTCGGGTTCATGTGGAACGACTACACGGTCTTCGGATCCGAGCCGGCCTTCGCCAACAACCCCGACCGCGCCTTCGTGTACGGACGTGCGGCGGTGATCGACCTGCTCGGCCGCGCGGGCGGCGGCACGAACCGGCTCCACGCGGTCTTCCGCGCCCACCAGCATTCCGGCGTCCCGAATCCCTTGATGCGCCGGCTCGTCGCCTCGAGCGGCCTCTACCGCCACTGGCAGGAGGACCCGGTTCCGGCCACCGAAGTCCTCCCGGCCGGGAAGCTGGAGACCGAACAGGTCCGCGGTGTTCCCGAGGGCTCCGTGTGGACCCTGAACGTCTCCCCCGACAGCGTGTACGGCCAGGGCAACGGCTTCACCTTCGCCACCGTCCACGTACTCGAGATCGGCGCCCGCTTCGAGAACTGGAAGGTCCGCGTCGACACGGTGGAGGTGAGGGTGGGGCGGTGAAGGGTTGAATCGCTGAATCGTTGAATCGTTGGATCGTTGAGTCACTGCGTCCTTCAGTCCCTTTAGCCTCTTCAACCCTTCAACCTCTTTAACGCCTCCTCACCCCCCACCAATGCAGTACAGGAAGCGTTCGCCGCGGAGGTAGAATTCGCGGCCGGCGACGGCCGGGGAGGCGCTGAAGCTATCGTCGAGCCGGTTCACCGCGAGGACCACGTTGTCGCGGTCGTGACGCAAAACGACGGTCACGCCGTCGCGGCCGGTGACGTAGATCCTCCCAGCCGCGCCGACGGGTGAGGCGAAGATGAAGTCGCGGATGCCGTCGAGCCGCAGCGGATCCCCGCGGAAACGTCCGGTGGCCGGATCGAGCCGGACCAGGATGTTCTGGTTGTGACGGAGGTGGTAGAGGGTTTCGTCGTAGAGCAGCGGCGAGGAGACGTAGGGCGTGAGACGGTTCATGCGCCAGACGACGTTGGTGGTGCCTGTGACGTCGCCCTTCGCGCCTTCGAGCCGGATCGCGAGCATCGCCTGCGTGTAGTAGCTGTTGCCGGCGACGACGAGGCCGCGGTGGAACACCGGCGAGGCGACGACGTTGTCCGAAAGACCGGCGCATTCCCAAAGCAGCGAGCCGGTCTTGATGTCATAGCCGCGGACCTTCTGCGTGGCGCTGACGACCACCTGGACTCCGCCACCGTGCTCGACCACCAGGGGCGTGGACCAGGAGGTCTTCTCGTCGCGCGGGACCTTCCAGAGCGGGTTGCCGGTCCGGCGGTCGAACGCATGGAGGAACGAGCCGGCTTCGTGGTCCCAGTTCACGATCAGGGTGTCGCCGTGCAGGACCGGCGAGCTGCCTTCGCCGTGGGCGTGCAGGGTGCGCATCCGTCCGAGGTCGCGGCTCCAGACGACCACTCCGTTCGAGTCGAGGCAGTGGAGCCCGCGGGAGCCGAAGAAGGCGTAGATGAAGGAGCCATCGGTGACCGGCGAATTGGAGACGGGGCTTCCCGTCGTATGGCCGCCTTCGTGGGGCCAGTCCTCGCGGACGTTCGTCCTCCATAGAAGCCGTCCGTCCTGGCGGGAGACGGCGAGGACCTCGTAGCGGTGGCGATGGGTCACCGGGATGCTGTCGTGCACGCCGGGAGCGTCGTCGTGGACCGGCTTCTGCGCCTCGCCCACCGGCGTGGCGGAGAGGACGATCACACGGTCGCCGAGGAGGATCGGCGACGAATGGCCCATCCCGGGCAGCGGGAACCGCCATCGGACGTTCTTCGTCTCGCTCCACTCCACCGGCGGATCCGCGTCGGGCGCGACGCCGGTGGCGAGCGGTCCGCGCCACTGGGACCAGGGGCCGGAGGAAGCCGGTACGGCGTGGCCGTCAGCAATGGCCTCGGCCACGCTGAACGCGAGCAGGGCGGTCAGGACGAGACGGACCACGGCATTCCGCAGGGGAGTAGGCATCGCGAGCGATTCGAATCCGAAACCGCCGGACTGTTCGATCACCATCTGTTTCCATCCGGAAACCGGTCCCGGGGCGGTTCGCCGGAATCCACCGAATCAAACGAAGACGGGACCTACGCGGAGATGCAAAGGCGCCACCGACGGGCGAAGCGCGCTTGACCGGGATGGCTGTCCCGATCGAATTGGGATCCACCATGAGCACCCCACGCAATCCCGTCGGATGGTTCGAACTCTACGTCACCGACATGGCCCGGGCCCGGGCCTTCTACGAGGCGGTCCTGGCTCGGCCCCTGGAAACGATGGAGAGCCCGATTCCCGGAATGGAGATGGTCACCTTCGGCATGGACCCCGAGGCCGGAGGATGTGGAGGTGCCCTGGTGAAGATGGACGGCGTCACGCCCGGCGGCAGCACGCTCGTGTACTTCTCGTGCGACGACTGCGCGACCGAGGCGGGGCGGGTCGAGGTCTCCGGTGGCCGCATCGCGCAGCCGAAGTTCCCGATCGGCCCCTACGGCTTCGTCGCCCTGTGCGTCGACTCGGAGGGGAACATGTTCGGACTGCATTCGATGCAGTGAGCCCGGCAAGGCGCTGAAGCATCCGGAAGGGACCGTCACACCAAGGCACGAAGCTGGAAGAGATGGGCGTCGGGGGCCGATTTCCGCCTTCAATCGGATCCCGGGCTGCGGTCCACTCGGGACGTGGACGCACTCATCAAGCTTCTCCGGCAGGACGCCTCGCTCAGTCCCTCGACCATGGCCGCGATGCTCTGCCGATCCGAGGCGGAGATCCGCGAGGAGATCAGCCAACTCGAAGCCGCCGGGATCCTGCTCGGCTTCCGCGCGGTGGTGAACGAGGACAAGTTGGGACGCGAGATGGTGCGCGCGGTCATCGAGGTCCGGATCACCCCCGAACGCGGCGGCGGATTCGACAAGCTCGCCGAACGCATCTCCCGCTACGACGAGGTGCGTTCCTGCCACCTCATGTCCGGCGGTTACGACCTGCTCGTGGAGGTCGAGGGTTCGAACCTCCGCGAGGTGGCCGCCTTCGTCTCCGAAAAGCTGTCCACCATCCAAGGCGTGCTCTCGACCGCCACGCATTTCGTCCTCCGCGCCTATAAGGAACAGGGCGTTCTGATGAAGCGCGAGGTGGCCGAGGAACGTCTTTCGGTGACGCCCTGAGCGAGGCTTCCCGGAGAAGGCCATGGACCGCAGCCGCTTCCCCCAAGGCCGCAGCCTCCGCGGCCTGACGTTGGCGGCCTCCACCTGGTTGGCCGCGGCGTCGTCCTCCGACGCCTTCGGCCGACTCCACGGCGACGACCAGGTCGCTTCCGCCACCGCCGCTTCCGCGACGGTCGATCTGCCGGCAAGCCTGGTCGACGGACGATTCCTCCTCCAGGCGTGGAACGGGACCAACGGCCCGTTGCGTCTGCTTCTCGACACCGGCGCCAACCGCACGATCCTGGACTCCAGGGCCGTGGCCCGGATGTCGGCGGCCGGGATGGCACAACCGAAGCCGGGAGCACCGATCCCGGTGGCCTTCCTCGGCAGGACCGTTCCGCGGCGGATGTTCCGACTGGATTCGCTCCGCGTCGGGGCGCGCTTCCTGGAGGCGCCCGAAGTGGTGGAGAGCGATCTCAGGGCCCTTTCGAGGACCGGGCTTCCCGAGTTGGATGGCATCGCCGGGATGGACCTGTTCGACGACGTCCGGCTGGTCCTCGATTTCCGTGCGGGAAGGGTTTCGATGGAACCGGCCGGTTCGCCGCTGCCCGAGGAAGGGAGCCGGCTCGCGCTCGAAGGTGCGCCGCGGCGCCCTTCGGTGCGGATCCAGGTCGCCGGTCGTCCCGTGGCGCTCCTCCTCGACACCGGGTACACCGGAACCATCGCCGTACCACCGTCGTCGGTCCCGTTTTCCGGTCCGCTTGCCCGGGTCAACGTCTCCGCCGCGGCCGACCGCCTGGTCGAGAACCTCGCCGGCCGCGTGGACGGCGACTTCACCCTGCACCAGCTCACCTTCCAGCGTCCCATCGCCGACCTGCATCCCAACGGCGAGGGCATGCTTGGCCTGGATGCCCTTCGCCGCTTCGTCGTCCGCATCGACCCCGTCGCGCGGAACGCCCACTTCATCGCGCGCGAATCCGGACCGGTCACCACCTCGGGCATCCGCTCGCTCGGCTTCGCCTTCAGTGCGGTCAAGGAAGGCCTACGGGTCGAATCCGTCCTGGGACGCGATCCCGGGGAAAGTCCGCTGCGACGTGGCGACGTCATCGTTTCCCTTGCCGGCCAGCCCGCGGTCACCAACGGGACCGCACGGGTCGCCGAGGTTCTCGGAACCGCCGTCGATTCCGTGGATGTCGTGCTCCTGCGCGGACGGGCAACGCGGACCGAACGGCTGCGTATCCAGACGCTGCTGGAGTGAATCCGTTTTCCGACGGACGCGCCGTCCACCTCCGCCGAACCACCATGCAAATCCGAACCGTCACCGCCCCGCTCGCCTTCGTCTTCGGAGCCTCCCTGGTGGCGATGCTGGCGCTCGGGCTCTGGATCGGCGGCCGGCGCGGCGACGGTGAACGGCCCACGGCCATCGCCGTCACCCCGGAACTGCTCCGGCGCGTCCAGGACCTGAACCAGCTCGTCACCGTGCGCTACATCATCGACAAGGTGGTGCTGGTGGAGGACGTGAAGTGGTACGGCGAGAACCGCCTCCTGATGGTGGCGCACGGCGTGGTCAACGCCGGCATCGACCTGTCCAAGGTCGGCGCCGACCGCATCGACGCCGCCGAGGGCCGCGTCCGCATCCGCATCCCGCGGCCGAAGGTGCTCGACGTCTACCTCGACGACCGCCGCACCCAGGTGGTCGAGAGGGCCACGGGGCTGTTGCGCGACTTCGACAAGGACCTCGAGCAGAACGCCCGGGTGCAGGCCTTGGACGAGATCCGGGTGGCCGCGCGCGAGGGTGGGATCCTGAAGGACGCGGAGGAGCGCGCACGGAAGCAGCTCGAGTCGCTGTTCCGCGCCGCCGGATTCACAGAAGTGCAGGTCGTCGCCGAATAGCGGTTCCGCGTGTTGCATCGACCCAGCCCGCCGGGCGGATCAGGACCTTGGCGGAGGCGACCCACCGGAGGCACGGGGCGCTTCCTGCCGACTCCATTCGCCGGAACCGAGGTATGGCTTGAGCCGACCCTTCAGTGTCTCGCGGGCCCGGTGGATGAGCGACTTGGTCGCCTGCAGGGAGGTCCCCAGCACCACGGCGATCTCCTCGTAGCTCAACTCGCCCTCGCGGCAGAGCACCAGCGCGGTCCGCTGCTTCTCGGGAAGGTCCCGCAGCGCCTCCTCGACCTTCTCGAAAAGCTCGGAACGGACGAGGTCGGCATCCGCGGAGGAACGCTGCCGGTCCTCGATCCGATGCGACGGGGCGTCGTCCTCACCCGCCGGCGCGTCGAGCGAATCCGCGGGATGCCGGGTCCGACGGCGGATCTCGTTCAGGCACAGGTTCCGCGCGATGGTGAAGAGGAACGTGGAGAACCGGGCCGACGGCTCGTAACGGGCGGCGGTACGCCACAGCTGGACGAAGGTCGCCTGCGCGAGGTCCTCGGCCTCGTCCGGATCCGGGAGCGTGCGGCAGGCGAAACCGATGACGGGATTCCGCCACTTCTCGACCAACTCGGTGAACGCGGCCCGGTCCCCGCATTTCACGCGGAGCATCAGGTCGGCATCGGGATCGGGGTTGGCGGCGGCCATCAGGCGGTCGGCGGTTCTTGGACGTGGACCCGGGATTCGAACGCCGACAAACGGGAAAAGTTCACCGGAACCACAAGGAAAAGGCCCGCGGATCCGGACGATCCCGCGGGCCTGTCCATGCTCATCCGCCTCAGTGGGCGGCGGCCTTGCCGTTCGCCTCGACGAAGACCTTGGCCTTGGAGACGAATTCGTCCGGGTTCTTGGCGAAGTCGCCGCTGTCGGTCTCGATCGCCAGGCGGCCCTTGAAGCCGGACTTGTGCAGTTCCTCGAACAGGCCCTTGAAGTTGCCGCGGCCCTCGCCGATGTGGGTGTCGAAGTAGACGTCCGCACCCTGGGTCTTCTCGATGCGCTTGTCCTTCAGGTGCAGGTCGAACACGCGTCCCTCGTACTCCTTGTACACCTTCGCGGCGTCGAAGCCCGCGCTGGTGATCCAGCCGATGTCCATGCACACGCCGATGCGCGGGTCGCGGTGCATGACGACCTGGCGCACCACGGCGGGATTGCCGTAGAGGGAGGTGATGCCGTGGTTGTGGACCGCGACCTTGATGTCGTACTCCTTCGCCAACTCCTCGAGGTTGTCCCAGATGCGGAAGTCGCCGGGTTCGACGATGATGAGCTGGATGCCCATGAACTTGGCGAAGTCGAACAGCCGGCGGTTCTTCTCCTTCTCCATCGAGGTGCCGGCGACGCCGAACGTGTAGGCGCGGAGTCCGGCGGCATCGAGCACGGCCTT
>CAMASJ010000085.1 GCA_945860685.1 Akkermansia muciniphila
TACGTGGAGAGGTGCATGACCGGGTTCGTCGAACTCCATGGCGACCGGCATCTTGGTGATGACAGCGCCATGCCTGGCGGCTTTGCCACCATTGGAGGCCAGCGTGTCGTGGTCGTCGGCCATCAAAAAGGCCGCGACACCAAGGAGAACATCCTCCGGAACTTCGGTTCCGCCCATCCCGAAGGCTACCGCAAGGCGCTCCGCCTGATGAAGCTGGCCGACCGCTTCCGGCTGCCGATCGTGACCCTGATCGACACGGCCGGCGCCTATCCCGGCATCGGCGCCGAGGAACGCCACATCGCCGAGGCGATCGCGGTGAACCTGCGTGAAATGATGCTTTTCGAGGTCCCGATCATCGCCTGCGTCATCGGCGAGGGCGGTTCCGGCGGCGCCCTTGGCATCGGCGTCGCGGACCGCGTGTTGATCCTCGAGAACGCCTACTACTCCGTGATCAGCCCCGAAGGCTGCGCGGCGATCCTTTGGAAGGACCGCACAGCAGCGCCGAAAGCGGCGGAGGCCTTGAAGATCACCGCTCCCCACCTCAAGGCCGCGGGTCTCGTGGACGAGGTGCTTCAGGAACCCCTCGGCGGAGCCCATCACGATCCCGACGCCACTGCGACAACGCTTCGCGAAGGACTGCTCCGCCATCTCGACGAGGTCCAGGCCCTGTCGAAGGAGGACCGGCTCGCGGGTCGCTACGCCAAGTTCCGCGCCTTCGGTCACTTCACCGAACCGAAAACGGTCGCCGCATGATCCCGGATGGTCCCCTTTCCTTCGTACCCATCCTCAAGGAGCGCATCTGGGGTGGGGACTCCCTCGTCCGGACCTTCGGCAGGTCCGCGTCCACCGACGTTCCCTTCGGCGAATCATGGGAGGTCGTCGACCGGCCCGAGGAGGTCTCGGTGGTGGCCACGGGTCCTTGGAAGGGCACCTCGCTCCGCGAACTGCTCGAGCGGTTCCCGAAAGAGATGCTCGGCGGTCTTCCCACCCAAGACGGGCGTTTTCCTTGGCTGATCAAGATCCTCGACGCCCGCGCGGATCTCTCCCTCCAGGTCCACCCGCCGGCCGCAAAGGCCGAACGGCTCGGTGGCCAGCCCAAGACGGAGATGTGGTACATCGCCCAGGCCTCCCCGGAGGCGACGATCCACGTGGGATTGAAACCGGGAGTCACACGTGAAGCCTTCGAGGCCAGGACCCGCGACGGATCCGTCGCCGAGTGCTTCCACCGTCACCCGGTGCGTGCCGGCGACGCGATGTTCCTGCCCAGCGGACGCGTCCACGCTCTGGGTGCCGGCAATGTCGTCTTCGAGGTCCAGCAGAACTCCGACACCACCTACCGTGTCTTCGACTGGAACCGGGTGGAAAAGGATGGCCGTCCACGCGCCCTGCACCTCGACCAAGCCTTCGAATCGATCGACTTCGAGGACACCTTGCCGGCGCTGATCCCGGAAATCTGGTCCCGGGTGGCCCCCGGCGTAAGGAACCGGCCGCTGATCCGCAATGCGCTGTTCGACATCGACCTCTTCGAGATCGAACCCGGTCGCAGCCATGTCCTCGGAAACAACGACGGCCCTGTCGTCCTCGCCGGCGTCGCGGGCTCGGTCGACGCCACGGCGGGCTCCGGAACCGCCCGTGTTTCGCCAGGCGACTTCGTCCTCTTCCCGGCAGCGGCCGGTTCCCAGAGCTTTTCCGGCGCGTCCACGACCACGCAGGTGCTCGCAGTCCGACGCCACCTGGATTCCTGAACCACCATGGCCGATCCACTCCCAGAGGACCCCGAGGAGGAGGACAAGCAGGACTCGATTCGCAATCCGAGCCGGATCGAGTTCCCTTTGCTGCGCCAGATGATGGTGGAATGGCGCTTCATGGTCGCGGTGATCGTCTTCACCCTCCTCTGCATCACCGCGCTGGTAGGCCTGCCGAAGATCTGGACATCGACCCCCTCGGGGTTCGAGCCCGAGGTCCGGATCAGTCTACTCGACAGGCTCCAGACCCGGTCGCTGTCCCGGGCGGCACGAAAGGCGGAGGCGGCCGGCCGGTGGTCCGAGGCGATCCAGACCTGGGCCGGCGCCGTCGCCAACAACGCCGCCGACATCGAGGCGAACCGGGGGCTTGTCCGGGCGGTGCTCGCAGCCTCCGATCCGGAACGCCGGGAACTCGGCCGCGGAATCCAACAGCTCTTCTGGCTTTTCCGACTCGACGGCACCAACGCCGTCAACCTGACGCTGCTCGGGGATATCTGCGAGAAGTACGCCTTGGACGACCTCAACATCTCCATGCTGCTTCCGCACCGCCAGGTCCTTTCCCCGGCCGCCCGCCGGTCCCTGATCAAGGCCACCTTCCGCGGCGGGCAGATGGAACTCTTCGGCGCGCTCTGGAACGAGTCCAAGGAGGCCTTCGAAGCCGACCCGGAACTGGCCGTCTACCATGCGGCTTGGGCGGCCGGATGGGGACCGGTGATTGGCATCTCCGAAGGCCAGGCCCGGCTACGGAGGTTCCTCGAGGAACCTGCCACCGCCCTTTTGGCCAATCAGGTCCAGCTCCAGCTTGCGGCTAGCCGTCAGGATGCCGAGTCCTACGGCCACTCCCTCGAGTTCCTTGTGGACCGTCACGCCGACACACTTTCGCACCACGCCGGACATTGGACCCTCCTGATCCAGACCGGTCGTTCCGCGGAAGCCGCCATGCTCGCCCGCAAGGTGAATTCCACACCTCGGACGCCGGTCGAGCTGATCCGGATTGCGAACCTGCTCACCATCCTCGGACTGAAGGACGAGGCGATCCAGCTGATGCAGCGGAACCTGGAGATCTTCTCGTTCCACACTCAGGTCTGGGTGGCGATGGCCGAGATGCTCGGGAACGCCGGCCGATGGGGCGAACTGCGGATCCTCGGCCTCCAGCTCCGGAACGATCCCCGCCAGCGCCAGGAGGTCCCGGGCTACGGCTGGTTCCTCGAAGGGTACGGCGCCATCATGACGGTCAGACAGAGCGGTGGAATGCCCGAGGCGGAATTGCGCAAGGTGGGTTCGCTCGAGTTCCAGGAGATGCTCCGATCCCACATCTCCGACCCGCTAATCGGCTACAGGTGCGCCGTCCAACTGCAGCAACTGGGACATCCGGACGTGGCCCGGAGCCTGTTCGAGGGAATGGAGAAGACGTTCGGGGGGCGCGCGGACTATTGGTTCCGGCTTGGTTTGGCGGCCTACCAGACCGACGACATCCGTCTGATGCTGAGCGCCAACGAAAAGGCCTATCAGATCAGCCCAGACGAGCCGCTCATCATCAACAACCTGGCTGCCGCGCTCCTGATGCTCCGCGAGCAGCCGGCCCGGGCCGTTGAATTGACCCTTCGGCGGGTGGCCCGGAATCCGGGGGACCTCGCGGCGCGCATCAACCACATCCTCGCCCTGGTCCTGAATCGTCGGACTGGCCAAGCGCGCCAGGAACTCTCTGGGCTGAGGCCCGAGACCTTGGGAGCCCTTGAAGCCACGCTGATTCACCTTGCCCGTTTTGAGATCGCGGTGATCGAGGGCGACAGCACGGCCGCGGTCGCCGAATTCCCCCTTATCGAAAAACGGTTCCTGAAGTCGGCGCAGGCCGAATGGTTGGACAAAGAGGCACGTCGCCTCGGAGTTGGAAGCTAAGAACATGGAAGCGAAAGGCACATCACCGAATCCCTCTGCGCCAAAGCGCGAGCTGGAGAGCAGCACGCTTCGCACCCTGCTGTACGACAAATGGTTCCGTCGGACTGTTACCGTCTTCCTGCTCCTGGTGGCCGGAGGGCTGCTGTTCATCGCAAAGATCCACGTCGCGTCCACGCCCGAGGTCGATCCGCCGGTTCGGATCAGCTACCTCGACCGCGTCCAGGCGCGGTCCTTGGACCGTGCCGCCCGATCCCTTGCCGCCCAGAACCTGATCCGGGACGCGATGACCACCTGGCGGTCGGCCGCGGCCAACGACCCGGCCAACCTCGATGTCTATCGCGCGGTCGTGGACACCTTGGGAAAGCTCGAAACGGTGCCGCGCATAGAGCTCAATCTCGGTCTCGGTGCCGGAAGGGAACTGCTGAAGCGTTCGGGGACCAACAGGGTGGAGGCGCTGCGCGTCGCCCGTTTCTACAACAAGGCTCGGATCCACGACCTGACGGCATCGCTGATGGAGCGGTTTGGCGAGGATCGGAACCCGGAGATGAACCGCCTCTACGCCGAGGCCCTTTTCAACTCCGACTCCATGAGGAAGCTCGGGGCCTTGGTCGCGGCGCATCCGGAGGACCTCGCCGCGACACCGGAATCGCGGCTTCTCGTGACCGCATGGAAGGCGGCTTGGGGCCCTCTCGCCGGGATGCAGACGGCCCGCAGGGAACTCGCGTCGGCGCGTCAGTCCCTTGAAACGGGAACCGCCGCAACCCGTCTCCAGATGGCCGTCTCGTTTGAACTCTCCGACCTCACGACCTACAAGGACGCCTTGGACCAGCTTTCGGCCCGGCAAGAAGACCAGGCGCTGGATCACGTCCGTCACTGGAATCTGCTGGTGGCCGCCGGCAGGACCGCCGAGGCCGCGGACCTCGCCCGGCGGTTCACCGCGGCACCGGCATCCCCTTCCGAGGCTGCTGGGATGGCCACGATCTTTGACGCTCTCGGGATGACCCGATACGCCGCTGACTTCGGACTCCAACAGCTTGGGGAGTTTCCCTACGCACCCAATCTCTGGATAACGACCTCACAACTCCTCCAGAAGCTGAAGTCGTGGAAGGAACTGCAGGAGGTTGCTGTCCGGATGAGGACCGAACCCAGCCTGAACGGGATACTGTCCGCCTTCAGCTGGTTCCTTGAAGGCTACATCGACCTTCAATCCGGTCGCGGGGAGTCCGCTAACCAGTTCTTCGAACAGATCCGCGGATCACGTTTTCCATCCCTGGAACTCGCAGTTCAGACGGCGATCGAACTGCGAAAGCAGAGTCGTCCAGACATCGCCGTCGCGATCCTCCTTGAGCAGGCCGAGTCGAAGTCGTCCGACTCCGGATTCTGGTTCGAGACGAGCGTCGCCGCCTACGAGGCCAGGGACATACCCGCTCTGGTCAAGGCAACCGAAGCGGCCTACCGCCTCAACCCCTCGGACAGCCGCATCGCCAACAACCGGGCAGCGGTGCTGATCGCGACCGAAGCCCAAGTCGAGGAGGCCGTCACCCTCTCGCTGCGCCTCTTCACCCTGGACAGCACGTCGATCGACCTCCTGCTCAACCACGTCCTTGCCCTCATCAACGCCGGCCGCATCGCGGACGCGGAATACCAGATGCGTCCCCTCGCAACCCGCACCTTCAACGAGGCGGAGGCTTCCGTCCTCCATTTCGCCAGGTTCCGTATCGCCGAGTCGCGGAATGACGCCCGGACCATGCTGTCGGAGGCCGAGATGATCCGGCACGAACACCTGCTGCCTCCCCAGGTGGAACGGCTGGAGAAGACCCTCGCGCGCATCCGCGCGAAGGAGTGAATCGCCACCCCGGGGCTCAGAGACCCAGGCGACACAGCGCCTCCAGGGTCCCGTTGCCGGCGGTTTGCGAGGCCACGTATCCGCCCTCGGCCACGACCTGGCTCTTGACCACCGGCAATGCGTTGGAAGGCGACGCCAGGTGGTGGGCATGTTCCCGACGCAGCATCGGCAGGTCGTTGAGATGGTCGCCGGCCGCGAACCGGCCTTCGGGGCCGATCCCCAGGATCCGGCCCAACTCCGAAAGCGCCGTCCCCTTGCTGTAGCCGACATGGCTCAGGCGCACATAGACGTCGTTGCGGACCGCGACGAGTGCCGGGATACCGGCACAGAACACCTCCAACTCCTCCTGGATCGCGTCCATCTGCGGATTGGACCGGGCGATGACGCACAATGGAGAGAAGGCGTCTTGATAGAAGGTGGCGTCAAACCTCTCGGACAGCGATTCCATCAAGCGTCGGATCGGCTGTTCCGAGGCGCGGAACACCTCCGTGTGGTCCGCCGTGCAGCGCCCGTTCCATGGTTCCACCGGAACGTACCGGCCGTGGTCCCGACGATGGATCTCGCGCTCGACCAGAATGAGGAAGTCCGGCTGCACGGCCACATGCCCGCGTCCCAGAGATTCCATCAGGCTGGCCATTTCCCGTCCGGTGTTGATGACCCAAAGCCCACCGCGCGCCTGGAAGGCCGCGATCGCCTCCTGCAGGGCATGGGGAATCCGCGGTGTCGCGAAGTCCTCGTGGATGGTGCCGTCGAAATCCGTGGAGAGTAGCCGAACATCGGCGCTGGGGCTCATGAGCCGCGATACTCTGGGGAGCGTCGCCCAAGATGCCAATCCCGTCGTGCCGGAAGATCGCAGCGGGCCACCAACCCCGCCTTGCCGACCTGTCCGTCCCGGAGCAGCTTGAGTCCGTCCGTCTCAAGCCATGCCCGATCTCCAGGACCAATTCGACGACGCCATGTTCGACTACTCGACCGGCGCCTACGACACCGCGATCTCCAAGTTCCACCGGATCCTTGAGTCCGATCCGGACCACTTCGACGGGCGGCTCGGCCTCGCCATGAGCCTCTATCGTTTGGGTGATTACGCGGGAGCCATCGCCGAAGGCCACAAGGCGGAGAAGCTGAAGCCCAACGAACAGCTGGTGCACACCAACCTGTCCCTCTTCTACATGAAGTCCGGGGACAAGCAGACCGCGGAGAAACACGGCCTCCAGGCGAGGATCGCCTCGTGGAAGGGCAACATGACCGCACCGGGTGCGAAACCCGGTGAGGAATCCGAGGATCCGGAACTCCGGATGGCCCAGACAAAAGCCCAAGCCTTCAAGATGCCGGAGAAATTCCCCGACATGCCTTGGAGGAAGAAGGCCGCCCCGACCTCGCCGCCGCCTTCCGGTAGTCCACAGCCACCTCAACCGGCCGACTGAAGGTTACCGCGTCGGCGCAGGAGCCCACTCCCAAGCGGTGATGCCGTCGAGGGCGCGCACGTAGAGGTTGTTCCCCGCTGCGGCCAGGTGGGCCCAGGTGTCGGATTCGGAGATCTTCCGGCGCGAGAGCACCTCAAACTTCGCAGGATCCGCACGGAAGAGGATCAGTTCCCCGCGCTCATCGAGGGCTAGGACCCGATCGCGGTTGGCCACCAGGCTCCAGTACTTTCCAAAGCTCTCGCGGGTGGTCCAAGCTTCCTTTCCGTCGAGCAGGTCGATGCACAGTGCGCGCTGGCTGCGAAGATGGAGATAGGCGTGTTCGCCGATGATCACCGGGGAGGTCATATACCCCTGTGCCTTGAACTCCCAGGCCACCGCCGCCCGGAACGCGTCGCCGTCCTTGCGGATGTCGATTCCCAGCGTCTTTCCGCCGTAGGTGCTGGTGAACAGGCGGTCCGGACCGGCTTGGACCGGCGTGAGGATGTTCATCCCGCGAAAGGATTCCACCGGCAGGGACCAGAGTTCGGCACCGTCCTCCAAGCCCACGCCGAGCAAACGCGTCCGGGACTGCACCACCAATTGCCGACGGCCAGCGAGGTTCAGGATCACAGGCGACCCGAACGCGCTGCCCATCATCCCTCCGCCATCCTTGCAGGTGTGCCACAGGATCTTCCCCGAGGCGCCCTCGACCTTCGCCACTCCCCCGCCCGCCTGGACGTACAACGAGCCCGCATCCACCAACGGGGAGGAAACGAACCCGAAGGTCGGGAGGTCAGAACCGGAGTCCTTCACGAAGTCCAGACGCCAACGCTCGGTCCCGGTCGCGCCGTCCAACGCCACGAGAACGTCCCGCATGCCACCCACAAAGAGGTTGGTGCCATCCCAGGCCGGGGTGCAGCGGATCCAGTCGCCGTTGGACTTGGCGAAGAAGGGAACGCTGAGCGAGCCCTCCCAATCGCGCGTCCAGCGCGGCTTGCCGGTGGATCGGTCGAGGGCCGTGACCCGCTCGGACTTCTTCGCGACCGTCTCCGTGGTGAAGACCGTGTCGGCTGTGACGATCGGCCCGGAGTAGCCTGGTCCCTGGGGAAAACGCCAGCGCTGGACCAACCGGGCCTCCTCCAGCGAATCCGGCCAGGCGGGTCCCGAGAACCGGCCATCCCGAGTCGGGCCGCGCCATTGGGGCCAGGTTTCGCCCCCGTGGAGCAATGAAGCCGCCCAAGCGGCTGTGATCACGAGCGACAGGATCCGCAACATCATCCCGCACGTTACCCGAGGACCGTTGGACGTCAAAAGCGCAGCCGCGGACACTTCGCCGGATTTGCACCGGCCGACATCCGTGCTACCACCTCTGCAGCCGATCCCGTCACGGGACCATCACCTCGGGAATCTCAACATGAGCGACATCACACCAATCCGCGTGGGCCAGGACGTGCCTCATTTCGAACTCGAAACCTACGATCCCGCCGCCGGCGACTTCGGGAAGTTCTCCCTGGAGGGCGCCAAGCGCGAAGGGCGCTGGACGGTCCTCGTCTTCTATCCGGCCGACTTCACCTTCGTCTGCCCGACCGAACTGGCCGACATCGCCGAGAAACAGGACACGCTGAAGGCCCTCGGCTGCGACATCTACGGCATCTCGACCGACACCAAGTTCGCCCATCTCGCGTGGCGCAATTCCGAGAAGCTGCTCCAGAACGTCCGCTACGGCCTCGCCGCCGACCCCACGGGCGTCGTATCCAAGATGTTCGGTGTCTACGACGGCGGCTCCGGTCTGGCGCTGCGCGGCACCTTCATCATCAGCCCCGAGGGGCGCCTCGTCTCGAGCGAGATCAACTTCTACAACGTCGGTCGCGACGCGGATGAACTCCTCCGCAAGGTCGAGGCCAACACCTACCTCGTGAAGCACCCGGAACAGGCGTGCCCCGCGAAGTGGAAGCCCGGTTCCAAGACCCTCACGCCCTCCAAGGACATGGTCGGCAAGGTCTACGAAGCCTTGAACTGAGCCAACTTAAAGACGACGACGGCCGCTTCCCAAGCCAAGGAGGCGGCCGTTTGCTTTTCGGCCGACCGGCACGGCACGGGCTCAACGCACGCCGGCGCGGGACTTGAGCTGGTCGATGACCTTCCGGTCGTCGTCGCCGGCGTCGCGGACCCAGCGCAGGAACTCCGGAAGATCCGTCCCCATGCGTCTGAGGAAAGGACGGTCACCGCCACACCCGTACATCAGGTCGTCCGGCATCTCGCCCCGCAGCTTCAGGCGCGCCTTCACGAGCAACCGGGGCAGCCAGGCGATGCCGTCCACCGAAGCCGACTTCGCCGGAAGGTCCTCCATCCGGGCCCGATGCGGACTGGAACGCCCCTGCTGGACGCCGAGGAAGTATTCGCGCCGCAGGCGTTGGACCTCGAGAGCCGTAGACGCATCGGGTTCGCCATAGACGAGAAAGTCGTCGACGAAGTCGAAGAGCTCCTGCGTGGAACAACCGATCGACGAAAGGAACGCAACGTCCGGCCCGGTGAACATCGTGGCCGGAGTCCGGCGTCCGAGCCGCCACGACTCGGCACCGCTCCGGAACACCTGAAGGAAACCCGTCTCCCAATCCTTGGATTCGTCCATGCACGAAGCTGCATCGGGAAACCGCCGGGCGCCAGCCGGCGACGAAGCCAGTTGTGCGAGACGCGAACCCACCCGACGCCACTGCCATCCGCGATAGCCGAAGAGGACCACGGCGAAACCCGCCGCACAGAGCACGTGCCCATGTCCTTCGTGGAACCCAACCGCAAGGCCCTCGACGAGGAGATCGAGGACCACGGCGAGGTGGATTCCGAAATCCAGAGGCGAAAGGAACTCACCGCGCCGACGGGCGCGGAGGAGGAAAAGCGTCAGCGCCACACAGAGCGGGACCACGCTCAACCGGCTCCACACCGGGGTCAAACGGATCCAGACCTCGAAGACGGCGAGGTAGACCCCTAGGAGAATGGTGGTGAAGGACCCGGGCGGCATCGCCCGCCGTGGCGGCGTGACCGGGGAGTCGGGCATCAGCGGAAGGGACCCCGGCCGGAGTAGCGGGTGTCGTTGGTCAGCGGGGTGAGCCGCTTCGGGGACCAGAGGAGTCCATGCTTGGCGACATTGCTGGAGACGAGGTTGAGGTTGGCGACGGCGGAGGTGACCTGAACCTGGACGCCGGGGTCCTTGAGCAGCGCCCCGATGGCGCCGCGACCGGCCTGAAGGTCGGCCGAGATACCCTTGAGGCCGGCGGCGGTGTCGCGCAGGGAAGCCAGGGTCTCGCGCACGGACTCCCGGTTCTCCACGACGACCTGGTCGGCGTTGGTGACGAGCCCGCCGATGCGGTCGGCCACCGCGGCCATGCGCAGGGTGAGCGCGTTGACGTTGGTCAGCGTCGCCACCACCGCGGGGCGGCCGTCACGGACGAGCAGATGCGCCTCCTCGAGGGTGAGGTCCGCCTTCTCGGAGGTCTTGCGCAGGTTGGCGATGGTGTTGGTGAGGTCGCGCAGGGCGGCCTCGGCGAGGAGGATGCGGTCGACGCGGTCCACCGCGGAATCC
Source organism: Akkermansia muciniphila (assembly GCA_945860685.1). Lineage (GTDB taxonomy): Bacteria > Verrucomicrobiota > Verrucomicrobiia > Limisphaerales > UBA9464 > SXXZ01. Next base: position 10,474 of record CAMASJ010000085.1, read on the forward strand.
ACGCGGGTGACGGTCGCCTCGAGCTTGCTCATCAGCCCCATCATGCCACGGGCGGCCTCCTGGAGGTTGAATGGGTCCGCCGCCTTCACCACGGCGCCGTCGGACAACGGGGGCGCGGCGTTCAGGGTGGGTATGATGGCGATGTACTGGTCGCCGAGGAAGCCGCTCTGCTCGATGTCGAAGCGGGCGTCACCGTGGATCGCCACCGGGGACTCGATCCGGCAGACGATACGGACCGACCGGCCGTCATCGGAGAGGAGGACATCCTGGACCAGACCGACCTGGACCCCGGACATGGTGACGACCGCGCCCGCACGCAGGCCGCCGACGTTGCCGGAGGTCACGATGATGTCGCGGCCCTTCTTCCAGAAGGACGCGCCCTTGCTGAAGTTCAGGATCAGGGCGGCGATGATGACGAGACCGGCGAAGACGAAGAGGCCGACCTTGTTGGCCAGGGACTTGGGTTCCATGTTCAGGGGCCCTCGTTCTGGGGCGTGGAGATTCCGTTGACGAAGCGGTGGAGGAGGGGATCGGAGGAGCCGAGGATCGAGTCGGTCGGGCCGTCGGCGTAGATGACGCCCTCATGGAGCATGAGGATCCGGTTGCTGATGGTGCGGGCGCTCTTCATGTCGTGGGTGACGGCGATGCTGGTGACGTGGAGCTGTTCCCACACGCGGCGGATGAGCCTGTCGATCCGGTCGCCGGCCACCGGATCGAGGCCCGTGGTGGGTTCGTCGTAGAGCACGATCTCGGGACGGTAGATGATGGCCCGGGCGAGACCCACGCGCTTGCGCATGCCGCCGGAGAGTTCGGAGGGCAGCTTCTCCTCGATGCCGGGCAATTCGACCATCTCGAGGGCCTCGGCCACCTGACGGCGGATCTCGCCTTCGGTGTGACGCCGTTCCCGCCGAAGCACGAAGCTCACGTTCTCATAGACGTTGAGCGAGTCGAACAGGGCCGCCATCTGGAAGAGCATGCCGAAGCGGCGCCGCACCTGGAGGAGCCTCCGCTCGTCCATGCAGGCGAGGTCTTCCCCGGCGACCAACACCGAGCCGCGGTCGGGGGGCAGCAGACCGATCAGGTGCTTGAGCAGGACGCTCTTCCCACCGCCGCTGCGGCCGATGATCACGACGGCCTCACCCTTGGCGATGGTCAGGGTCGCGCCACGGAGCACCTTTTGGGTGCCGAAGGACTTGTGGACATCCCGTACCTCGATCATGGCTCAGCCCTTGATGAGGCGGGCGAGGAACAGGGTGAGGAAGAAGTTGGTCACCAGGATGCTGATGCTGGCGATCACGACCGCCTCGGTCGTGGCGCGCCCAACCCCTTCGGCGCCGCCGCGGCAGGTGAGACCCTTGTTGCAGCTGACCATCGCGATGATCACGCCGAAGACCACCGACTTGACCAGGCCGTTGAACACGTCCTCAGGGATCGTGTAGCGGTTCATGTTCACGAGGTAGTAGGCGCTGTCGATGCCGAGCAGCTTCACCCCGATGAGCCAACTGGCGGTGATGCCGACGAGGATGGCCTCCGCGGTGAGCAGTGGCGCGGAGACGAGCAAGGCGAGGAGCCTTGGCACGACGAGCGTATCGACCGGATGGGCGGCGAGGGTCCGGAGGGCGTCGATCTGCTCCGTGACCTTCATGGTGCCAAGCTCGGCCGCCATGGCCGCGCCGACCCGGCCGGTCAGCATCAGAGCGGCGAGCACCGGTCCCAGTTCGCTGCTCATGCCGACGCTCACGACCGCTCCGGTGGCGGTGTCCATCTTGACCTTGTGGAACTGGAAGTAGGTCTGCGCGCAGAGGACCATCCCGGTGGCGGCGCCGGTCGTGATGACCACGCTCTGGCTCTTCACACCGATGAAGTGGAGCTGGTAGACGAAATCCTTCCACGACGGCCTGTTCAGGCGGAAGGAACGGACGACCTCGGCACCCAAGAGCGAGACCTCACCAAGGTCCCGCAGGAAGGATGTGATCCGCTGGTAGATCGGGTTGAACACCGGACGGAGGAGATAGCCCCTGCACACGGGGAAATCCAATGCGGATTCGGTCAAAACGGCGAAGCCGCCCCCGAAACGGCGGGGGACGGCTTCGTTGCTGCCCGGATGGAACCGGGAAAATCAGGAACTCAAGGCGCCTTCGGCGGCGGGATCCTTCTTCTGGCGGAAGAGGATCTTTTCACCCTCGGCAGTCGCGGTGACCGGCTCGCCGTCGATGAGGGTTCCACGCAGGATCTCTTCGGCCAACGGGTCCTCGAGGTAGCGTTCCACGGCCCGGCGCATGGGACGCGCACCATACTGCGGATCGAAGCCCTTCTCGATGAGCAGCTCGCGGGCCTTGTCGTCGAGCACCACCACCACGTTGCGGCGGCGGAGACGCTCGAGGACCTTGGCAACTTCCAGCTCGAGAATGGTGTTGAGCTCCGGCCGACCCAGCGTGCGGAACACGATGATGTCGTCCAAGCGGTTCAGGAACTCGGGACGGAAGAACTTCTTCGCCTCGTCCAGGATCCGGCCGCGCATCGATTCGTAGGTGGAGTCGTCGGTGGACTTGGAGAAGCCCATCACCGACTGCTTGCGGATGGTCTCGGAACCGACGTTCGAGGTCAGCAGGATGATGGTGTTCCGGAAGTCCACCGTGCGGCCCTGCGAATCGGTCAGCTTACCTTCCTCCAGGATCTGGAGGAGCATGTTCATGACGTCGGGATGGGCTTTCTCGATCTCGTCGAAGAGGACCACCGAGTAGGGCTGGCGGCGCACCTTCTCCGTGAGCTGGCCGCCTTCCTCGTGACCGACATAGCCCGGCGGGGAACCGATCAGGCGGCTCACCGTGAACTTCTCCATGTACTCCGACATGTCGAGCTGGATGAGGGCCTGGTTGCTGCCGAACATCTGCTCGGCGAGGGTCCGGGCGAGAAGCGTCTTTCCAACGCCGGTCGGCCCCAGCAGCCCGAAGCAACCGATGGGACGCTTCGGATCCTTGAGGTCGGTGCGCGAACGGCGCAGCGCCTTGGCCAGCGCGGCCACGGCGTCCTTCTGCCCGATCACCACCTTCGAAAGCTCCTCCTCAACGGCGAGCAGCTTCTGCGTTTCGGACTGGCCCATCCGGTTCAGCGGGATGCCAGTCCACTTGGAAACGACGTGGAGGATGTCGTCCTCAGTGACCATCACCCGGCGTTCTTCCTTGGCGACCTTCCAGTCGGCAAGGGTCTTCTCGAGACGTTCCTTCGCGGCCTTCTCGCGGTCGCGGAGCTGGGCGGCGCCCTCGAAATCCTGATCCTTGATCGCCTGTTCCTTGCGGGTCTTGAGGGACTCGATCTCGAGTTCCAGTTCCTTGAGGTTCGGCGGGCGCTGCATCGCACCGATGCGGGCCCGCGAGCCGGCTTCGTCGAGCACGTCGATGGCTTTGTCGGGAAGGAACCGGGCCGTGATGTAACGGTCAGAAAGCTTCACGCAGGCGACCACGGCGTCCTGGGTGAACTCCGCCTTGTGGTGCTCCTCGTACTTGCACTTGAGACCCGTGAGGATGGTGATGGCGTCGTCGATGGACGGCGGCTCGACCTTCACGGTCTGGAAGCGGCGTTCCAGCGCGGAGTCCTTCTCGATGTACTTGCGGTACTCGCTGAGGGTGGTTGCGCCCACGATCTGGAGTTCGCCGCGGCTCAGGGCCGGCTTGAAGATGTTCGACGCGTCCATCGTGCCCTCGGCGGAGCCGGCGCCCACGATGGTGTGCAGCTCGTCGATGAAAAGGATGATGTTCCGGGCCTTCTTGATCTCGTCCATCACCGCCTTGATCCGCTCCTCGAACTGGCCGCGGTACTTGGTTCCCGCGACCATCAGGGCGAGGTCCAGGGTGACCACCCGCTTGTTCAGCAGGAGTTCAGGCACGTTGCCCTTGGAGATCTCCTGGGCGAGTCCCTCGACGATGGCGGTCTTGCCCACGCCGGCCTCGCCGAGCAGC
>CAMASJ010000086.1 GCA_945860685.1 Akkermansia muciniphila
GAACGACCCGTTCTTCCGTCAGCAGGCGCGCGTGTGGGCCGAACGGCTGCTGCGGGAACGGCCGCAGGCGGGACGGCGCGAACGGATTGTGTGGCTCTTCGAATGCGCCTTCGGACGCCGGCCCGCCGACGCCGAGGTCGCGGAGTGCACGGTGGCGCTGGACGAGTTCAACGCCTTCCATCCGGGCGAGACCGACGGCGTCGGGACCTGGGCCGACCTGGGACACGTGCTGCTCAACGCCAACGAGTTCATCTACATCCCGTGAAGCCCGGCGCCCGCAATCCCCTGTTCCTCGACCCGCGCATCGACCGCCGCGAGATGCTCCGGCGGGCCTCGAACGGATTCGGGACCTTGGCCTTGGCCTCACTGCTTGGAGGACCCGGCGCGCTGCTGGCCGCACCGGCCCCGGCGACGCGTCCGCGTCCCGCGATGTTCCGTCCACGCGCCCGGAACGTGATCTTCCTCTTCATGGAGGGCGCCGTCTCGCAGGTCGACTCCTTCGACCACAAGCCCCTGCTCGCGCGCCACCATGGCGAGGATCCGCGCAAGGCGATCGGCCGCCTCGAGAAGACGCAGTTCGAGAACGTGGGCACGGTGATGAAGTCGCCGTGGGAATTCAGCCAACACGGCTCGAGCGGCCTGTGGGTCAGCGGTCTTTTCCCGCACGTGGCGCGGCATGCGGACGACCTCTGCGTGATCCGCTCGATGACCTCGGCGTTCCCCGAGCACACCAGCGCGAACTACTTCCTCCACAGCGGCACCGGCCTCCAGGGCCGGCCGAGCCTCGGCGCCTGGGTCACCTACGGGCTCGGCAGCCCGAACGACGACCTCCCGGGCTACGTAGTGCTCAACGGCGGCCAGATCCCGTCGGGCGGCCTCGACAACTTCGGCAGCGGGTTCCTGCCCGCGAACTACCAGGGCTCGCTGCTGAACGCCCTCGGGACCCCGCTCGCGAACGTCGTGCCCGGCGACGACATCCCCGCGCTGCAGGAGGCCAAACGCCGGCTCGTCCGCCGGCTCAACGCCCGCGGACTCGAGGCCTCGGGCGGCGACGGGGCCCTGGAATCCGCCATCGCCAACCACGAGCTCGCCGCGCGCATGCAGACGACCGTCCCCGAGCTGCTCGAGATCCGGGGCGAGTCCGAGGCCACGCGCCGGCTCTACGGCCTCGACGCGCCGTTCGAGCACACCCGCACCTACGGCCGGCAATGCCTGTTGGCCCGCCGCATGGTCGAGCGCGGCGTGCGCTTCGTGGAACTCACGGTCCCGATGGTGGACGGCTACAGCCGCTGGGACGCCCACGGCGGCCTGGTGAAGAACCACGGACAGAACGCCCTCGCCGTGGACCAGCCCATCGCCGGGCTTCTCACCGACCTCAAGTCGCGCGGCCTGCTCGACGAGACGCTGGTCCTGTGGGCGGGCGAGTTCGGACGCACGCCGTTTGCGCAGGGCAGCGACGGACGCGACCACAACGAGTACGCGTTCACGGTCTGGATGGCCGGCGGCGGCGTGAAGGGCGGCATGGCCTACGGCGCCACCGACGACTGGGGATACAAGGCCGTGGAGAACCGCCTCGAGATGCACGACCTGCACGCCACGGTGCTCCACCTGATGGGCATCGACCACGAACGCCTCACGTACCGCTTCGGCGGCCGCGACATCCGCCTCACCGACGTCCGCGGCGAGGTGGTGAAGGAGATCCTCGCGTGAAGAGGAACCAGACGGACCTCAAGCGAAGGCGCGAAGACGCCAAGGGATTCCCGATTCCCGATTGGCTCCCCGCTCCCTGCTTTACCCCTGACGCCCGACGCCTGAAACCAGAAACCCGTATTCCATGAACACCCGCAATCCGTTGACCCGTCGTTCATTCCTCAAGGGCTCCCTCGCCGCCATGGCCACGGTCGCCATCGTCCCGCGCCACGTCCTCGGAGGTCCGGGGCACACGCCTCCCAGCGAGATCCTCACCCGCGCCGTGATCGGCACCGGCGGGATGGGCATGGGACACGTGAAGTCCATCAACACCGCCTGCAAGCTGCTCGCGGTCTGTGACGTCGACGCCAAGCACCTCGCCGACGCCGTCGCCGCGGGCGGTCCCGATTGCAAGGGCTACAAGGACTTCCGCGACGTCCTCGCCCGGAAGGACATCGACATCGTCCACATTCCCACGCCGCCGCACTGGCACGCCATCATCTCCATCGCCGCAGCCAAGGCCGGGAAGGACATCTGGTGCGAGAAGCCGATGACGCGGACCATCGCGGAAGGCGAGGCCGTCGCCGCCGCGGTGAAGAAGCACAAGCGGATCTTCCGCCTGAACACCTGGTTCCGGTTCCAGGAGAACTTCTACGGCATGGGCGTGCCGGTGAAGGACATCCGGAAGGCGGTGATGCACGGGATGCTGGGCGACGGTCCGTTGAAGGTCACCCTGAACGCGTCGACCGGCTTCGACTGGAAGTTCTACTGGGTCGGCCGCACCGACCTGACGGTGCAGCCGGCGCCACCGGAGTTGGACTACGACATGTGGCTCGGGCCGGCCCCGGTGAAGCCGTACCACCCGCACCGCGTGCACGGCACCTTCCGCGGCTACTGGGACTACGACGGAGGCGGGCTCGGCGACATGGGCCAGCACTATCTGGATCCCGTGCAGTACGTCCTGGGCAAGGACGACGAGAGCCCGGTCGAGATCGAGTCGGACGCACCGCCGCAGGACAAGGACGCCGTCGGCACCTTCCGCTACATCCGGATGAAGTACCGGGACGGCACCGAGATCATCCTGGATGGCGAGAACCGCGACAAGCAGGCGGCCTTCATCGCGGGCTCGAAGGGGCGGATCATGAAGGGCATGAAGACCGACATCCCCGACTTCCAGCGCAAGGTCGCGGCGCTGGCGGATCCGGAGCCGATGGTGACCGACTTCGTGCAGGCGGTGCGCACCCGCAGCCGGTTCGCCCTGAACGAGGTCAACGGCCACCGTTCCTGTACGTTGATCAACCTCGCCAAGATCTCCCTCCAGACCGGACGCCCGCTGCGGTTCGACCCGAGGAAGCAGCGCTTCGTGGACGACAAGGAGGCGAATTCCTACATCAGCCAGCCGATGCGCGGAAACTGGAAGCTGAGCTGAGCCGAGCTAGGCCTAGGCCGGGATGCCCGCGACCGCGATCGCGGGCATCCTGAAGCGCATTACCTTTGGACGCCGCCTTCGCCTCCGAGAAGTGAGGGGGGCTTTGCCGCATCGATCGGGCTCAGGCGCCGCGATACCAGCCCAGAGTCCGGTCGAGGCCTTCCTTCCAGGTGACCTTGGGTTCCCAGCCGGTGGCCGCGCGCAACGCGGAGACGTCGGCGAGGGAATGGCGGACGTCGCCGACCCGGTCGGGTTCATGGCTCGCGCGGAGTCGGAGTCCGGTGAGGGCGTTCAGGTCGTCCACCAGGCGCAACAGCGTGATGCGTTCGCCGCAGGCGACGTTGAAGAAGCGGCCGGCAACCTGTTCCTCGGGCGCCGCGGCGGCACCGAGGTTCGCGTCCACGACGTTGGCTACGTAGGTGAAGTCCCGCGACTGCTGGCCGTCGCCGAAGATCACCGGCGTCTCGCCCTTGAGGAACTGGGTGCAGAACTTCGCGATGACGCCGGAGTACGGCGAGTTGAACGCCTGGCGGGGGCCGAAGACGTTGAAGTAGCGGAGGCTGACGGTCGGCAGCCCGTAAAACCGGTGGAACATCCGGGCGTAGGTCTCGGCCGCGTACTTCTGGAGCGCGTAGGGCGAAAGCGGGTTGGGCGGAAGGCCCTCGTGCTTGGAAGGCGCGTCGTTGTCGCCGTAGACCGAGGACGACGAGGCGAACAGAAAGCGCTTCACCCGGGCGGCCTTGGCGGCCTCGAGCAGGTTGAGCGTGGCGGTGAGGTTGTGGGCGTTCGAGGCCAGGGGTTCGGCCACCGAACGCGGCACGCTGGGAAGGGCCGCCTCGTGGAAGACCCAGTCGGTGCTGGGCACCAACCGCGACAGCAGGGCGGGATCCCCGGCGTCACCCTCGACCACCTCCAAGGCGTCGCCGGGCCGGGCCCAGGCCAGGTTGTCGCGGGAACCGAGGGAGAAGTTGTCGAGGACGGTGACGGAATGGCCGGCGCGGACGAGCGCCTCGGCGATGTGGGATCCGATGAATCCGGCGCCGCCGGTGACAAGGGCTTTCATGGCAGGAAACGGACCAGGCCAGACCGGGCCCTTCGACGGGACACCGGGTGACCTGCGGTCCAGTGAAGGGATCGGCAGGCCGGGGTCAGGCCTTGACCCAACGTTCCGGGGGCAGCCCGAAGGCGGCAAAGGCGTTGCGGGTGTCCACGATCAGCCGCGCCGCCTCCGCGACCGGCTTCAGGTCCATCGCGGCATGGCGGGTGAGCAGCAGCACGGCGTCGAAGCCGGCCACCGTCGCCGGATCCAGCGCCACGCTGCGTCGACCGGCAAAGTGCCCGTGCTCACGGCTGGGGCGGATCACCGGGACGTGGGGATCGTGGTACTCCACCGCGGCCCCGGCCTCCTCGAGGCGTTCCCAGAAGACGTAGCCGGGACTCTCGCGGTCGTCGTCGACGTCGGACTTGTACGCGATTCCGAGCAGCAGCAACCGGGCGCCAGCAAGGGGCCTCCCACGGGCCGCGAGTGCCGCCTCGAGACGGCCCAGCACGTAGGAGGGCATGGCGGTGTTGACCTCGCCGGCCAGTTCGATGAAGCGCGTCTGCTGGCCGTACTGCCGGGCCTTCCAGGTCAGGTAGAACGGGTCGATGGGGATGCAATGGCCGCCGAGGCCGGGCCCCGGGTAGAACGGCATGAAGCCGAACGGCTTCGTCTTGGCCGCCTCGATCACCGACCAGACGTCGATGCCCATCGCGTCGTAGACCACCTTCAGCTCGTTCACCATGGCGATGTTGACCGCGCGGAAGATGTTCTCGGTGAGCTTCACCGCCTCGGCGACGCGGCAGTCGGCCACCGGGACCAACCGGCGGACGACGCGGCCGTAGACGTCGAGGGCGCGGTCGCGGCAGGCGGGGGTGAGGCCGCCGACGACCTTGGGGATCTCGGCGACGCGGCTGGCGGGATTGCCCGGATCCTCGCGTTCCGGGGAGAAGGCGAGATGGAAGTCGACACCCGCGCGCAGCCCGGAACCGGATTCGAGGACCTCGCGCAGTTCGGTGTCCGTGGTGCCGGGATAGGTCGTGGACTCGAGCACGACGAGCATGCCGCGACACAGGTTCGGGGCGATGGAACGTCCGGTGCCAATGACATACGAGAGGTCGGGCGAACGGCCTTCGCCGAGCGGCGTGGGCACGCAGATGAGCACCGCCTCGCACTCGGCGACCCGGGCGAAGTCCGTGGTGGCCTCGAAGCGTCCGTCGGTGCGCCGCTCGGCGACGGACGCGGTCGGGATGTGGCCGATGTAGCTCTCCCCGGCGTTGAGGCGCGCGACCTTCGCCGGGTCGTTGTCGAATCCGAGCACCGGACCGACCCGGCTGAACAGGAGCGCCAGGGGAAGTCCGACGTAACCGAGTCCGACGATCCCGACCTTGCGGCCGGACAGGTCCGCGGAGCGGATGCTGGAGGATTCAGGCATGGGAAGAACGGGGGCGGGATTCGGGCGTCAGGCGTCAGGCGTCAGGTTCGGGCCAAGGGTCACTGGAGTTCCTTGGCGGAGATGCGCCACTGGGTGCCGAACTTCTTCGCCTTGATGTCGCCGGACTCGATTGCCTTGTACACGTCCAGCTCAGAGATCTTGAGAACCTTGGCCGCCTCGGCCGGTGTGAGCCAGTCGCTCTCGGCGGACTTGGGCGCCGGGGCCGGGGCCGCGACAGGAGTCGGGGCCGGAACAGGAGCCGGCGTGGGAACAGGGGTGGGCGTCGGAGCCGGAGCAGCGGGGGCGGACTTCGTCGGAGCCGCATTCGTGTTGGCGCCGGTGGCGGCGTTCAGGGCATCGGCGGTCTTCTGCAGGTCCGACTTCTCCGTGGCGGCACCGGAGTTGGCCGATGGATTCGACGCCTGCGCCGCGGCCCCAAGTCCCTTGGCGATCCCGCCGAGGATGGAGTTGAAGGTCGCCGCATTGCGCTCGGCCTTCTCCTTGGCGGCCGTGGCCGCGGCCGCCTGGGCGGCGAGATGCTTCTCCTCGCCTTCCATCGGGAGGTTCTGCTTCTCGCTGCGGAGATAGCCGACCGCCTCCAAGGACAGCTCCTTGATCGGTCCGAAGGTGCCGTTGGCGCGCTGGTTGAAGGTGTCGCGCACACTGACCGTGTCGCCCTTCGCATACCGCGGGAAAAGGAACTGGGTGGCCACGCCCGAACCCTGCATCGACTTTAGCAGGTCTCCCGCCACGGGCCGTCCACCCGACTGCAGGACACGGACCAGGTACCGCGGCTCGTCGCACTCCAGCTCGAGGGTGAAGTCGATGGACTTCACGCCCTTGGAGGCCCGGATCTTCAGTTCCGGATCTTTCAATGGCGAAAGCCCCTTGGGAGTGCCTTCGAGGATGTGCTTCTTGGCCCCGGCCAGCAGCGCGGCGTCCGCCTCCGCCGAATCCTCGGCCCGCGTCATCAACGCCGCGCCGGCCAACAGTAGCAGCAACAAGGCCCGTCGGATCCGGTCGACGAAGCGGATTGCAGCAGACACGCCGAGGCCTTCGGGAGAGGTGCGGATGGGATTCATGGATGGAACCGGCGACAGAGAAACGTCGGTTCCTCAGGATTTACGCCCGCCCCGGCCCCGAGGCCACGGGAAACTTCTCTCCGGCCGGAAGGATTTCGACGCCGTCAGCGGCCCGGGCCGGCGACGGTGTTGGTCGTGAAGCGCACCCGCGCGAAGCACTCCGGGATGTGCGAGTCCCAGATCCCGTGCGGATTCAACGCCCAGCCGCCGGAGTCCTTGGCCGGCGCCGGCTCCTTGGCCGTGTTGAAGCGCGAGAAGTCCATCCGCCACTCGTCGCCCTCCTTCGCGGGGATCGCCCGCCCGCCGGACGGGAACAACCGCCGGATCCCGTCCCAAGGCAACGCCAGCTCCACGGTCCACCCACGGTCGGTGTCGGTGTCGTCGTTGAGCGTTCCCTCCACGTGCACCGCGGTCCGCAGGCCCGGGAACGCCCAGTCGAAGTGGCCCAGTCGCCGTCCGCGCGGATGATGCACGAAGCCCACGCCGTTGAAGTCCTTCAGGTTCGTCCGGGCGAACTCGGGGAGACGCGCGAAGCCGGCCTTCTCGTAGGACGCCTCCCAGATGAAGAAGACCTCGTAGACCGTGTTGCGGGCGTTGATCTCGAACTCGTAGTAGGCGTCGTCGCCGGCGATGAAGAACTCGACGTCGTTCTCAGTGTAGATGGGGTCGTTGCGCCGGGTCAGCATCGCCCTCACCCGAGGCTCCTCGATCCGGTACCCCACGTAGAGGTTCACGTCGTCCCAGAGCAGCTTCACCCGCGTATCCCGGAAGGTCGGCGTGCCGGCGATGAGGTCGACGAAGCGCGCGGACTCCTCCGCTCCGGCCCAGGCCGTGTCGTCGAGCCGCCCGTCGACGACCACCGGACCCGACGCGCGACGGGCGGTCAGCACGCGGGCCGCGCCGGAATCGCACGGGATCTTCGATCGTTCCGCGGCGGTGGGTTCCGCTCCCCGCATCAGCAGGGAACACAGACCGGCGCCGAGGAGGAGCCGGAGGACGCGGCCGGCGTGGGATCGGAAGGGCGAACGAGCCATGTGCGGGAGATCCTCCCTTGCAACCGTCGCCACAGGCAAGGAGGCGGGGAGGCGATGCACCGGCTCGTGCGTTGATGAAGAACCGCATCGGTGGTTACGTCACCCCCTCCCGCCGAGCCCATGTCCCGGAACCTCCTCCCCCAGCACCCCGTCGCACCCCGCGCCCGGAACCCGTTCCGCGCGGCGCTCGCGACGGCCATCTCGCTGGCCCTCGGCTTCGGCGGCGCGGCGGCGGACGTCTCCCGGGAAGTCCGGTTCTCCCGCGACATCCTCCCACTGCTCTCCGACCACTGCTTCGCCTGCCACGGCCCCGACGAGAAGGGCCGCAAGGGCGGCCTGCGCCTGGACACCCGGGAAGGGGCCCTCGGCCGCGGGAAGAGCGGCGAGACGGCCGTCTTTGCCGGCCAGCCGGAACGGAGCGAATTGGTCCGGCGCATCACCGCCACGGACCCCGACGACCTGATGCCGCCGGCGAAGTCGAACCACCGGCTCACCGCAGACCAGATCGCGCTCTTCCGCCGCTGGATCGCCGAGGGCGCTGAATGGGGACGCCACTGGTCCTACGAACCGCCCGTGCGGCCGACGGTGCCGCAGGTCCCGGGCGAGGCCGACCTCGGTCCGGTCGACGCCTTCCTCCGGGCGCGCCTGCGACGCGAGGGTCTGGAGCCGTCGCCCGAGGCGTCGCGGTCGGATTGGATCCGCCGGGTGACGCTCGATCTCACGGGCCTGCCGCCGACGCCCGTCGAGGTGGAGGCCTTCCGGAACGATGCCGCGCCGGGGGCCCACGAACGGGTGATGGACCGCCTGCTCGCCTCCCCGCGCTACGGGGAACGGATGGCCTGGGACTGGCTCGAGGCCGCCCGCTACGCCGATTCCAACGGCTACCAGGGCGACAGCGAACGGACCATGTGGCCGTGGCGCGACTGGGTGGTGGACGCCTTCAACCGCAACCTGCCCTACGACCTGTTCACCGTGTGGCAGCTCGCCGGCGACCGGCTTCCCGCTCCCACCCACGAACAGCGTCTCGCGACCGGCTTCCTGCGGAACCACATGATCAACGGCGAGGGCGGACGCATCGCCGAGGAGAACCGCATCGACTACCTCTTCGACCAGACGGAGACCGTCGCCACGGTGTGGATGGGGGCCACCTTCAACTGCACCCGTTGCCACGACCACAAGTACGACCCGCACACCCGTCGCGACTACTTCAGCCTGCTCGCCTTCTTCGACCGCACCGTCGTGGACGGCGGCGGCGGCAACCCGCAGAACCCGCCGAACCTCGCCGGGCCTTCCCCGGAACAGTCGCGCCGGGCCGCGGAGACCGAGCGGGCGCTCGACGAGGCGGCGCGCGCGGTGGCGGCGCTGGAAGCGGAACGCTTCCCACGACCCGACGGGAAGCCGGCCTCCGAATCCCCCGCCGCCAAGGAGCTGCCCAGGGAACTGCAGGAGACCCTGAAGACCGCCCCGCGCGACCGGGATCCGAGTCGCATCGGGACGCTGGCCTCCCATTGGAAGTCCACCGCGCCGGCGTACCACGAGGCACTGGAGGCGCTCCGGGGGGCCCGCGACCGCCGCAACGCCGCCGCTTGGGCGATCCCGTACGTGATGGTGATGGACGACGGCGCCCCGGGACGGGTCACCCGGATGCTCGAACGCGGCAACTACCTCAAGCCCGGCGAGTCCGTGCCCATGGCCCTGCCCGCCGCGGTCGCCGGGAACCGCGCGGTTTCGCGGACCAACCGGCTCGACCTCGCCGAATGGCTGGTCTCCCGCGACAACCCGCTCACCGCCCGGGTCACGGTGAACCGGTTCTGGCAGTCCCTCTTCGGCGTCGGCCTGGTGAAGACCTCCGAGGACTTCGGTCTCCAAGGCGAACGGCCCGTCCACCCGGAGCTGCTCGACTGGCTGGCCGTCGAGTTCATGGAGTCGGGTTGGGACGTGAAGCGCCTGGTCCGCCTGATGGCTACCAGCGCCGCGTACCGGCAGTCGTCCCGCGTCACGCCGACGCTGGCGGAACGGGATCCGGAGAACCGCCTCCTCGCCCGCGGTCCCCGCTTCCGCATGCCTTCCTGGATGATCCGCGACACCGCACTGGCCGCCGCCGGCCTGCTGTCCGACTCCGTCGGCGGGGCGCCCGTGAAGCCCTACCAGCCGTCGGGTGTCTGGGAGGAGGCGACGTTCGGGACGAAGCGCTACGAACAGGACCACGGCGAGTCCCTCTACCGTCGCAGCCTCTACGTGTTCTGGCGCCGCATCGTCGGGCCGACCTTCTTCTTCGACACCGCCAGCCGGCAGACCTGCACGGTCCGCACGCCGCGCACGAACGTCCCCCTGCACGCGCTGCTCACCCTGAACGACACCGCCTATGTCGAGGCGGCCCGCGTTCTTGCGGCCCGCGTTCTCGCCGCCGGACCCGACGACGACGCCCGGCTGGATGCCTTGGGCCTTTCGGTGTTGGGACGCCCCTTCACGAAGGACGAGCGGACGGTCCTGTCCCGTGGACTCGACCGCCACCGCCGCCGGTTCCTGGGCGACCCGTCCGCGGCGGCGGCACTGCTGGGTGTCGGCGAGAGCCGCGTGCAACCCGGCAACACGCCGGCGGAGCACGCCGCCTGGACCGTCGTGTCGGGCACCGTGCTGAACCTCGACGAGGCCTTGTCCCAGGAGTGAAACCGTCGCCATGAACCCGATCCAGGAACACCGCCAACTGCTCACCCGCCGGACCTTCCTCGGCCGGTCCGGCACCGGGCTCGGGCTGGCCGCCCTGTCGGGCCTGCTCGGCAGGGCCGACGACACGGCGGCGTCCGCGGCGGCATCGCCGACCGGAGCGCCACCGCGCCTGCCCGGGCTGCCCCACCACGCGCCGCGGGCGAAGCACGTCATCTACCTCTTCCAGAACGGCGCGCCGACCCACGTCGACCTCTTCGACTACAAGCCGCGCCTGCAGGAACTGCACGGCAAGCCCGTGCCCGAGGGCTACCTCGGCGGGAAGCGGTTCAGCACCATGACCGGCAAGGCGGACGGCAAACTGCTCCTGGCCCCGATCGAGCCGTTCCACCGGCGGGGACAGTCCGGGGCCTGGGTCAGCGAGTTGATGCCACACACGGCGGGGATCGCGGACGACCTCTGCTTCGTGAAGGGGCTGCACACCGGCTCGGTGAACCACGCGCCGGGCATCTCGATGATGCTGAGCGGGGCGGAGATCCCGGGTCGCCCGACGCTCGGCGCCTGGCTCACCTACGGGCTCGGGAGCGAATGCGAGAACCTGCCCGCCTTCGTGGTGATGACCTCCGTCAGCAAGGGGACCTCCTGCGGGCAGATCTTCTACGACTTCTACTGGGGCTCCGGGTTCCTGCCCTCGCGCTTCCAGGGGGTGAAGTTCCGCGGCGGCGGCGAACCGGTGCTCTACCTCGGCGACCCGGCCGGCATCGACCGCGCCACGCGCCGCGCCATGCTGGACGACCTCGCCGAGCTGAACTCGATCAAGCTGCGCGAGCACGGGGATCCCGAGATCGCCACACGCATCAGCCAATACGAGATGGCCTTCCGGATGCAGGCTTCCGTGCCGGAGCTGGCGGACATCTCGGGCGAACCGCAGTCCGTGCTCGACCTCTACGGGCCGTCGGTGCGGGAGCAGGGCACCTTCGCCTACAACTGCCTCATGGCCCGGCGGCTCATCGAGCGCGGCGTGCGGACGGTGCAGGTGATGCACGCCGGCTGGGACCAGCACAACAGCCTCACCACCGAGCTCTACACCCAGTGCCGCGACACGGACCAGCCGTCGGCCGGCCTGGTGGCGGACCTCAAGCAGCGCGGCCTCCTCGACGACACCCTCGTGGTCTGGGGCGGCGAGTTCGGACGGACGCCCTTCATCCAGGGCAACCTCGACGACCGCAAACGCTGGGGACGCGACCACCATCCCTACGCCTTCACCAGCTGGATGGCCGGCGGCGGCGTGAAGGCCGGCCTGACCTACGGCGAAACCGACGACCTCGGCATGAACGTGGTCAAGGACCCCGTCCACGTGCACGACCTGCAGGCCACGATCCTGCACCTCATGGGCGTCGACCACGAGCGGCTCACCTACCGGTTCCAAGGCCGCGACTTCCGCCTGACCGACATCCACGGCGACGTGGTCAAAGGGGTGATCGATTCGTGATTCACGAATCGGACCGGTAGCCGAGCCCACCAGGGCACGGTCCCTGTCCTCCGGACCAGTCCCTCGCGATCCTTCATCCCCGATTCGGCGCGAGTAGCCGGGCCCGCCAGTGCTCGGCCCCTGTTCTCCGGATCTGTCCCTCGCGATCCTTCATCCCTGATTCGGTGCGCGTAGCCGAGCCCGCCAGGGCACGGTATCCCCGCTCGCCCGATTCACGGTCTCGACTCCGCGGGCGCTCCTCACTTCCCGCGGGAACGCAACGCCTCGATCTCGGCGAGGGTGAAACGCATGCTCACCACGTAGGGCGGCTGTCCCTTGTCCCAGTGGCCGTAGGTCGTCACGACGAACGTCCCGTCCGGCAGCACTTCCACCCCGGGATAGGCGCAGTCCCAGGCATGCTGGTTGTCGCCCAAGCGGATCCGGCACCAGCCTTCGCGGCCGGTCTCGATGTCCGCGAACTCCCCGACCCAAGCCATCCAGTCGCCCGCCGTCGGCGAACCCTTCGCGGTGTCCCGGAACGAGATCACCAGCCGCCCGTCGGGCGCGTACTTCGCGGTGTGACGATCCCCGGTCAGGGTCCGCGGAAGTTCCCGCGGCTCGCTCCAGGTGCGGCCTTCGTCGCGGGAGAAGACCACGTGCGATTCCTTCACCCGGCGGTTTTCCCGCAGCAGCAACGCCAGGGTCTTCCCGTCCGGCGAACGCACCGAACCCGGTTCGCACAGATGCACCGCGGCCGAGGACTGCAGTTCGCGGGGCTGGCCCCAGGTCAACCCGCCGTCGTCGGACGCCACCTGGTACAGGTGGAACACCGGCGGCTTGGAAGCCTTCGCGTCCTTGCGGAAGAACCGTTCGTCGTCGTGGAACCACGCCAGATACCGACCCGGCACGCCGCGGACCGGCTCCACCGACCCCATCGCCACGATGCCGCCCCAGTCGCCGGCCACGGCCAACGGCGACCAACTCGCGCCGTCGTCCTCGGACACCGAGAGCCGGGCCGGGAACAGTCCCGACCAGAGGATGAGCCGCTTCTTGCCGGCGGCGTCCACGACCCGGTGGATCGTGGGAGTCTCCAGGGAGGTCGCCCAGTTCTCCGGCACCGGCAGACGCCCGCTCCAGGTGCGGCCGCCATCGGTGCTCCGCTGGAGTTGGATGGCGCCCTTGCCATGACCGCGCGGATAGACGCACAGGATCGTCCGGCCGTCCTCAAGCAGGACGGTCGTCGGATGGCCGAGGTATTGACCCGGCTCGCGGTCCACCACCACCCGCCGCGCCGAGTCGCCGGCGAGGTCGACCATTGGGATCTCCGCCCGGAGCCAGGCGGGAAGGAGCCACGCCGCGGCGGCGAGCACGCGCAGGGAAACCCGGAAGAGCGGACGCATTCGAGAAGGGTGGGACCCCGCTCAACGAACGTGAAGCCCGGACGTGGACGCCGGGGCCGAGCATCAATCTCCATCAAATCCGGGAGACGGTTGACAGAGCCCGGGGTCGATCAAAACGCCTTGGATTGCATCGCCGAGGGACCGGTGGAACTCACTTGGCCGCTGGAATCGGAGTCGGGTTCCCGGCTGGATTCCGTTTCCCCAGCAACTCGAGGAACTCCGCCTTTCCCAGTCCTCCCTGTGCCTGTCTCAGGACCGTACCCTTTGGATCCGTGATGATCGTGGTCGGCGGTCCGACGACACCATAGCGACTCAACGTCTCGGCCTGCTTCGGATCGTCCACGTCGATCATCACCGGCGTGAACCCGGCGTTGACCACCGACTCCACCTCGGAATCCGCCCAGACGTTGCGCTTCATGATCCGACAAGGAACGCACCACTCGCCGGTGAAGTAGAGGATGAGGGGTCTTCCCGACTGGACCGCCTGTTGTTGGGCCGAGGCGTAGTCCTTGGACCAGGTGATCTGGTTGGAGGGAACGTAGAAGTCGTGATAGACCCAGACGAGGGAGACCGGGATCGTGCCGAGCCAAAACCATCGCCAGAAGTTGAACTTGCCGCGCGGAGGCTTCGCTGCCGGCTCGGCAGGTGAGGAGGATGGCGATGCCGCGTCATTCATGGCGTTTAAGATTGGCGACGAAGCCCAGACCCACTGAGCCGCGCACCGCCCACGGAAAGCAGCGATTGCCGCAGTGCTTGGCTGTGAGACGGCACTGTTTGTCGGGTCCGTCGCCGTTGGCCATGGCGTCTGCGACCTCGCTTCGACTCTGTTCAGTTGGACTTTCCGGTCAAGAAACGAGTCGGGCGTATTGGGGATGGAATCCGTCCTCAGGGTAGGGAGTCCCGGCTTCAGCCGGCGGAAACCTTCCCGGTCCGCACACCTCGGAACTCCCGCGACGGCCCGTCGCTGAAGATCCACACCGGCTAAAGCCGGGACCCCATACCCCAGACGTCAACCGCGGTAGCCGGTCTTGCGGAGTCAGGTGACCCCAACCGATTCACCGGGCCGCAAGACCGCGAGACGACAGTCCATTTCATCTTCTCCCGA
>CAMASJ010000087.1 GCA_945860685.1 Akkermansia muciniphila
TGGGTGCGATTGGCCGTCGGTCTGGGACGTGAAGGACTATCCTTCGATCCGCGACTCCGCCTACGCTTCCCCTTCGGGCACCGCGGTGATCACCGACGGCGGATCCAAACCCCGGACCGCTGACATCCGGGACCCGTTGAAGTGCGTGACCGAGAAGACGCCGGAGAAGCCCGGTGCGTGGGTGCTGCATGATCCGTTGAACGACGCTCCTTGCACCGGTTGCGTCACCTCGGACGACCCCAACTGGGGAGGTCCGCACGTGCGGCACGCCGGACGAAGCGTGGTCACCTTCGGGGATGGACACACCGAGAACATGAAGCCGTCCCGGTGGTACTGGGCGGGCACTCCGTGGCTGGATCCGGCCCGCGGCGGCCAATAACGGCGGGCGTTTCGCCTCAATCTCCGATCTGCCTGAGCTGAATTCCCGGCTGCACCGGGCGTCCGACGGTTACCGCATTTGACACGGCGGACCGCTGCCGCGGTACTCTCCGGTCACGCAACACACATGAATCGACTTGCCGTCCTTCCGGCCATTGCCGCCCTCGTCCTGCCGTTTTCCGCCGCCGGAGCGGTGGATTTCCGCCGGCAGGTCCGACCCATCCTCGAAGTCTACTGCCTCAAGTGCCACGGCGCCGAGAAGCCCAAGTCCGGGCTTTCCCTGGTCACCCGAGCGGACGCCATCAAGGGGGGCGACGGCGGAACATCCCTCGTTCCCGGTGACCCGTCCAAGAGTCCCCTCTACACGACCACGGCCCTGCCGGACGGCCACGACGACCTGATGCCGCCGAAGGGCGAGAGGCTCAACGCGGCGCAGCAGGAGGTCCTGAAGACCTGGATCCTCGAAGGCGCCGCCTGGCCTGAAGACCTGAAGCTGTCCCAGAAGGAGAAGGTCGACTTCGTGAAGGACGTGAAGCCGATCTTCGAGGTGCACTGTGTGGCGTGTCACAAGGATGGGCATGCCAAGGGCGACCTGCGCATGGACGTGAAGGCGGAGTTCTTCGCGTCGAAGTCGATCGTCCCAGGCGACTCGGCCGCCTCCAAGGTCTACACCACGACCGTCCTGCCGGCCGACCACGACGACCTGATGCCACCAGCCAAGAAGGGCGGTCCGTTGCCGAAGGCGAAGACCGACCTCATCCGCGACTGGATCGACCAGGGGGCGAATTGGCCCGATGGCGTGATCCTGACCCAGAAGGAGGCCGGTTCCACGTTGACCCGCGATCCGCAGGCGATGCTCGAGGCGATCCACGCGCTCGTCGCGGCGAAGTCCACGGAGAGCACGGCGGCGGACATGAAGGCCTACGCCGAACCGATTCCGGGCACCTCGATGCAGTTCGATCTGGTTCCGATCCCGGGCGGTGAATTCGAGATGGGCACGCCCGATGGGGAACCGAAGCGGAAGGGTGACGAGGGTCCTCGGCGGAAGGTGAAGATCGAACCGTTCTGGATGGGCAAGACCGAGGTCACCTGGAACGAGTATGAACTCTTCCAGTTCCCGTCGCTGGAAAAGGGCACCAACGTGCCGACCGAGCGCATGGAGCGCGAACTGTGGCTGGCCTATCCCGACCTCGTGCCCGCCAACGCCACCCCGGGCAAGAACCCGTACGTGGGCAAGGAAGCCGACGCCGTCTCGCGTCCGACCACCCCGTATGTCGAGATGAGCTTCGGCATGGGCAAGGAGGGCTTCCCGGCCATCTCGATGACCCACTATGCGGCGGTGAAGTACTGCAAATGGCTGACCGCCAAGACCGGCCATTTCTACCGTTTGGCCACCGAGGCGGAATGGGAGTACGCCTGCAGGGCGGGAACGAGCACCCGATATTCCTTCGGCGACGACGAATCGAAGCTCGGCGATTACGCCTGGTTCTACACGAATTCCGACGGCAAGTACCAACAGGTGGGCAAGAAGAAGGCGAACCCCTGGGGCCTCCACGACATGCACGGCAACGTGGCCGAGTGGGTGTTGGACGCCTACGTGGACGACTACTCCAAGGTCGGTGAGGTCACCTACGTGCCCGGTGCGACGGAGTATCCCCATGTGGCTCGGGGCGGCTCCTGGGACGACGAGGCGGACATCCTCCGCAGCGGTGCCCGCCGTGCGAGCGACTCGAGTTGGAAGATGCGGGATCCGCAGCTTCCCAAGTCTAAGTGGTACCTCACCGACGCCCAGTTCCTCGGCTTCCGCGTGGTCCGACCGCTCAAGGTTCCGCCCCGCGAGGATTTCGAGAAGTACTGGACCAGTTTCACCCCGAAGCCCTGAGGAACCCCCATGTCTGACCTGATCATCCTGAACCGTCGTCGCTTCCTCCAGTCCGGCGCGGCCGCCACGGCCGGCTTCTTCGCCGGTTGCCAGTCGCAACCCGTGGCCCGCCGGATTTCCCCGAACGGAAAGCTCAACCTGGGAATCGTCGGCGTGGCGGGACGCGGCGGGGAGAACCTGGCGGGGGTTTCCGGGGAGAACATCGTGGCCCTCTGCGACGTCGACGCCCCGCGCCTCGCCGCCGCCAAGGCCAAGTTCCCTTCCGCGGATACCTGTTCCGACTATCGTCGCCTTCTCGACCGGACCGACCTGGACGCGGTCGTGGTCAGCACGCCCGACCACACCCACGCGGTGATCGCCACGGCAGTGCTGGCCTCGGGCCGCCACCTCTACTGCGAGAAGCCGGTCACCCACACCATTTCCGAGGCGCGTGCGCTGGCGGCGAAGGTGCGGAAGTCGGGTCGGGTCACCCAGACCGGCAACCAGATCCATTCCGAGCAGAACTACCGACGGGTCGTTGAGCTGATCCGCTCTGGTGCAATCGGGTAGGTCTCCGAGGTCCACCATTGGGCGGGATCAGTCTGGGAAACGAAGCCTCTTCCAGCCGCTGAACCCATCCCGGCCGGACTCGACTACGAGCAGTGGCTGGGGCCTGTCCAACCGGTGGGCTTCAGCAAGGAATACGTGCCCTTCAACTGGCGGCGTTGGTGGCATTTCGGAGGCGGGACGCTTTCCGACTTCTGCTGCCATCACATGGATCTGGGCGTCTGGGCGCTGGACCTCGACCTGCCCACACGCATCTCCGCGGAAGGACCTCCGCCCGACCGCCACTGCGCTCCGACCGGGATGGTGGTCCACTACGACTTCCCGGCCAAGGGATCCCGTCCGGCGGTCCAGATGCACTGGTACAGCGGTTCCGCCCGTCCGAAGGTCGCGGGAACTCCCGACCTTTCGAAGTGGGGTGGAGGAACGCTGTTCGTGGGCTCGAAGGGCCTGCTGCTGGCCGACTACGGACGGCGGATGCTGCTTCCTGAAGACAAGTTCCGTGGCCACACGGCTCCGGCTCCGACGATCCCGAATTCGATCGGCCACCACGCCGAATGGATCCGCGCCTGCAAGGGCGAGGGTGCGACCGGCTCCCCGTTGACCTACGGCTGCCATCTCACGGAGATCGGCCAACTCGGAAACCTGGCCTATCGCACCGGCAAGGTCATCGAATGGGACGCCGCCGGCATGAAGGCCCGCGGTTGCCCCGAGGCGGATTCCCTCATCCACCACCATTACCGCAAGGGCTGGAAGCTCTCCTGATCACCACCTTCATCAAGACCGCATGAAACGACTGACCCTGCTCGTGTCGATCCTGGCCGCCGTCTGCGCGACCACGCTCTTCGCCCAGAACACCATCCCGCCGTTCCCGACCCGTCCCGTTCCCAAGGCCGAAGGCGCCGGCACCCAGAACCTGGACGTCGCCGCCTGGGAGAAGCTGCGCGCAGGGACCAACTGGGTGGTTCTCGACGTGCGCAGCCCGGCCGAATTCGCGGAAGGCCACGTCCCCGGCGCCCTCAACGTCGACTTCCGCTCGAAGACCTTCGCCGAGGAAGTCGCCAAACTCGACCAGTCGAAGTCATACCTCGTGTATTGCGGCAGCGGCTATCGGAGCGCGCGCGCCTGCACCCAGATGAGCGGACTGAAATTCAAGGAGACCGCGAATCTGCTCGGAGGCATCGGCGCCTGGACCGACGCCGGAAACAAAATGGTGAGCCCAGCCAAGCCCGCCGAGAAGCCCGGGAAGTAACCTTGGGACTCCAGATCGTTTGCTTGGAGTTAATTTCCAAAAAACGCCTTGAGCCCGGCCTCAGCGTTTGAGTTCATTCGCGTCCCCGCCCGCTGGGCGGCGCAGGCCACAGGGGTAGGATGCCGGAGTGGTCAATCGGAACAGACTGTAAATCTGTCGGGCTAACGCCCTACGAAGGTTCGAATCCTTCTCCTACCACCACCTGCGGATTCCATCGGAATCCGTCGGCCCCGAAGAGGCGTCGGAACTCCTTTTCCGCTCCCCGCCCCCCAACGATCGAATCCGATCTTGGGCATCAGCGAACCTGATTTCCGCATCCCTAACCGTCAGGTCAGCAACTCGTCGGGACTTCCTGGATCACCTCGACGCAGTGCGGGATCGCCGGAGCCACGAAGCCGAGGCACTCCACGGCTCCACGGGGCTTGCCCGGCAGGCAGACCACGAGGCTGCGGTCCACCACCGCGGCCAGGCATCGGGAGAGGATCGCGTTCCGCGTGATCTTGAGGCTTTCCATGCGCATGACCTCGCCAAATCCCGGCAGCTCCCGGATGGCGATCTCACGGACCGCTTCCGGCGTCACATCGCGAAGCGCCACGCCGGTCCCACCGGTGGTCAGGATCAGTTGGCAACCCTTGGCCGCCTGAGAGCGGATCGCACGCTGGATGTCGGCCTTCTCGTCCGGGACCAAGGCCTCGTCGAGGACCACCCAGCCATATCCGAGTGCGGCCTCCTTCAATGCGGGTCCGCCCAGGTCGTCGTACAGGCCCCGGGAGGCCCGGTCGGAGATGGTGATGATTCCGGTCTGGATCTGCATGCGCCGGATTGGAGCTGAATTCCCACGGCGAAGCAGGTCCGAAAAAGCGGAGCCAAGCCGCTTCGTCAGATCCGTTTCGCGGTCGCGAAAGCTGGCCGGCGACGCTCTTGGATAAAGGCGATGGCCAGGGCCAGGGCATCCGCCGCGTCCGGACCCGGCAACTCCTCCAAGGACAGCCTCCGTTGAACCATCTTCGCGACCGCGATCTTCTGGGCGGCACCGTAGCCGACAATCGCCTGCTTCACCTTGCGCGGCGCGATCTCGTGGACTGGGATCCCTGCGACGGCCACCGCGGCCAGCGCCGCCCCGCGGGCTTCACCCATGATCAGGGCCGTCTGGAGGTTCTGGGCGAAGAAGAGCCCTTCACAGGCGCACTCGGAGGGTTGGAAACGCGCCATGATGCCGGCGATCTCCTTTCCGATCTCCCCAAGACACCGGGTGCGCTCCCAGCGCTCCGGACAACGGATCGTCCCTGAGGCCAGATGGACCGGTTCCGGATCTGCAACCCGGACCACTCCCCAGCCTGTCCCCCGCAGGGAAGGATCGATGCCGATCACGATCGTTCCAGGCTGGATCAGCATCACCTCGGTCGAAGGAACCGGAGTGGCGCCCACGCCGGACTTTACGGCCCCCCCGCCGGAGATCCGGGCGGTCATCGCGGCGAACTGTTTCGGGCTGATTCCCACGTCCGGACCATCAGACGCGGTCGTGGGTCGGCTGGAAACCGGATTCCGGCGGTGGTCCGGAGAAAGTCATTCCGAAGCCTTTTCCGTAGCTGGGACACACCCGGCGATCCAGGCCAGGTAGTCGGGGCCTCCGGAGTCGATGTCGAAGGCGACGAACTGGGGCGTCTCGTAGGGATGGACGGAACGGACCGCCTTTCGGAGTGCCGACACACGGCTACGGCGGGTCTTCAGGATCAACAAGAATTCCTTGGAGGCCTCCTTCCGCCCCTTCCAGAGATAGTGGGATTCCAATCCGGAAAGGATCTGCACACAGGCGGCCAACCGCGCCTCGAGCACGGTGTCTGCGACGAGCCGGGCGGTCTTGCGATCGGGGACCGTGACCAGGACCATGGAGGCGGCGACGCGCGCGGGCATGGGGGATCCATACCGGGAAGCTTCCCGGAGCCAAGCAGGTTCCTAGGCGAGGTGCCCATCGAGGGCCTCGCGGACCGCACGGAGCAAGATCGACGGCGTGTAGGGCTTCTGCAGGAAACCCATGGATCGCGAGCTGTTCTGGCTCAGGGCTTCACCTCCGTAACCGCTGGTCAGCAGGATCCTGAGGGAACCGCGCTCCCCGCGGAGCCGTCGCGCCAAATCGATGCCGCTGACGCCATGAGGCATCATCATGTCCGTCACCAGCAACCGAATGGACTGCCGGTGCTGGGACCAAACGCCCAGCGCTTCGACACCGGATGCGGCGGTCAGGACACGGTAGCCCGCTTCGTCGAGGACCTTCACCGTGAGCTGAAGCACGTACGGATCATCCTCCACGACCAGGAGGGTTTCGGAACCGGCGTTCACGGAAGGGTCGAAGGCGGCGGAGACAACCTTGGGGGTCGAGGAGTCCGAAGGTCCGCCCACCAGCGCTGGAAAGTGGACGTGGAACGCGGTTCCGACACCGGGCCGGCTCTCGACACGGATCCAGCCGAGGTGTTGGCGGACGATACCGTAGACGGTCGCCAGCCCGAGTCCGGTTCCCTTCCCCACTTCCTTGGTGCTGAAGAAAGGCTCGAAGATGTGGGGCAGGTGCTCGGGATCGATCCCGGTGCCGGTGTCGCGGACGGTGAGGCACACATACTCCCCCGGAGCCGCGTCGGGATACCGAGACGGTTCAGAGGACGAGACCGAGACGGTCGAAGTCGCCGCCGTGAGCTGGCCACCCTTGGGCATCGCATCCCGGGCGTTGATGGCGAGGTTCAGGAGCACCTGTTCCATCATCCCGAGGTCGGCGTTGATCCTGGGCAAGCCGTTCACCGAGACCGCTTGGAGCACGATATGGTCCCCCAGGAGGCGAAGCAGGGTCCTCGAGAAACCCGAGACGACCTCATCCAGCTGCAGCTCGGTGAGCACCGGGGCGTGTTTGCGGCTGAAAAGGAGCAGCTGCCGGGTGAGGCGCGCGGCGCGACCGGAGGCGGCGATGATCTCCTCGACCAGCTCCAGGTCGCCGGCGCTTCGCGACCGGATCAACGAGGCGTTTCCCTCGATGACCGTCAGGAGGTTGTTGAAGTCGTGGGCGACGCCGCCGGCAAGTTGGCCCACGGCTTCCATCTTCTGGGCCTGTAGCAGTCGGGACTCCATCCCCCGGCGCGTCTCCTCGGCCCGCACCCGGTCGCTGACGTCCCTGCATGTGACCGTGAACAGCCATTGTCCATCGAGCAGGGACTTGGAAATCGAAGCCTCCAAGGGGAACTCCTCCCCGTCGGACCGCAGGCCGACGATGGTTGTGATCCGCCCGACTTCCCGGGAGTCCTCCGACCCGTCAGCAAAAGACCGGAAGTGTTCTGGATGTCGACCGCGGAACCGCTCCGGCATGAGGATCTCGATGGTCTGTCCGCGGACCGACCGGAAGGACCGACCGAAGATCCGCTCGGCGGCGGGGTTGAAAAGGACGATCCGGCGGGACGCGTCGACGCTGATGATCGCGTCCATGGCGGAGAGGATGACGCTCTCGAGCCTTTTCCGGTGCTGTTCCGAATCCTGGGCGCTTCGTCGGCCGGCGGTGACATCCTCCATGAAGAAAACCGCCCCTCCGATCCGGCCCCCGTCGTCGTGCCAGGGTCTCGCCTCCCAATGAATCAAACGAGTGCCGCCGTCGGAGTCGGTGGTCTGTTCGGACTCGGACCCGAGGACCTCCCCGGAGAGAACGCGTCGCCAGGCCTCCTCCCACTTGGCGGGCATCCGCGCGAATTGGGCCGGCGGGCCCGATGGCTCACCGGGTCGGGCGACGGTACCGAACTCCGTGTTCCATCTCCGGCTGGCCGCAAGGCAGCGCCTCTGGAGGTCGAACATGGCAAGCGCCGCAGGTGCCCTGTCCACGAAGACCTGGAGCCGGCGCTCGCTCTCGCGCAGCGCCGCATCGGTCCGGCCCTGCTCGGCCCGCAGGGTGGTGATCATGAGACCCAGGAACGCGTTGCCGACGATGAAGGCCCAGAGCACGAACGTCGCGTTGCCCTGCCCCTGGATGTGGAAGGGTCCCCTCCCGAGGGCGGTTGCGAGGGCGGCCAGGCCGGAGACATAGACGGACGCGGCCGTGGCTCCTGCGACGCCGAACCGGAACGCGGCCCAGACCACCAGGGGGCCGGTGACAAGGGTCAGGGGCAGCAGGCGGCCCACATGCGAGTCCGGACTGAAACCCAGCCAACCCACGCCCGCGAAGGCGGCGACGAACAAGGCCGCCTCGCGATGCCTCGACCACCAGGACGTGAGGTCGGACCGGCGGACGGCCAACAGGAAGGAACCGACCGTGAGCACGCCACCGGTGTCCCCAAGCCACCAGCGGAGGAAGGTGAGCCCCGCCCGGTTTGCGGTGATCACGTCCGACAGGAGCAGGGCCAGGGTCCCGCCAAGGCCGGAGGCCATCATGCCCACGAACGCGGCGAGGCCGAACATCGCCCCGTCTCTCCGGGTCTGGAAAGTGGTGTCCACCCGCAATCGGTCCAGGACGCGTCCAACGACAAGCGGGGCGGACGCATTGGTGATGGCGAGCAAGGCCGAGACCCACCACGGATGGTCCAGCGACCGCTCCACGAACAGCGCCCCGAGGAAGACGCCGAACCAGCAAACGCCGCCCCACCGCACGACCGCCGCCACCGCGAGACCCGTCGCAGGCCAGACCAGCGTGGTGCTGTCGACGGGATCCCGCAGGACCAATCCGAAACGCGCCGCGGCATAATAGGCGGCGGCGACCGCCACCACCTTCGCAAGCAACAATGACGGTGAGGATCCCATGGTACCTCCGTGACTTCCGGAACCTGCAGGCTCCGACCGGCAACCCGGTCAGGAAACCCGCCGATCGAGTCCAACACCGTTGGGGGGTGATTCCAAGGACGCTTCCGCGGGCGATGGCGCACGCTCAGTCGACCGCCTTCAGCAGGGCCTGACCGGTGGGATTCAGGCGACGGAGCGTGTGCAGCGGCTCAGGAACCTTGAACATGCGTTTCAGTCCGCGATCCGCGAGCGCACCGGCGGGAACCCGGGAGATGAACTCGAAGAAGTTCTTCTCCACCCGGTCCTTGAGCAGCTTCAGACCCAGCTTGGTCTCCCAGAACTCCTCCTCGATCGCCGCCAACGCACGGGACGCCTCCTCGGGCGGCAGATCCTCGCGCCGTGCCAGCACCCAGACCAACTCAGGATCCTCGGGAAGCACCACAGGCAGCGGGACAAACGGCACCTTGACCTCCTCCTCGTCCACCGCCCCCGGCGGCAGGACCTTGACCCGGTTGGTGATGGTGCGGTCCGGCAGGACGATCTCCACCTCGACGGAGTCCCCCTTCTCGGCGGGTGTCACGGTCACGTTCGATTCGCCGAAGTTGGTCGCAAGGCGGCTCTGGAGTTCCGCGACCGTGGCCGGTTCCAGGTTGGGCAAACGTCCCTCGGTGCAGAGCTTGTCCAGCGACTTCAGGTTGTTGATGAGCCGGACCTCCTGGGCCACGCGCTCGTAGATGGCGGCGGCCAGTCGCGGATCGGGGGTGGCCTTGGGAAGGATGCGCTGGAGCAGGTCCAGGAACATCGCGTCGTTCATCGCTTTGGTTTTCATCTCGGGACCGACGGGACCTTTCCGGCGGGGCGCGGTTCTCCCCCACACACCGGCGGGAAGCAACGGCATTGGCGGGAAAGTTGTTCCCACGGTGAACAACGTGGAAAGCCGGCCCGCCCGAGGGACATCACTCCGACGTGAGCGCCGCCCGGGCGTCGTCCCCGGCGCCGGTCTTCTCCAGGAAGTAGTCGTAGCCCCCGGCATAGGGCATCAGGCGTCCGCCGGCCACATGGAGCACCTTGGTCGCGAGGCGTCGGATGAAGTGCACGTCGTGCGAGATGAACAGCAGCGTGCCCTCGTAGCGTTCCAATGCGAGGGTCAGCGACTCGACCGTGGTGATGTCGAGGTGGGTGGTGGGCTCGTCCATCAGCAGGAGGTTCGGCGGATCGACGAGGAACTTCACCAGGTTGAGACGGCTCTTCTCGCC
The DNA here is from genome assembly GCA_945860685.1 of Akkermansia muciniphila. Lineage (GTDB taxonomy): Bacteria > Verrucomicrobiota > Verrucomicrobiia > Limisphaerales > UBA9464 > SXXZ01. The sequence goes on from CAMASJ010000087.1 coordinate 10,058, forward strand.
GCCGCTGAGCACGCCCGTGAGCTTGTAGATCTCCTCCTTGCGGAACATGAAGGATCCGAGGATGGCGCGGGCCTCGTCCTCGCGGAGCGCCGGGGCGCAGGCGAGCAGTTCCTCGAGCACGGTGCGTTTCGGGTCTAGCGTCCCGGCCCTGTGCTGGCTGAAGTAGCCCAACTTGGCGTTGTGGCCGAGCTTCACCTCGCCCTTCTGGTGCGGGACTACCCCGGCGATGATCTTCAGCAGCGTGGACTTGCCCGCGCCATTGGGCCCCACCAGGACGGTCCTCTCCCCGCGCTCCACCATGAGGTCGAGGCCCGAATAGACGACATGGTCGCCATAGGCCATGTGGATGCCCTCGAGGGTCACCGCCCGCTGGCCGCCGCGCGGAGGTGGAGGGATCTGGAATCGGAAGGGCTTCCTGGGAGGCGTCGGCTTCTCGATCAGCTCCATGCGCTCGATCTGCTTGAGCTTGGACATCGCCTGGGAGGCCTTCGAGGCCACGGAACGGAAGCGGTCCGCAAACTCCTGAAGCGACTGGATTTCCTTCTGCTGGTTCTTGTACGCGGCGAGGTGCTGCTCGTAACGCTCCTCCCGCTGCTTCAGGAAGTCGGAGTAGTTGCCGCTGTAGGAGACCAGCTTCCGGTCGGCGATCTCGTGGACCTGCGTGATGATCTCGTCCATGAACTGCCGGTCGTGTGAGATCAGCAGCAGGGCACCCGAGTAGTTCTTCAGGTATGCCTGAAGCCAGAGCAGCGACAGGAGGTCCAGGTGATTGGTCGGCTCGTCGAGCAACAGCAGGTCGGGCTCCATCACCAGCAGTCGGGCCAGGTGGGCCCGCATCACCCATCCGCCGCTCATCTCGCGCGCCTTGCGGAAGAAGTCGGTCTCCTTGTAGCCGAGTCCTTTCAGCATCTTCTTCGCCTTGGCCTCGACCTGCGGGTCGTTCAACGCGGAATGCTTCGCATGGGCCTCCATGTAATCCGGGCTGTCCACCGCCCCGGCGGCCTCGAGGTCATGGAGCTTCTTCTCCAATAGAGGCAGCTCCCCGGCCCGGCCGGTCGCCACCTCGAGGACGGTCTCCTCGCCGATCGCTTCCCCCTCCTGCGGCAGGTAGCCCACCATCGTCCACGGATCCCTCTCGATCGCCCCTTCGTCGGGGACGTTCTTTTTAAGGATCAACGAGAACAGCGTGGACTTGCCGGCGCCATTGGGTCCGACCAAAGCGACCCGGTCGCCATAGTTCACCTGCATGGAGGCGTTCTCGAACAGGGTCCGGCCGGCGACGGACATCTTCAGATCACGAATGGAAAGCATGGTGCGATTCGGGCGGCGGAACGATGCCGGCCAAGGTGGCCGATCTTCCATCCCTTTCTGCAAGGGCGCCACGGTTGGGTCGGGGAACAAGGCGTTCGGGCGCGAACATCCGGCGCCTGGAAAGCCCCGCTCCTGCGTCCGATTCGTTGGCAATTTCTTCCCAGGGAGCTTAGGTCTGGGGCGCCATCGGCCGATGCTCAACCCATCGAGTCACCCTGCCGGGTGACGTGGAATGCCTGTGACCCCAAGAAAGCGCGGAAGCGGCGGCTCGGATCCGGGAGTTGGAAAACCTCCGGAAACGAGCGGCGCCAAGAAGGATGCGGTGCCCGGCAACGGGCTCGGCATCGCCCTGCTCCATGCCTTGGATCAGTCGCCGGACTTGTTGATCCTTGTCACCGCCGAAGGGAACTGCATCCACAAGAACCAGTCCGCCGCGAGGCAATTGCCCGCCGCTCGCGGAGAGACGATGCGGTGTCTGCTGGCCCTCTTTCCGGTCCCGGAGTCGCAGGCCACGGTCCGTGAAGGCCTTCGGACCGCCTTCGAAAAGGGAAGCTGGTCCGGAGAGACGTTGATGACCGGCAGGAACGGCCTCGAAACCCCGGTCTCCGTGGTGATCACCTCGTCCCGGAAGCCGGATGGGGAACCGGTCGCCTTGGTTCAATTGCGGGATCTTTCGACCCGGTACAGCGCGGAAAGCGCCTTGGCAGGAGCCCTTCTGCGTTCCCAGGACGAGGAGCGGCGACGGATCGGCCGCGAGTTGCACGACTCCACCGCCCAGGTGCTCGCGGCGCTCGAGATCGGCCTGAGCCGCCTCGAACGGGTCTTCGATTCCAACCATTCGCCGCACACCGACACCGTGCGCGAATGCATCCGACTGGCCGCCCGGTGCTCCCTGGAGCTGCGGACCATGTCCGCCCTGCTCCACCCACCGCTCCTGGAGGACCTTGGCCTCTGCAACACCCTCCGGTGGCATGTCTCCCGGTTCTCCGACCGCAGCGGCATCCGGACCGAGCTGGAGGCGCCGGACGACGACACGCGTTGGCCCGGAAACATCGAGCTCACCCTGTTCCGCATCGTCCAGGAATCGCTTTCCAACATCCTCCGCCATTCCGAAAGCAAGAAGGCCACCATCCGGCTCGGCACCCGCGGACGAAACGTCCGGCTGGAGGTCGAAGACTATGGGAAGGGTCTTCCCGAAAAGATCCAGCGACAGATGGACTCCCCCGGCACCGGTGTCGGCCTCTCCGGCATGCGCCAGCGGGTTCGCGAGCTCAACGGACGCTTCTCGATCGAATCCAAACCCGGACTGACGCGGATCATCGCCACCATTCCCCTTCCTTCCGAATCACCATGAGCGACTACAACATCGTCATCGCCGATGACCACGAAATCGTCCGCCGGGGCATCCGCTCCGCGCTGGAGGAACTGCCCGAGTGCCATGTGGTGGGTGAGGCTGCCGACGGAGAGGCGGCGTTGGAGTTGGTGCGCGCCCACCGTCCGGGTCTTGCCGTTCTCGATGTCACCATGCCCCGGATGAACGGTTTCGAGACCGCCGCCGCGATCCGGGAGGTCTCGCCTGAAACCGCGGTGCTCGTTCTGACCATGCACGAGTCCAACCAGGTCGTCCGCGAGGTGCTCCGGGCCGGTGCCAAGGGCTACCTGCTCAAGTCCGATGCTGGCCGTGAGCTGGCCGAAGCGGTGACCGCCATCCGCCAAGGCCGCACCTACTTCACCCAGCGCGTCACCAGCATGGTCGTCGGCGAGTTCGTCGGAGAACGCCCGCCGGCCCCGGTCGAGACCGCCAACCTGTCCCCAAGGGAACGCGAAATCGTCCGCCACCTCGCCCAGGGCAAGAGCAACAAGGAAGTCGCCTCCGAGCTCGGGCTCTCGGTGAAGACCGTCGAATCCCATCGGACCAACGTGATGCGCAAGCTGGCGGTGCATTCCGTCGCCGGGCTGGTCCGCTACGCCGTCCGCGAAGGACTGGTCGACGCCTGATTCCCCGGGCCGACGGTTGCCCATGGCGAGCCCGGTACGGTTCCTTCAGTTCAGGACCGCCGACCTGGAATGCGCTCGATGAACACGGCTTCGTGGAGGAAATGCGCCGCCCATTCGCGGGCCTCGCGGACTTCGTGATCGCCACCGCCTTCCACCACGAACCGGCCGTCCCAAAGCCGGACGAGGTTGGCCCTACCAAATCGGGCCATCGTCTCCCGGGCTGCGGTTCCCGGTATCAAGACCATCAATGCTTTCATGTGGCGACCATCATGTCCCGGGGCCTGGGACAAAGGCCGTCCGTCCCCGGAAGACCCCGCCATTGACCCCCCTGCAGCCAATCCACACACTACTAACCCGATGTCAATCGCCTCAACCAGCCCAAGCCCGGAGGTCGTTGTTCCACTGAAGGGCAGGGCTGGGGTTTTGGGTTTGCTGCTGGGTTGCTTCTGGGTTTGGGCGATTTGGATCTGCGCCGGATTCTGGTCCACCGACGACAACTACTCCTATGGCTTCATCGTGCCGGTCCTGATGGGTCTCTACCTCTGGAGACGCCTCGGCACCCAACCGGAACGGTTCTGGACCTCCCTTGGCCCAGCAGCGGGAGCCGGGGTTCCATGGAACCGTTGGCTTCTGGCGATCCCGGCGCTGGCGCTTTTCCCGGTCGAGGTCTACCGGAGCGAGTACCACCAGTCCGGCATGGTGCTCTGGGCGATCAACCTCACCGCCGTCGGACTGACCCTCGCCGCGATGCTCTGGACCGGGGGATGGAGGCTGGTCCTTTGCGGGGCGTTCCCGGTGCTCTTCTTCCTCACGTCGGTTCCATGGCCGGACCGCATCGCGCACCCGCTCCAGCAGAACCTCATGATTGGCGTCGCCCAGTTCGTGACCGAGCTGCTCTGGTGGCTGGGCATCCCGGTCGAGTCCGGTTCCGGCGCCGTGCTCAAGCTCAGCA
>CAMASJ010000088.1 GCA_945860685.1 Akkermansia muciniphila
CATGCTGATGCGTGCGGCGGCCGCGGAATACGGATGGAAGCTCAACTACGGCGGCATCGCCCTGATGTGGCGGGGTGGTTGCATCATCCGGTCCCGTTTCTTGGGCAAGATCAAGGAGGCCTACGACAAGAATCCGAAGCTGGCGAACCTGCTGCTCGACGACTACTTCCGCGGCGAGATCAAGAAGTCGCAGAAGGGCTGGCGCAACGTGGTGGCCTCGGCGGCCAAGAAGGGCATCCCGGTTCCCGCGTTCAGCACGGCCCTGGCGTTCTACGACCAGTACCGTTCCGCCTCGCTCCCGGCCAACCTGCTCCAGGCCCAGCGCGACTACTTCGGCGCCCACACCTACGAGCGCGTCGACAAGCCCCGCGGCGAGTTCTTCCACACCAACTGGACCGGACGCGGCGGCAACGTCAGCTCCAGCACCTACAACGCCTGATCGGCGTTCCTTCCCGCCGGCCCCGCGCCGGCGGGCCGGTTTCGACGACGCCCCGCACCGTAAGAGCCTGTCTGGAAATGGGGAGGGGTCCTGCGGCTGGGGATTTGCGGGATGGGCGAGGCGGTGAGCGGCGGGGCAGACCCACTGCGGTCTGTTCCGCCCGAACCAACGCAGTCCAAGCCGGAAAGACCCGCCGCCCGGAGGGTTTGGGAGGCAAGGGTCCGCTGGCGGCGTTGCTTGTCGGTCACAGACCGCTGCGGGTCTGCTCCCTCCTCGCGCCTTGCCATCGAACCCTTCCCTCCCAAACAGGACCCCTCCCCATTTCCAGACAGGCTCTCAGGTCGCGGGGCGTCCGTCTTTTCAGCGTCTCCCCACCAGCGTCCGCATCCCGCGCGCCGCGCCCGCATCCTCGACCACGAATCCCGCCGCCCGCATCCAGCCGGACACCTCCGCCGGATTCAGGCGCAGCTTCGTGTACGATCCCACCTGGAGCGTCCAGCCGCCCGGTCCGCGGGTGTGGACGAGGTCGTGCACACGCACCGTCGTCCCGAGGTATTCGAGGAAGCAGGTGTGGATGCGGTCCGCGTCGGAACGGACCGGGATGAACCGCGCATCGCCTTCCGCCGGCGTCCCGGAGTAGTCCCGGAATCCCAACACCAGGAAACCGCCGGACCCCAGCAGCGCCGCCGCGCGGTCCAGCATCCGGCGCACCGCCCCCACCGAGGGGAGATGGGTCGGGGTGTCGCCGAGGCACACGATCCCCGAGGGATGTCCGTCGAACGATTCGAGGAACCCGACGAGGTCCGCCCGCGCCGTTCGCACCGCCAGCCCTTGGCTCCGTTCCGCAAGCTCCTGCAACAGTGTGTCCGAGAGGTCCACGGCGGTCACCGCGTGTCCGAGTCGCGCGAGCGCCACCGAATGGACGCCATGGCCGCAGCCGAGGTCGAGGACCTCGGCGGATCCCTTGGCCTTGGCGGTTCCGATGCCGAGTTCCCGGAACGCCTGCGTCGCCCTTTCGACGGCCGCCTCGAAGTCGCCGACCATCCAGCCGTAGATCGGGCCCAGCAGGGGTTCGTAGTGGGTTTCCATCGATCGGCGGCCGAGGTCTTCCAGCGAGGCGTCCTGGAGGTCGAGGGACATCACGATCTCGCAACGGCAGGCGTGTGGGGTGGCGTCGGAGCGCCGGAAGCCGGCGGACTCGTAGAGGCGGACCGCCCGCTCCAGGGCCGCGGCGGTCTCGAGCACCATCCGGTGGAAACCGCGACGGCGGGCCTCGTCGAGGGCGGTTCCAAGCAGGAAGCGTCCGAGCCCGCGGCCGCGATGGGCCGGCGACAGGTACATCTTCCGGAGTTCCACCTCCGAGGCGGACCGGGGCAGCAGGGCGACCGAGCCGACGAGGGAGCCGGTGGACTCCTCCTCGAGGACCATGAACCATCCGCCACGGCTCCCGTAGGCGACCTCGATGTCGAGCAGGTCGGCGTCGGTCGCTGCCGGCTCCGGGCAGAGGCCGAACTCGCGCAGGATGCCGAAGATCAGCCGTTGGACCTCCGGTCCGTCGGCGTGGGTGGCGGCCCGAAGGCGGAACCCTTCGGGCGCCGGGGTCGAAGCCGTCGCCGGGTTCATCGGGCACCTCCCCGGACGGCTTGCATGAAGTCGGCGAGCTTCGCGGTGTCGAGCCGGCCGTCGGTCCGGACGCCGGAGCAGAGGTCCAGTCCGGTCGGCGCCACGGCGCGGAGGGCCTCTGCGGCGTTCGAGCCGCGCAGGCCGCCGGCGAGGAACACCGGACGCGGGCTCCGGCGAACGATCTCCGCGCTCACCGACCAGTCGTGGACACGGCCGGTGCCGCCGAGTTCCTTGACCGTCAGCGACGGATTGCCGGAGTCGAGCAGCAGCACGTCGGCCCATTCGGCGGCGGCCAGGGATTCCGCGACGCTTTCCGGTCCGGTGACGTGGATCACCTGGATCAGGACCGTGGCGGGCAGGAGTCGGCGCAGCTCCCGGATTCCGCCTCCGTCGACGGTGTCGGTGAGTTGCACGCCGGTGGTGCGGCAACGGCGCCATTGGTCGGCGATCTCCGCTGGGGAACGCAGGCAGGTCAGGAGCCAGGTCTCACGGTGACCGCGCAAGGCGTCGGCGATCTCGGCGATGTCGGACTCCGGGATCGGCCCGGGTCCGCTGGGCATGGCGGAGACGAGGCCGAGGACGTCGGCCCCGGCTTGGGCGGCGAGACGGGCTTCCTCCACGGACGCGATGCAGCAGACCTTCACCCTCGGGGTCAGACGCATGGCGACGAGCCTCGACGTCGGGGCGGGCGAATCAAGGCCGCAGCGTCCGTGTCCCGTCGCCTCCGGCCGGCCGGCCCGCCACTTCGCTCCTTGGGTTTCGGGGGGAACCTGCCGATGCAGCGAAGCGATGGGTTCCGCGCTCCAACCGAGTCCGACACCGCTCCGGGTTTCTCCCGGGGGCGGGTTCTGTCGGGCCGTGTGGACGTCGCCGTGGTGGCTGGCCGCCACATCGGTCTCGGCTACGGCGGCGGATCCTGCCGTGGCCACGGGATCGCCCCGGGAGGCCTGGGTGTTGGCCGGTTTTGTGGCCGCCATGACGGCGCTGGGAGCCGTGGTCCGGTGGCGTCGTCGGCTCCGGGAGGAGGCGCGTCTGCGTCTGCGCCTGGAGCGCGAGCGGACGATGGAGCGCCGGTACACCAAGCTGACCGAGAACGCGGCCGACCTCATCGCCACGCTCGATGCGGCGGGACGGATCACGTCCCTGAACCGCGCGGGGAAGCAGTGGATCGAAGGCGCGGACGGCGATGCGATCGGACGTTCCCTTGCCGCGCACTGGAAAACCGCGGATCGGGCGCCGTTCGAGGCCGCCGTGGGCGAGGTGCTGCGCGGCGGTGAGCCGGCGCCGTTCGAGGTGCGGCTACCGCGGCCGGATGGACAGCAACTCGATCTCGACGTGGTGGTTCGGGCCTGCGGATTGGATGGCGGTCCGCCGGAGATCCAGTGCATCGCCCGGGACATCACCGCCCGGAAGCGCATCGAGGCGGCGGCCCGCGAGGCCATCCTGCGCCAGCGCATCCACGTGCAGAACACGCCGCTGGGGGTGGTCGAGTGGAACGAGCGCTTCGAGGTTTCGGCGTGGAACCCGGCGGCGGAGCGGCTCTTCGGTTGGAGTCCCGCCGAGGCGTTGGGTCGGACCGCCGAGTTCCTCCATCCGCCCGCCGCGCGCCGCACCCTGGACCGCCGTTGGCGTGGCGTGGTCGAGAACCCCGACCGCCGCGAATCGGTGGAGCAGAACCTCACCCGCGACGGCCGGAACATCGAGTGCCGTTGGCACCACACGCCGCTGGTGAGCCCGGAGGGACGGGTCGTCGGCGTGACCTCGCTGGTGCAGGATGTGACGTTGGAAAGGCTGACCTCGCGGCTGCTCGCGGAGAGCGAGGAGCAACACCGCCTGGTGCTCTCCGCCCTCGCCGAGGGCGTGCTGGTCCTCGATCCCGAGGGCAGGGTGCTCAGCGCAAACGACGGCGCGGCGCGGATCACCGGCATCGCAGTCCACCACATGGTCGGCACCGGCTTCGGCGACTGGGGGGTCCGATTGCAGGACGACGCCGGCGTCGAGGTCCCCTGGACCGCGAGTCCCCTCTGCGCGGCGCTCCGCGAGGACGGCGGAGCCCAGGACTGGCGGATGGGCCTGGTCCGTGCCGACGGACGGACCGTCTGGCTTTCCGGTCACGTGCGTCGATTGCAGTCCTCGTCCGGACGTCTCGCCTGTTCGCGGATCGTCTCGTTCGCGGACATCACCGCGGAGCGCGAGTCGGCGCAGAGACGCGAGCTGCTGGAGGCCCAGTTGCGGCAGTCCCAGAAGATGGAGTCCCTCGGGACGCTGGCCGGTGGCGTGGCCCACGACTTCAACAACGTGCTGGCGATGATCCTTGGCAATTCGGAGCTGCTTAAGGGGGACGTCCACGGGCAGGAGAACCGCCGACGCCTGGAGGACATCGTCGCCGCGGCCCGTCGCGGTGCCGAGGTGGTGTCGCGGATCCTGGTGTTCAGCCGGCCGCAGTCGATGACCCAGGTGCCGGTCCGGCTCACCCAGGTCGTCGGCGACGTGTTGCAACTGGTGCGCGTGAGCCTTGCACCCGGACTCGACGTGCGGATCGAGGTGGCGCCCGACGAGGCGTGCGTGCTCGGGGACCCGGCGCAGCTGCGTCAGTTGCTGATGAACCTCATGACCAACGCGGCGCACGCGATGGAAGAACGGCCGGATGGGGTCCTGCGGATCGGGGTGCAGACGGTCCTCGCCGATCCGTCCCAACCGTATCTCCTCGGAAGCATTCCCGAGGGGCCCGCGGTGCGGTTGACGGTGGCGGACAACGGCTGCGGGATGAGCCCGGAGGTGTTGCGTCGGCTGTTCGAGCCCTTCTTCACCACCAAGCCTCCCGGCAAGGGCACCGGGTTGGGACTGGCGGTGGTGCACGGTATCGTTGCCGCCCATGGGGGCGCGGTGCGCATCGTGAGTTCACCGGGCGAGGGCACGCGCATGGAGATCGAGTTCCCCGTCGGTCCCGATGCGGTCCCGGAACAGGAACCGGGCGGTTCCTCGGAGACCCCGGCCGGCTGCGAAGAGCGCATCCTGCTCGTGGACGACGAGGAGGGTGTCCTGAACTTCTCCCAGACCGCCTTGAAGCGGCTCGGGTACCGCGTCGAGGCCTACCTGGATCCGGTGCTGGCGCTGGAGCGGCTGAAGGCCGAGCCCACTGGCTTCGACCTGGTCCTGACCGACCTGACCATGCCCCATCTGAGCGGTGCGGAGCTGGCGGCGGAGATCCGTCGGATCGCGCCTGGTCTGCCGGTGGTGCTGGCCAGCGGATACGCCGCCCGCGGCGAGTTGGCGGACGGTGCCGAACGGCATTTCACGGCGATGCTCGGCAAGCCCTATGGCATCGGCGAGCTGGGCAGGGCGGTCCGCTCCGTCCTAGGGCAGCCGGTCCCGGCGTGAGGTGGGCCGCGCCGGGACCGGGTCCGCTGAAATGGGCCCTGGAAAACAAAAGGCCCGCCGAAGCCGGATCGGTTGATCCGGATGCGGCGGGCCTTGTTCCGCGGGTTCAGTTCGTGACGTACTCGCGGGGATCGGCGACGCGGCCGGCAAGGGCGCTGGCGGCGACGGTGGCCGGCGAGGCCAGGAACACCTGGCTGTCCTTGTGGCCCATGCGGCCCGGGAAGTTCCGGTTGGTCGCACTGATGCACTTCATTGGCGAGTTCATGCGGCCGAAGGTGTCGACCGGTCCGCCGAGGCAGGCGGAGCATCCGGCGTTCTCGGTCATCTGCACGCCTGCGGAGAGCAGGATGTCCCAGATCGTCTGGCCGCCCCAGCGGGTGTTCTGCAGGTCGTGGACGATCTCCGGGGTCGCGGGCACGCCGAAGGTGTCGATGGCCACGCGGCGTCCGCGGAGGATGCGGGCGAACTCGATGAAGTCGCTGGTCTTGCCGCCGGTGCAGGAGCCGACGTAGGCGCGGTCGAGCTTCACGTGCCCGAGTTCCTTGGCCGACTTGCGCTGTCCCGGATCGGGATGGCAGGCGACGGTCGGTTCCAGCTTGGAGAGGTCGACCGTCAGCTCATGGCTGAAGGTCTGGTCGGCGTCGGCCTCGACCGGCTCGTAGTTCTGGAAGGTGCCGTTGAGGCGGATGCGGGAGTCGACGTACTCCGCGGTGCGGGAGTCGAACGGGAAGATGCCGTTCTTGCCGCCGGCCTCGATCGCCATGTTGGCGATGGTCATGCGGTCGTCCATCGAGAGCGTCGCGATGCCGGAACCGTCGAACTGCATCGCCCGGTAGGTGGCCCCGTCGAAGCCGATCTCGCCGATGATGTGCAGGATCACGTCCTTCGCCATCACGCCGGGCTGGAGCCGGCCCTCGAGGCGGAAGCGCATGGTCTCGGGCACCTTGATCAGCAGCTTGCCGGTGCCGAGCACGAAGCCGGCGTCGGTGTTGCCGATGCCCGTGGCGAACTGGTTGAAGGCGCCGGCCATGCAGGTGTGGGAATCGGTGCCGAAAAGCACCTCGCCGGGACGCGTGTGCCCCTTCTGCGGAAGCGCGGCGTGGCAGACGCCCGCATACTGCGAACCGTACTGGCGCTTCAACAGGCCCTTGGTGGTGTCGAACTTCCAGGAACCGGACGGGTCGTCGATGACGTCGTAGAAGTAGGTGATGCCCTGCTCGCGCACGAAGTCGCGGAGGATGTCCACGTTGCGGTTCGACTTGGAGTCGGCGGTGAAGATGTAGTGGTCGGGGATGATGACCACGCGGTTGCGGTCCCACACCTTCGCGTCCTTGCCAAACTCCCGCTTGAACACGCCGATGGTCCCCGGACCGCACACGTCGTGGGTCATCAACACGTCGGCGTTCACCCAGATGTTCTCGCCGGCCGTGACACGGGCCTTGCCGGCGGCGCGGGCGAGCAGCTTTTCAGTCAGCGTCATAAAGTCGTCCGATGAACCTAGCGAACGGCCCATGGCGTGCGCAACCGGGAGTTCGACCGCACGAGCGACCTCACTTACGCCGGATCAGCCGAGTCCGGAGAGCAGGCGGTCGATTTCCAGCGCGGCCTTCGGATGGACGCCTTCCCGGAGATACCGTGCATTCAACCGGGGAAACCGGAAGACGCGGTCCGGACCGAGAAGACGCCCCAGGTAGGCCCGGTTGTGGCGGCAGGAGGCGTCGCGTTGTGCGGAATCCATCAGCACGAGCCGGGCGTTGGAGGCGTCCCCCGCAGGCAGGGCCGCCAGCGTGGACCGCACGTCGTGGAGGACGCCGAGACGGTCCACGGCCACGACGACCGCGACGGCGCCGAGCCTGCGGATCAAAGCCGGTGCGTCGCCGTCGGCGGCCAAGGGGCTCAGCAATCCACCGGCGCCCTCCACCACCACGAGGTGGGCGTCCGATGCGTGTTCCCGGACATGCTTCACGACCTCGGCGATCCGGATTTGCCGTCCGGCGGCGGCCGCCGCGATCGCCGGGGCGAGTGGCGGCCGGAAATGCCAGGGGTTCACGACGTCGAGCGCGGTCGCCCCGCCGGCGGCCTCTCGGAGGGCCTCGGCATCGCCCCGACCCCCACTGCAGAACGGCTTGAACACCGCGAGGCTCAATCCGAGACGCACCGCGCGTCGGACCAGATGGACCGAGAACACCGTCTTGCCGACATCCGTGCCCGTGCCCGTCACCATGAGAAGCAGTCCCATGGATCGAAGCGTGGGGACGATCCGCGGGGCGGCGCGAGTGGAAATGGTCCCGGTTGAATCCGGGGCCTTCGAAGGGGAACACGCGCTTGTGGGATTGCGGTCCATTTCATATGAACCGCAGTGCAATGAGGTCGGATACGCTGAAGAAATTCGTGCTCCTTCGCGATGGACTGCTGAAGGAGAAGGTGGAACTCGAATCCCGTCTTGCCGAGATCAACGAGGCGCTCGGGGTGGGCACACCGGCCTTGGTGGACGGAGCCAAGACGTCTCCGCGCCGTCGCGGAAGGCCGTCCAAGGCCGCCTCCTCCGCCAAGGCGCCGAAGCCGGCACGCGGACGCCGCAAACGTGCGGTGAATGCGGTCTCGTTGAAGGACGCCGTGATCGCGGTCCTCAAGGAGGAGAAGAGCCTCAGCCGGAAGGACCTCCTCGCGGCAGTCGTGGCCGGCGGATACGTCTTCAACGCCGCCGACCCGCTCAACTCCCTGAGTACCCAGGTCTACGGGAACCGCCGGACCTTCAACGCCAAGGCCGGGGTGATCTCCCTCGCCTGATCCGACATTTCCGAGTTGCCACGGCCCGCCCCAGGCGGGCTTTTGTGCATCCATATGTTAGCCCGACGTGTCATCCCCTGCCTTGACGTCCACGACGGCAAGGTCACCCGCGGCGTCCAGTTCGGACGTGCCGAGGCCGGTGAACTGCGTTCCGTCGGCGATCCCGTCGAGCTGGCCCTGCGCTACAACGAGCAGGGCGCCGACGAGATGGTGTTCTTCGACATCACGGCCAGCGCGCACGGGCGGGCCTCGATGGTGGACGTCATCGAACGCGCCGCGGACCAGTGCTTCATGCCGCTGACCGTCGGAGGCGGGATCCGATCGGTGGAGGACATGGGGCAGATGCTGAAGGCCGGGGCGGACAAGGTGAGCATCAATTCCAGCGCGGTGCAGGACCCGGAACTGATCCGCAAGGGCGCGGAGAAGTACGGCAGCCAGTGCATCGTGGTCTCCATCGACGCGAAGCGGACGGGCCCCGACCGCTGGGAGGTGTTCGTGGCCGGCGGCCGCAAGGCCACCGGAATGGAAGCGGTCGAATGGGCCGAGCGGGCCTGCCGGCTCGGGGCCGGGGAGATCGTGCTGAACTCGATCGACGCCGACGGCACGAAGAACGGCTTCGACCTCGTCATCACGCGACGCGTCGCCGAGTCGGTCGGCGTTCCGGTGGTGGCCAGCGGCGGTGCCGGCAGCCTCGAACACCTGGCCGAGGTCCTCTTGGAAGGCCGCGCCGACGCGGTCCTGGCGGCCAGCATCTTCCACTTCGGCACCCATACGGTGCGGGAGGCCAAGGAGCACCTGAGAAGCCGCGGCATCCCGGTGCGGCTTTGAGTCCATGCGGACCGACCATTCCTGCCGCAAGATCCTCCGACGAATGAGACCTTCCCTCCCCCTGTTCCGCCTCGTCTCTGTGGTGCTCCTCGCCTTGGCGTGGTCCGCCTCCGGCATCGTGGCTTCAGCCAAGGATCGCGCCGTGGTCGTCTTCCAGTCCGACTTCGGGCTCAAGGACGGTGCGGTGTCCGCGATGAAGGGCGTGGCCCTCGGCGTGGATCCGGCCCTACCGCTCCACGACATCACCCACGAGATACCGCCGTTCAACATCTGGGAGGCCGCCTACCGGCTGAAGCAGACGGCGAAGTATTGGCCGTCGAACACGGTGTTCGTGAGCGTCTGCGATCCCGGCGTCGGCACCGAACGGCGCGCGGTGGTGTTGCGCACCCGCAGCGGCCATCGGTTCGTCACGCCCGACAATGGAACGTTGACCTTCGTCGCCGAGTCGCTGGGCGTCGCCGAGCTGCGGGTGATCGACATCGCGAGGCAGCGTCTGCGGGGCAGCGAGGAGAGCTACACCTTCCACGGGCGCGACCTCTTCGCCTACGTCGCCGCCCGCTTGGCTGCCGGCCGCATCCGCATGGCGGACGTCGGGCCGTTGGCGACGAACGGCGTGGTGGAGCTGCCCTACCAGAAGCCCGAGTTCCGGGACGGCGTCGCCCGGGGGAACATCCCCGTGCTCGACCCCAATTACGGCAACGTCTGGAGCGACATCGGCAAGCCGGTCCATTCCCGCCTCAATCCGCGCGTCGGCGAACGCTTTGAGGTCCGGATCCTGGAGAAGGACCGCGTGGTGTGGTCCGGCGTCGTGCCCTTCGCGGAGAGCTTCGGAAACGTCCCGGAGGGGCAGCCGCTGCTTTTCATCAACAGCCTTCTCGAACTGGCGGTGGCCCTCAACCAGGGAGACTTTGCCCGCAACCACGGCATCCGGTCCGGTCCGGAGTGGAGCCTGGAAGTCCGCCGGCCCTGAATCTCCAAGAGCCGACTTCCGATCCGATTCGGTTCTCAGTTCTGCCGGTTCCTGAAACGCTTCGTGGTCAGTAGGATACATCCATGAAGGTAAGGACTCTGATGCTGGCATTCCGGCTGCTGGTAGGGTGCGGCTTCGCTGCCATGTGAGGTGAGTGGGGAGAGTGGGGTTGGGAGGCAGCGGGAGCCGGCTTGGGTTGGCGCCAACAAGGAGGTGCCGACCACGGAAGTCGGGGAGCGGCCCGGGGAGGGTCGCTCCCCTTTTCCATGTCTGTCGCGGGGCTCGGACGGGTCCGCGTCGGGAAGGGGAGCCAGCTCAGGCCCTAGGGAACCGCGTTTGGTGACAAATCTGCGACAAGTCACCCTGCCTGTTGCTTGGGACTCGCCGGGGATGCTACGCAAAGCAAGCTCTGGGGGCACAGAAAGCCCTTCGGGTTCCGTCTGAAGCTCCTCCTTCCCTCTACCACCATGCATCTCAAAACCATCGCCGCTTTCGTCGCCGCCACCGTCGGTGTGCAGGCCCAGGTCCAGATCAACGAGATCTTCATCAACCCTCCCAGCACCGACAACGGGATGGAGTTCATCGAGTTCAAGGGCGCCTCCAACCAATCCCTCACGGGCCTCCATCTGCTGATGATCGAAGGTGACGGTGCCTCGGCCGGCCTCATCGACGTCGCCTTGGATCTCGGATCCCTTTCGCTGGGTTCCAACGGCCTTCTCCTGTGGCGCGACAGCAGCACGGTCCTGAGCCCGGCCCCCGCCTCGGGCACTGCGGTCCACGTCGCCGACTTCAATCCCGACATCGAAAACGGTTCCAACACCTACGTCATCGTTTCCGGGTTCACCGGCACTGCCGGTGTGACCGACCTCGACACCAACAACGACGGCGTCCTCGACTTGACTCCCTGGACCTCCGTGGTGAACGCCATCGGGTTGATTGAGAACGACGGAGCCAGCAACCTCGGCTATGCGGTGGCCTTGGGTGGCATCTCCTATGGCCCCAACGCCGGCTTCAACGCCGATGCGTTGGTCCGCCTGGCCAATGACGCCAACATCCTCTTCGGTGGCGATGTCACCGGAACCTCCCCCGGCTCGTTCCCGTTCACCGAGGCGACCACCGCCTTCAGCTCCGGCTCCAACGTCTTCGGCGACATCGTCGGCACGGCCCAGCTGACCCCGGGCAGCGAGAACTTCTCCGCCGTCCCCGAGCCGCAGGAGTACGCGGCGATCGCCGGCGTGCTCGCCCTCGGCGCCGCCGCCTGGCGCCGCCGCGCGAACCGCGCCTGACCCGCTTCGCATCATGTTTCCAAGCCGGCCGCCCGAATCGGGTTGCCGGCTTTTTCCTTGTCGCCGTTCGAGGGACGCGTGGTTGATTTCCGAAGCCCTTGGCGCCGGGGATGCCTCCCGGTACCCGGAATCGCGACCATGATCCGCATCCTCTCCCTCGCCGTCCTGATCTCCATGACCGGCACCCAAGCCCAGACCGTCTATCCGGCCACCCGCAGGTCCGACACCGTCGACACCTACCACGGGACCGCGGTCCCCGATCCGTATCGCTGGCTGGAGGACGACAACTCCGCGGAGACCAAGGACTGGGTCACCTCCCAGAACGGGGTCACCTTCGGCTACCTCGACCAGATCCCGCAGCGGAAGCCGATCCGCGACCGGATGACCGCGCTGTTCAACTTCGAGCGGTACAGCGCGCCGTATCGCGCCGGGGAGCGGTACTTCTTCAGCCGCAACAACGGCCTGCAGAACCAGAACGTCTGGTTCACCGCGTCCAGCCTGGACGCGGAACCGGTCCTCCTCGTGGACCCGAACACCTTCAGTCCGGACGGAACGGTCTCGATTGGGGCGCCCAACCCGTCCGACGACGGCCGGACGGTGGCCTACCAAGTGTCGAAGAGCGGCAGCGACTGGCAGGAGATCCGGGTGCGGGACGTCGCCAGCGGCAAGGAGCTCCCGGACCGGATCGAATGGGTGAAGTTCAGCGGCATCGCGTGGCTCAAGGACGGTTCGGGATTCTTCTACTCCCGGTACGACGCCCCCAAGGCGGGCGCGGCGCTGACCCAGGTGAACGAGTACCAGAAAGTGTACCTGCATCGGTTGGGTCAGGCGCAGTCGGAGGACACGCTGGTCTATGAGCGCAAGGACCAGCCGAAGTGGGGGCTCGGCGCGGGTGTCACGGAGGACGGGCGTTACCTGATCCTGAACGTGAGCCAGGGAACCGACACCCGGAACCGCGTCTTCTTCAAGGACCTGTCGACGCCGGACTCCAAGGTGGTCGAGCTGCTGAACGACTTCGACGCGAGCTACAACTTCGTCGGCAACGACGGTCCGGTCTTCCTGTTCCTGACTGACCTCTCGGCGCCGCGCGGACGGGTCGTCGCCATCGACACCCGCAAGCCGGCCCGGGCCGAGTGGAAGGAGCTGGTCGCGCAATCGGAGGCGACACTGACCGGCGCCAACGTGGTCGGTGAACGGCTGGTGTGCGAGTACCTGAAGGATGCGCGGAGCCAGGTGCGCCTGCACCGGTTGGACGGGTCGTTCGAGAAGGAGATCGGGCTTCCCGGGATCGGAAGCGCGGGAGGGTTCGGCGGGAAGCGCGCGGAGAAGGAGACCTTCTATTCGTTCACCAGCTTCACCGTTCCCGGACGCGTCTACCGCTACGACTTCGCCACCGGCACCAGCACGCTGTGGCGCCAGCCGAAGGTCGGCTTCGATCCCGACGCATTCGAGACGCGGCAGGTCTGGGTGACCAGCAAGGACGGCACGAAGCTGCCGATGTTCATCACCCACAAAAAAGGGTTGAAGCCGGATGGCAACACGCCGGTGCTGCTCTACGCGTACGGCGGCTTCAACATCTCGCTCACCCCGAGCTTCAGCGTCGCCAACCTGGTGTGGCTGGAGATGGGCGGCATCTACGCCGTGCCGAACCTCCGCGGCGGCGGCGAGTACGGGGAGGAATGGCACAAGGCCGGGACGAAGCTGAGGAAGCAGAATGTCTTCGACGACTTCATCGCGTCGGCCGAGTGGTTCATCGCCAACGGCTACACCCGCAAGGGCCGCATCGCGATCCAGGGCGGCTCCAACGGCGGACTCCTGGTCGGGGCCTGCCTGACGCAGCGTCCGGACCTCTACGGGGCCTGCCTGCCGGCGGTGGGCGTCATGGACATGCTGCGGTTCCACAAGTTCACCATCGGATGGGCGTGGACCAGCGACTACGGCAGCAGCGAGAACCCGGAGGAGTTCAAGGCCCTCCTCGCCTATTCGCCGCTGCACAACCTCAAGCCCGGGGTCAGCTATCCGCCGACGCTGGTCACCACGGCCGACCATGACGACCGCGTGGTGCCGGCCCACAGCTTCAAGTTCGCGGCGCGCCTGCAGGAGGTCCACCAAGGCCCCAATCCGGTTCTGATCCGCATCGAAAGCAAGGCCGGGCACGGGGCTGGCAAGCCGGTCTCGAAGCAGATCGAGGAACGGGCCGATCAGCTGGCCTTCGTCGCCAAGCAGTTGGGCATGTCCGCTGCCGCGGTCCGATAGTCGGCCCACGGCGAGAGCCTCCATTGCCGGTTCCGAGGCGCCGACCGTCCGCGCGGAGGGTCGGCGCCTAGAAGCACCTCAGCGTCCGAGGTCCTTCCAAGCGGGTCGCGCCGCTTCGGCCAGCGCGCACGCGAAGTACATGCCGGCCAGCATTCCGACGGTCATTCCGAGGAACACCGCCGGGAACTGCCACGGATGCATCGGTCCGGCGATTCGGAGCGCCAGCGTCGCCCCGCCCGACATCCCGGCCGTCATCCCCGCCGCGACGATGCCGGCCGCCGGGATCCTGCCCCAACGGCCGTCCCAGCGGGAAAGCGTGCCCCACATTCCCGGCATGCCGGCGACCAGCATTCCCAACGGCATCCAAGGGATCTTCCAACCGGCGCTGAAGTAGGCGTGTCCCGAACAGCAGAGGCACACGCCGTCCCGCATGACCGGTTGGAAACCGGCTTCCACCCACCATCCCAGCAGCATTCCCAGACCCGCAGGACCGAGCATCGCCAGCGTCATGTCCCCGGTGGCCCGCAGGCCTCCGCCCATCTCCGGACGCCGTCGATTCCAGACGAGTGCGCCCGCGGCCAAGGAGGCCATCAGGAGGGCGATCGCCAAGGACATGCCGGAGGCCAGACGGCCGAGGCCCATCAGCAGCGGGATCTG
>CAMASJ010000089.1 GCA_945860685.1 Akkermansia muciniphila
TACAGCGCCACCAACTCCTTCACGGTGTCGGCCGCCCCGGTCGTTCCCCCGAGCCTCGCTCTTCCGGCCTCCGCCGTGAACACCGCCAATCGCGGCTTCCTCGTGAAGACCGTCCAGCAGGCCAACGGCGAGTCCATGGGCAACGACACGTACCGCGGTCTGACCCACGTCGCCGGTTTGATCGGCACCCCGAACGTGGCCGACCTGACGGCCTTCACCGGCCCCTCCGGCTACTTCGTCGAGACCGGCGTGATCAACTACAACCAGACCGCCGGCAGCTCCGGCTTCTTCCCGGATGACACCGGCGTCCCGGGCATCCCGGGTCTTCCGAATGCCGACGGATCGACCACCGGCGGCGGTGGTACCGACAACTTCGCCCAGGAGATCCTCACGGTCCTGAACCTGAACCCGGGCTACTACATGTTCAACGTGAACAGCGACGACGGCTTCGTGATGACCATCGGCAACCCTGCCGAGGCGTTCACCCTGCCCCTCGTGGTCGGTGAGTTCAGCGGCGGTCGTGGCAACGGCGGCGGCATCGCCGACGGCACCACCTACGCCTTCGAGGTCACCCAGGCCGGTCTCTACCCGGTCCGCCTCGTCTGGTACGAGGGCGGCGGCGGCGCGAACGTCGAGTTCAGCGCCCGTCAGTTCGACCCGGTCACCGGCGCCCTGCTCACCGGCAACCTGATCAACGCCGACGGCGGCATCACGGCCTACCAGTACCCGCTGTCCAGCGCCGGCGTGCCCTACGTCAAGTCGTTCGCCCCGGCCCGCACCGGTCGCGCCTCCGGCGCCGCGCCTTTCCGCGCTGGCGTGGATTCCGCCATCAAGCTCGTCGTGCCCCAGGGCACCGGCCCGGCCCTCACCACGGCCAACGTCAGCCTCACGGTCGACGGCACCGCGGTCACCCCGACCGTCACCACCGCCGGCGGCATCGCCACCATCAGCTACACCCCCGCCGCCGGCTGGATGGCCACCTCGAACTACGTCGTTCGCGCCACGGTCATCGATCGCACGGTCAGCTGGACCTTCGGCGTGGGCGCCCATCGCACTCCGACCTTCTTCATCGAGGCGGAAGACTTCGACAACGGTGGCACCGGCCTCGCTGCGGCCAGCGTGATGCCGTACGCCGGCGGCGCCTACGCGGGAGTCACCGCGGTCGCCTCGACCGACTACACCCGCAACGACGAGAACGCCTCCCCGATCTACCGGACCGAGGGCGAGCCCAACATCCCGATGGACCGCACCGGCGACCGCGACCGCGGTCTCGGTGAGATCGCCGTCAACTACAAGATCGGTTGGGCGGGCGGCGACGGCTGGTACAACTACACCCGTACCTTCCCGGCCGGCCGTTACAACGTCTATGCCGGTCTCTCGCACGGCGACGGTCCTGCCAGCGCGACCCGCATTGCGGCCACGCTGTCCACAGTCACCGGTGGCACCGCGACCACGGTCGGCACGTTCGACGCCCCGGCGACGGGCGGCTGGGGCAACAACGCCCTGGTGCCCCTCAAGGCGTCCAACACCGACACCACCCCGCTCGCCGTCGAGCTCTCCGGTTCGAAGACCCTCCGTTTCCAGACCGGCAACGGCGACTTCGACTTCATCCTGTTCTCGCCGGCGCCCGCTGCCCCGCCGCAGATCACGAGCATCGTCCGCAACCCGAACGGCTCCGTGACCATCACCTACTCCGGTGGCACGCTGCAGGCCGCCCCGGCGATCACCGGTCCGTTCACCGACGTTGCCGGTGCGACCAGTCCGTTCACCTTCACGCCTGACCAGCCCATGCTGTTCGGACGTGTCCGCCAGTAATCGGCGACGGATCTGAATCACGGGGGCTGAAGTTCGCTTCAGCCCCCTTTTTCGTTTACACCATCCACGCCAGCCGGATTCCACAGGGAAGTGTTTTCCAGGAATCGGTTCTCTGGGATCCTCTGCGTGATCCCTCCCTGTCCGATGGCCCACCCTGCCTTCCAGATCCTGCAGATCCGTCTCCAGCGGTCGGACCGCTCGCGATCTGGATCCCTTCGGCGGTTCCTTCTCATCGCTTTCCTCACGCTCGGCTTCGCTTGGCCGTTTCGCGGTGTCCGGGCCGCTTCTTCCACCAACGGCGGATTCGCCCGCGTCGCCCCGGAAGCCTCGGGTCTGACCTTCTCCAATCTGGTCCCGCTCTTCCGTCAGCTCACCAACCAGATGCTGCTCGACGGCTCGGGCGTCGCCGCCGGTGACGTCGACCAGGATGGCCGGCCGGACCTCTTCTTCGGCGCCACCGGTGGACGTTCCTCGCTGTGGCGCAACCTCGGCGGATGGCGATTCGAGGACGTCACTTCCCGATGGTTTCCATCGGGGCTTCTCTCGCTCTCGGGTGACGTCACCGGTGTCGCCTTCGCCGACCTGAACGGCGACGCCCTTCCCGACCTCGTGCTCAACACCCACGCCGACGGGGTCCGTGTGCTTCTGCAGACGAAGACGGGTGTCTTCGAACCGATGCCCTTCCTGCAATCCTCCGCACGGGGTGGCCACTCCCTCGCCCTTGCCGACGTGGACGGTGACGGCTGGATCGACCTGTACGTCTGCAACTACCGACGTCGGGCACTCATGGATATGCCCAACGCCCGCGCGACATTCCGTCGGGAAGGGGATCGGACGGTGGTGGCCACCATCGATGGGCGTCCCACCTCGGAACCCGATCTCACCAACCGATTCGTGGTGACGGCCACCGGGGCGATCGAGGAGTTGGGAGAGCCGGATGGGCTCTACCGCAATCTCGGGGGCACCAACTTCGCCGAGGTCCGGTGGACCGGCGGCGCCTTCCTCGACGAGGACGGCAAGCCGCTCTCTTCAGCACCGCCGGATTGGGGTCTCGCCGCGCAGTTCCGCGACGTCAACGGCGACGGAAAGCCCGATCTCTACGTGTGCAACGACTTCCAGTCGCCCGACCGTTTCTGGATCAACGATTCCACGCCGGGCCATCCGCGCTTCCGGCTCGTTCCACGAAACACGCTGCGTCACACGAGCCAGTTCTCCATGGGCGTCGACTTCGCCGACCTCGATGCGAACGGCCGGCCTGACTTCGTCGTCGTCGACATGCTCAGCCCCGAACATCTTCGGCGCCTGACGATGTTGGACGGAACCGGGTCACTCGCGGTGGATGCGTCGGATCCGCTGACGCGTCCGCAGTTCGACGCCAACACCCTTTTTCTCCAGCGCTCCGACGGGTCGTTCCTCGAGGCCGCCGCGATGGCCGGCGTGATGGCCACGGACTGGTCATGGACCCCTGTCTTCCTCGACGTGGACCTCGACGGTTGGCCGGACCTGCTGGTGTCCGCCGGTCAGGAGCGCGGTTCGAGGGATCTCGACGTCGCCGAGCAGTTGAAGCAGTTCCGCCGCGGAGGCATCCGCTCCGACGCCCAGATCTTCCGCGAGCGTCAGAAGTTCCCGCGGTTGGCCGCCCCGATCCGGGCCTTCCGTCATCGCGGTGAGCCCGCAGGTGGGGTTCCGCGGTTCGACGAATCCACCGAGGCCTGGGGATTGGCGGAGCCCGGTGTCCATCATGGAATGGCCTTGGCCGATCTGGACGGCGATGGCGATCTCGACCTGGCGGTCAATGCGATGAACAGCCCCGCGGGCCTCTATCGCAACGAAGCCACGGGGGCGCGTCTGCGGGTGACCCTGCGAGGCCGGGGACCCAATTCGGCTGCGGTCGGGGCGCAGCTTCGGTTCCGCTGGAAACGTCGAGACGGCGTGTCCGTCCCGCCCCAGTCGACGGAGATCGTCGCCGGTGGCCGATACCTTTCCGGCGATTCCCCGGAGCGGGTCTTCGCCTGTCCCGGTGACGGTCTCGGTGAACTCGAGGTGCGTTGGCCGGGCGGCCGCACCGAGCGCTGGGAATCCCTGCCGGCCGGCGCGCCACGGATCCTTTCGGAGGGTGAAGGGCTGCCGTCGACGAACCGCCTTCCCGTGGCCGCTGCGCCCCGTCTCGCGCTCAGCAGGAACGCCTCCGAGATCGTTGTCCCACCCGCCGCCGGTCCGGAGTTCGCGGTGCAGCCGACGCTGCCAAGACGGCTCGGGACACGCCTGCCGGTGCTCGCATCCACCGGATCGGGGATCCTGGTCGGGGCCGATGATTCGAATCCGATCCGCGCGATGGATGCGAACGGAAGGCCTGTTGGTACTGCGGCGTCCACCGTCGGCCGCACCGTCGGATGGGTTCGGCTGGGCGACGAATGGATCGGCCTTTCCGCGGGCTCCAACCGCCTTTTCCGAATCGAGGCGAAGACGCTGCGGGTGAGCCCGCTCGACGTCCCCGTGCCGCTTCCGGAGACGCCCGCCTGCCTGTCTGGCTCGGATGGGGGAAGATGGATCTTCGTCGGAGCCGGTTCCCGGGCCGGCCGGTTCCCCGAAGCGCCCGGCTCCGCGCTCTTCCGTCTCCAGGGAGAAGGGCCCCCGGTACGACGGTTGCCGGATCTGGGGATGGTCTCCGCCGCGGCCTTCGTCGACTTCGAGGCGGGCGGCGAGCCGGAGTTGCTGGTGGTGTCGGACTGGGGGACCCCGCATCTCCTCCGGATCGGTCCGGACTCCGCGTCCGAATGGGACCTGCCGGTGCGTTTCGGAAAGGGGAACTCCGTGAACCTCTCCTCTCTATCCGGTTGGTGGCAGGCCGCGGCGGTCGCGGACATCGACGGCGATCGCCGTCCGGACCTGCTGCTGGGCAACTGGGGGTTCAATTCGGCCTTCGCGGTGAACAGCGGGATGCCGGATGCCTCCGGTGTGGTCCGGCCGCTGTACCTGTATCCCGGCGGAACCAATGCCCCCGATGCCTGTGTCGAGGCCTACACCGACGTCGACGGCACCGTGCGGCCGCTTCGCAGCTTCGCGGAACTGGGCCCCCGGATGCCGTCCCTGCAGGAGCACTTCACCACCCACCGCGCATTTGCCTTGGCCGGCCTGCCGTCGATCGTCGGCGCCGGTGTCCGTGTCCCGAAGGTGGCTAACCACCTCGGTTCGCTTTTGCTGCTGAACCGCGGCGACCATCTCGAGGCCACGCTCCTTCCCGATGCGGTGCAGGCGGGTCCTGTCTTCGGCTTCGCCGTCGGTGACCTCGACGGCGACGGCCTGACGGACGTCTTCTGCGCCCAGGGATTCCATGGCCACAACTTCGGCCAGTCCCGGGACGATTCCGGCGAAGGCGTGATCCTGTTCGGTCTCGGAGGCGGTCGATTCGAGGCCGTCACACTGCCCGAATGCGGCGTCCGCGTGCCCGGGGAACAACGGTCGGCCTTGATCACGGACCTCGACGGCGACGGCCGCAACGAACTGGTCGTCGGCGTGCATGGCGGACCGGTGGAGATTCTCCGGCGGCGTTGAAGCGCGTTCAGCGGGACTTCTCCCAGAACCGCAGCTTGCCGTCCGCGGAGTTCCCCACGCAGTCGTAGTCGGGTGGGATCTCCTCGCAGATGCCGCAGTAGGTCGCGACGCGGGTCCCCGTCGGCCTTGCCGAGAGGCGGTCCGCGACTGTCCGGACGAACTCGTCGTAGTGTCCCTCCGACTCCCCGATAGAGCCGTCGATCCGGCCTTCCGGCTCGAGGTATTCCGCGAAGGGGTTGAACAGGTAGAAGGCCTCGAAGTCGTCGAAGCGCAGTCCACCCATGTCGCCGTGGAAGACCTCGGCGTTCGGGATGCCGGCATTGCGGATGATCCGCCAAGCCGCCTCGCAGAGACGTCGACGCTGTTCGATTCCCGTGAAGTGCCCGGGGCTTCCGACCGCGGCGGCGATGCAGAACTTCCCGGGGCCGCAGCCGATGTCAAGAACACGGGTGCCGGGCCGGGTGACGAGGAAACCGGCGGCCTGACGGGCCACGGAAACCGGCGTCCAGAACACGCGCGAAAGCAGCCGTATCGACTCGGGGAAGACCCGGTCGAACCGCGCGTCCTCCTCCGAACGCAGGTGTTCCAGCAATGCCACCGGGGCCATCGTCGACAGGATGGCGTTCCGCGTCTCCGTTGCCAGCCCGGCCTGCCATCATCGGGTCTTCGGCGGGTCGGGCGATGTTCTGCGCACCGCAACTGAAGGCTTTCCCCGTGACCCACGTTGAATCATGGAAGAGGCATGCGCTGTCCCCGAAGCGGACGTTCCCGTCTCCTGTTACCATGGCTTCTGGTCCTGCTGTTCGTGGCGGGAAACGCCGGTTGCCGGACGCGCCCGATCGCGGTCGAGCCGGTCCTGGTGATCCACGGCGGTGCGGGCGTTCCGTCGAAGTCCGAGCTGACTCCCGAGGGTGACCGGGCCTACCGCGAAGGTCTGACCGAGGCGCTCGTCGCCGGGCACGCGGTGCTGCGGCAGGGTGGCTCCAGCCTCGATGCCGTGACGGCCGCCGTGCGGGTCCTCGAGGACAATCCGCTCTTCAACGCGGGCCGTGGCGCGGCGCTCAACCGCGACGGTGTCGCCGAGCTGGATTCCGCCGTGATGGACGGCGCGACGCTCAAGGCTGGTGCCGTTGCGGGCGTCCGCACGGTCCGAAACCCGGTCGACGCCGCCCGCAAGGTGATGGAGCGGACCCCGCATGTCCTGCTCGCCGGATCCGGTGCCGAGGCCTTCGCCGTCTCCGCGGGATTGCCGGTCGTCTCCAACGCCTACTTCATCACCGAGGCCCGTCGTCGCCAGTTGCAGGAGATCCTCGACGCCCCAAGCCGCCGGGCCGCACTTCCGGCGTCGGTCGGATTCGGGACGGTGGGCGCCGTGGCCCTCGACCGGTCCGGCCACCTCGCCGCGGCCACCTCCACCGGCGGCTTGGCCGGCAAGCTCCCCGGCCGCATTGGCGACTCGCCGCTGATCGGCTCCGGCACCTGGGCCGACGACGCGACCTGCGCCGTGTCCTCGACCGGCCAGGGGGAGTTCTTCATCCGATACGCCGTGGCTCACGACATCGCGGCCCGAATGGCCCACGGCGGTCGTTCCGTCGACGCCGCGGCCCGTGAGGTGGTCCTGGGCACTCTCGTGAAGGCCGGCGGGGAAGGAGCAGTCATCGTGCTCGACCGCCGCGGCCGCTTCTCCATGCCCTACAATTCCGAAGGGCTCTTCCGGGGCTGGATCGGATCCGACGGAATCCCCCACACTGCCATCCATGAACGTTGAGTCGAACGTCCCCTCGCCGGCGCACCGCGTCCGGGTCCTTCGGCTTCTTGCGCTGCCCGTGCTCGCCTGGGCTACGCTCACCTCGCATTGCTTCGCCGAAGCAGTGACGGAGCGTCGCGGCTCGTTGGTGATCATCGGCGGCGGTGAACGGCCGGGCCGGATCCACCACCGCTTCATCGCCCTGGCGGGGGGCACGAACCACGCACGCATCGCGGTGCTCCCGATGGCCAGCGGCGAACCCGAACGCTCCGGTCGCCTTCAGGCCGAGGAATTCCGCGGGTTCGGCGTGAAGGACGTCGACGTCGTCCGCTTCGACCGCAGCCAGGCGATGTTGCCTGCCACCGCCGAGAGGCTCATGGGCTACACCGGCGTCTTCTTCACCGGCGGCGACCAGGCGCGCCTGGCTGCGGTGCTGGTCGGCACCCCGTGCGAGGCCGCGCTCCATCGGATGCGGGACACCCGCGGCGCAGTCATCGGCGGGACCAGCGCCGGTGCGGCGATCATGAGCCGGGTGATGATCACCGGCGACCAGCGCGGCGAACCCGACCGCAAGGCCGACTTCGCGGTGGTCCGCCGTGGGGCCACGCTCACCTCCACGGGTCTCGGCCTGGTCACCAACGCCATCGTCGACCAGCACTTCATCGCCCGTCGCCGCCAGAACCGGCTGGTCGGCGTCACGCTGGAGCATCCGGAGCTGATCGGGGTCGGCATCGACGAGGCCACCGCGCTCGTGGTGCTCCCCGACGGCTCCTGGGAGGTCGAAGGGGACGGCAGCGTGATGGTGTTCGACGCCCGTGGGGTGAAGGTCCGCCAGGAAGGTCCCCACGCGAACCTCGGCGCCAAAGGCGTGGGCTTCCACCTGTTGCTGCCTGGCGACCGCTGGGATCCCACGGCGGGACGTTAGTCGGATTCCAGAGCCGGCCCGCTCCTTTCGCAAGGTGTCTGGACTGGACCTCCGTCCCGGGACTGCGGGTTCCCCGGCCAACGATCCTGACGCAGCGAGGACCGTCCTCACGCCCATGCGCCAAGACGCGAACGGGGTGCAGGTTCCGGGTTCGAAGCCGCGATCACCACTCGCGGTACTTTTCCGGAACGGGAATCCGACGGCTTCCTCTTCCCAAGCGGTTTTGCGGCTTAGCGTGACAATCCCTTCCGCATCGATTCGCCTCAGGAGGATGAGTCCCCGACTCCGGTTCCTCCTGATGGTTTGGCCTCTTGCGCTGGCCCTGCGTCTCCTGGCCGCCGGCCCGCTACCCGGCGCCGGCGATCCGCCTTCTCCCCGCCTCTTCCCCGGCACTCGCGAGTTCCAGTTCTCGCTGTACGCCTGCCCCTCGGACCCGGAAGCCCTGGAGTCCCTGGTCGGATTTCTCCGCGCCAAGCACCTCGCCTCCGCCTTCGATCCCGGACCCGCCGCGGTCGCCGCGTCGCGTCCGGCACTCGCGTATCTCTCCCGTCTCGGCTGGCCGGTGATCCTCTATCCGCCCGACGGCGGCCGGATGCAGCTCCAAGGCGGCACCAGCGTTCTGGGCGCCGCGGATGAGGACGCCGTCCGGCTCCTGGACGGCGCCGGCGTGTTCAACGCCATCCAGCTCGGCGAATGGGGCTATCACTTCCATCGGCTGCGTCCCGACACGAACTGGATGAGGTCGGTGCTCGGAGCGGACTTCGATGCGCGCAAGGACCGTTTCCTCAAGGAGGCCGCCGGCGCCGGCTACGATCCGGTCCCCCGCGACCGCCGTGAGGCGTACGAGCAGCTTCGCGAGTACTTCCTGTGGCATCGTCAGGCCAAGGGCGGACGCCTGATCAGCGTCACCGGCCACTCCCACTACGAGTCCTACGCCGCCGAGTGGGGCGCCGCCGTCGTGGGCCTCGAGGTGGGTGAGAACATCGGCTTCACCCAGTCGAAGTTCGCCTTCGCCCGCGGCGCCGCGCGCCAGTGGAACCTCCCATGGACGGTCCAGGTGAGCCCGTGGTTCGGGAACGCGGTGACCACGCGGGGGCCGCTCGACACCCGCGGCGACACCGCCACCGGACTCGACGCCGGCCATTCGCTGAGCCTCTGCCTGCGCCTCTGGCGTCATGCCTGGTTCGCGGGCGCCGCGATGGTGACGCCGGAGAACAGCTTCAACAGCTTCTTCGCCGCGGACGGACCTCCCTGGTCGCTCACCCCGCACGGCGAGGCCGCGGCGGAGGCGTTCCGCTTCTTCCGCTCCCACGACCGCGGCAATCCCTACACGCCGCTGCTCGTCGTCCTCGACCGGCTCGCGGGCCACAACGGCTACCAGGGCAAGGCATGGGGCGTGTTCCCGAGGTCCGTCGCCGACCAGGAGACCGCAGACCTGTTCGAGGACCAGTTGTTCTCCGCCGACCGCCGGCTGCCCGTGCCCGGGAATCCCCCGAATCCGGAGGCGGGTTACCTCCATCCGACGCGCCACGGCGAGATCGCCGACGTGGTGCTTTCCACCGCCACCGGCGCCTTCATGTCCCGCTATCCGGTGATCCTCCTCTCGGGCGACATGGAGTTCCGGCCGGCCTTCGTGTCCGAGCTGCGCACGGCCTTGGAGTCCGGCAGCCGCCTGCTTGTGCTTCCCCGTCATGTCGAGGCGCTCGGTGCCGCGGCCTGGGAGAGGCTCCGTTCCGCCGGATCCGTCGAGGTCTTCCCGTCTGTTCCCAATCCCCGCACCGGCCGTCCCGCGGCCATTTCTGACGGCCGGCTTGCGGAGGTCGCCGCCACGCTGCTTCCCATCTCGGTACAGGGCGACCCGGTGCAGTTCGCGATCAACCGGAACCCCGCCGGCTGGGTGGTGGAACTCGTGAACAACGACGGCGTGGTCAAGTCGGGCAGGACGCCCGCCCGGGTGTTCCCCGAGGCCGTGGCCAAGGTGGCGCTCTCCGCCCGCGTCCCTTGGCGCGGGGCCCGGGAATGGCTCACCGCGCAGTCGTGGACGAACGGCGCTCCGGTCGTGTTGGACATCCCTCCCGGCGAATCCCGATTCGTGGAATTCATCCGCTAGGACTCTCAGCGGATTGCGATCCTCCACGCCGGATGGAAGGCTCCTTTCTACGGCGGCCTCCAACCAAACCCCTCCGATCCCATGGCCACTTCCCGGAACAAGACCCAGCCCTCGAAAGTCGATGTCGAATCTTACGTCGCCCGGATCCCCGACGAGGCTCGCAGACGCGACTGCGGGCTGTTGGTCGACCTGATGCGGAAGGCCACCGGCTGCGCACCGAAGATGTGGGGGCCCAGCATCGTGGGCTTCGACGAGTACCACTATCGCTACGAGAGCGGACGCGAGGGCGACTCCAGCGTCGTCGGCTTTTCCTCCGGTTCCGCCCACATCAGCCTCTACCTCCTCGAAGGATTCGACTCCGACGAGGCGAAGGCGCTGCTTTCCCGTCTTGGCAAACACAAGACCGCGAAGGTCTGCCTCTACATCAAGCGCCTCGCCGATGTGGATCTGGCGGTGTTGGAACGGTTGGTCGACCTCTCGGTGGAAGGAACACGGCTCCGGTATCCGAAGGCGAAGCCATGAACACCGATCGTTCCGCCCCGGTCGTGCTCGCCGCGCGGAACCTCGTCCGACGCTTCGGCGACCGCACCGCCGTGGATGGCGTCTCGTTCGAGGTCCGGGCCGGCGAGAGCGTCGGCCTGCTGGGCCCCAACGGCGCCGGCAAGACCACCACCTTCTCGATGATCACGGGCCTGCTCCGGCCCGACTCCGGGGAGTTGTTGCTCGGCGGTGCCGCCCTGGTCTCCGACACCGATCCGATCAAACGTCGCCTCGGCCTGGTCCCGCAGGACCTGGCCCTCTACGAGGAGCTGGACGCGCGGAGGAACCTCGGGTTCTTCGCCGCGATCCAGGGCGTCGGGCAGTCCCGGATCCCGGAGGCCGTCCGATCGGCGCTGGAGTTCGTCGGCCTCTCCGACCGCGCGGACGACCGGGTCGGGACCTTCAGCGGCGGCATGAAGCGCCGACTCAACCTCGCGGCGGCCCTGCTGCACGACCCGGACATCCTCCTGCTCGACGAGCCCACCGTCGGTGTCGATCCGCAGAGCCGGAACGCCATCTTCGACAACATCGCCGAGCTCCGTCGCCGCGGGAAAACGCTGCTCTACACCACGCACTACATGGAGGAGGTCGAACGCCTCTGCGACCGGGTCATCATCATCGACCGGGGACGGATCGTCGTCGACGACTCGCTGGCCCGGCTCCGTCACCGTGCCGGCACCGGCGCCGGTGCCGAACTCCGGATCGAGCTCGAGGAGCCGGCCTCCGACACCCTCTCGGGAACCCTCCGAGACATCCCGGGCATCGGGTCCGTCCGGATCGACGGAAGGAGCGTGCAGGTGAGGGTGGGTTCGCTTGCAGCAGGGTCCTCCGAAGTCCTGCGCCGGTTGGCGGAGGCCGGGATCGCCGTGCGGTCCTTCTCCGCCGAGCCGCCCAACCTCGAGGCGGTCTTCCTCGAACTGACCGGACGAAGCCTTCGCGATTCCTGAATCCATGGACTCCTGGATCGCCATCATCCGCCTCGACCTCGCGCTGTTCCTGCGCGACCGCAAGGCCCTGGTCCTCCTCTACCTCGTGCCGGTGCTGATGGCTGCCTTCTTCGGCCAGCTCACGGGCGGGACCGGCGGCAAGGCCGAGCGTTCCGCCATCGGCCTGGTGTTGGTGGACCTCGACGGTTCCGCGGCATCCCGCGGCGTGGTCGCCGCGTTCACCAACGACTCCACCTTCGCGGTCGTCGTCACCAACGAGGCCGCCGCCCGGGCCCGGGTCACCGCGGGGCGTGTGCCGGTCGGACTGATCTTCCCTCCCGGATTCTCGACCAACCTCCTGCAGGGGATCTTCCAGTCCGACCGCCGCCCCGTTGTCACGCTCCTCTTCGATCCCTCCCATGAGACCGAACGCTCCCTGCTCGAGGGAATGCTCGTTCCGAAGATCGTGTCGGGCGTCGCCGAAGGATTGCTCAACGTCGATGTCGGACGCGATCTCATCGCCCGGGGGAGGACCAACATCCTGCGCGCCGAACGTCTCCCGGAGATCCAACGTCGCCTGCTGCTCGATTCCCTCGCCCAGGCGGACGCGTTCCTCGAGTCGCGGCGGATGTCCGTCGTCCAGACCAACGCGGCCGCCGGCCCCGCGGAACTGCCGTTGCCCTACCGCGTCGACGACCAGCCCCTGACCCGCGTCGCCGGCGCCCGCTACAACGGGTTCGCCCATTCCTTCGCCGGCATGTCCCTCCAGTTCGTGCTGATGGTGATGATCGACCTCGCGGTCGGCCTTTTGACCGAAAGGCAGTCGGGCACTTTCCGCCGGCTCCGCGCCGCGCCGCTTTCCCGCGCCACGCTCCTGCTCGGCAAGGCCACCTCCTACGCGATCATCGCCCTCTCCACCTTTGTCGTCTCCTTCGCCGTCGCCATATCCGCGTTCGGCGTCCGCATCCATGGAAGCTGGTTCGGATTCGTGGCCGTCATCCTGGCGCTCTGCTACTTCTCCGCCACCCTCGCGCTGGCCCTCGCGGCCATCGGCCGCACGCCCAAGGCCACCCGCGGACTCGCCATCCCGGTCGTGCTCATCCTCCTGATGCTCGGCGGCGCCTGGATCCCGTCCTTCATCTTCCCCTCCTGGGTCCGCACCGTGTCCCTCTGGATGCCGACCGGTTGGGGCATCGAGGCGCTCGACGCCATGACGTGGCGCGGACTCGACGTTTCCGCGGTGTTCCTTCCTGTGGCCGGACTCGTCGCCGTCGGCACCCTCCTCGGAGGCATCGCCTGGCGCCGCTTCCGATGGGACGGCGAAGCCGGATCCTGACCGCCTTCAGCCGTGAATCCCCGCACGTTCGAGGCTCCTTGGTCGGCTTCCCTGAAGTGGATTTCCGGAACCGCCACCGCCCTCATGCTCGGAGTCGGATTCGTCCTGCTGACGGCGGTTCCCCAGGCCGGATCCATCCCGTGGCCCGCGATGCTGGTGGCGGCGGTTCCCTTGTGCGCCCTCCCGTTCCGCGTTCTGGGATACCGGCTCGAAGGCAGGGTCCTCTTCGTCCATCGTCCCGGATGGACGAAGAGGGTCGACCTGTCCGGACTGGTGTCCGCCGAAGCGGCCCCGGAGCTCGCCGGCAAGTCGTGGCGTGTCTGCGGCAATGGCGGCCTGTTCTCGTTCACCGGCTGTTTCTATGCCCGTGGTGTGGGAACGTACCGGGCTTGGTTCAACGACCCGGCGAAGGTGGTCCTGCTGCACCTTCCCGGAAGACGGATCGCGGTTTCGCCGGGGGATCCCTCGGCGTTCATCCAGACGCTCCGTCAAGCTGGCCTGCCGCGGCACTGAGTCCGTTGGGATTCTTGTCCGCACTTCGTTGTCCTTGGCCTTGTTCGGTCCCCCGCTTCTCGCTCGCCCGCGGTCACGACGCTGCGTATCCCCTCGGGGACATGAGCACACCCGCCGCGTCGCCTTGGATCCGTCTCCATCCCGATGACGACGTCGCCTTGGCGCGTCGCCGGCTCCTGGACGGCGAGGAGATCGAAGGTGTCCGCATCCGGGGCGCCGTCCCGGTGGCGCACAAGGTGGCGCTGCGCGACCTCGTCGCTGGAACCGTGATCCGCAAGTACGGGCAGATCATCGGACGGGCGTCGGCACCGATTCCCGCGGGTGCCCACGTTCACGTCCACAACGTCGACCTCGGCGAGTTGTCGACGGACGGACACTTCGCGGAGCCCACCGTGCCGTGGACGCTTCTTCCGGAGTCCGAGCGCCGGACCTTCTCCGGCTACAGCCGACCCGGCGGCCGGGCCGGGACCCGCAACTTCGTCGCCGTCATCTCCTCGGTGAACTGCTCGGCCAGCGTCTCCCAGTACGTCGCGCGCCGCTTCACCCCGGAGGTCCTGCGGCGGGATTTCCCGGGCGTGGACGGTGTGGTCGCCTTCACCCACAAGTCGGGCTGCGCCACGGCGGACGAGAACACGGAGATCCTCCAGCGGGTCCTCGCGGGGATCGCGCGTCACCCGAACATCGGGGCCTATGTGATCATCGGCCTCGGCTGCGAGACGAACCAGGCCGCGGCGTTGGTGCGGAAGCAGGGCT
>CAMASJ010000090.1 GCA_945860685.1 Akkermansia muciniphila
CTCGGGCAGCGCACCGATCAGCCGTACTGCGGTGCTCCCGCTCCCGCGCCTCCGCGTGCGGATGGTGACCACCTCGGCCATCGTATGGGACGGCCAGACCGTCGTTCTCGGCGGCCTGATCGCCGAAGACAACTTCAAGTCCCGGGACAAGGTTCCGGTTCTAGGTGACCTCCCCATTTTGGGCCGCCTGTTCCGCAGCGAGAACAGCCGCAGCGTGAAGAAGAACCTGATGATCTTCGTGACCGCCACGATCATCGATCCGGCTGGAAAGCGCGTACACTCGTCGGAGAGCCTCCCCTACGACCCGAACAGCATTCCCGCGCAGACCGCTTCGGTGAAATAAACTTTACGGAAGACCTTTGGGTGATTACTTCTGTAATCACTCCAATGGTTGTCCGACCTTCCGGAAGACCTGCATGAATCCTGCAACCAGAGAATCTGTGCGACGCTTGGCCACGGGCTTGGCCGCCTGCATTGCGTTGGCACCTGTGGCCACTGCGCAAGGCGTTGCCGACCCTCTTTCGCCTCGGTTGAGCATCGAGGAGATCGCGCCTCCCACCGTAGAGGTCGTCGGCTCGGATCTTCGACTCCTTGCCAATACCTCCTCAGCCGTAGGGTTGGTGGGTGATCAGGTCAGCGCCTCCATCGCTTCCTCTGGGGTGAACGGCTTCGTTGTCTGGCAGGATAACGCCATCGATGGGAACGGTCTTGGAATCGGAGCCCGGTTCCTGAATCTCCAGACAGGCATCTCCAGCCCGCAGATCGTTCGGGTGAACCAGGATTCACTCTTCAATCAAGACAATCCCAAGGTGGCTGCCCTGTCCAACGGTGGCGCCGTCGTTGTCTGGCAATCCGGAAAGGTTGGAAATCAATCCATCCGCGCCCGGCTTCTCACCCGCGCAGGAGCGGTCTCCGGAAACGAAATCCAAATCGCCCAAGCCGATGCTTCTTCCGGGTTCTACAATCCCGCAGTCGCCCGTTCGGGTTCCGGGTTCGTGGTAGCCTGGGAAGCTGCGGGACCGGATGGGGTATCCCGCAAGATCCACTTCCAACGCTTCGCGGCAAACGGCGCCGCGGATGGGGTTGTTCGCATCTTGGGAACTTCGGGTCGCGTGGATCGCCGCCCGGCCTTGGCCTCCCACGCCGATGGGTCGGTTGTTGTGGTTTGGGTCGCTGAGATGGCACAGGCCGACGTCCTTGGGCTCGGCGGCGCCGGAACGCGCTCCGAGGTGAACTCCGACATCTTTGCGCAGATCATCCAACCTGGTGGCCAAGTCGGGCAGCTGATCTGGATCAACGGTGCTTCGCGCCCGTGCGATGCTCCAGCCATCGCGGCCTTGTCCTCCGGTCGGACCTTGATCGGCTGGAGTGAATTTACCACCGACGGAACGACCGGTTGGGACATCCGAGCCGCCGTTCTCGACGCCAGCGGAACGCTCCCAGCCTCGCCGTCCACCCTGAATACCTACCGCTCCTACGAACAACTGGGGCTTCAATTCGGGGTCAGTGGCAACGACACTCTGGCAGTCTGGAACAGCCGGGGCGCCGATGGTTCCGGCCTTGGCGCCTCTGCGCGGGCCTTGGACCAGTTCGGTAGCCCACGCGGCGATGAATTCGTTGCCAACTCCCAACGCGCCGCCGATCAAACGGATCCCACTGTGGCGGCAACTCCCCAAGGCTTTCGGGTTATCTGGAGCACTCTTGGAAGCCTTTCCACCGGCATCGATCTGAAGGCCCGTGATGTAAAGAAGCTCACGGGGACCCCGGCCCGCAGCATCAAGCTGTCTTGGAACTCGGTTCCCGGCGAACCCTACCTCCTCGAGTCCTCGACCAATCTGGAAACTTGGACGCCCCTGCGGTCGGTCTCCGCGGCCAGTTCGAGTCAGCAATCGATCTCACTCGATGCCGCCTCTCCCACCACCTTCTACCGAGTCCAACTCGCCCGCTGAATATGCGACTTTCTAGATTCCTGTCCTTTCTACCAGTTTTGGTGGCACTGCTGGTGACAAAGGTCTCCGCCTTTTCGCTGCTGGGCCCCTATTCCGCCTGGCAAACCTCGGACATCGGTTACGATCTTCCTCCGACCACTGGCCAAGAGAATGGTGGACCTCGGCTACGGGGTGATGAGTATCGCCTTTCGACCCCCATTGTTACCTTCGGATTTGACGGAGCCTTCGCAGAATTCTTTGGAGCGCCTGGAATGCAGGCCGTTACCGACGCCTTTGAAGTGTACAACTCACTGACGAACTTTTCCGCCATGAGCGCGGACTTGAGCGAGTATCCACTTAAGGCAGACGGGGTGAATCCATTGGCCCAAGCTCTTCGATTGATTGATATCAAAACAACGCTGATGGCGTCCATTCTGGAGAACCTTGGTCTCACTGCCCCAGATCGTTGGGTTTGGTCTATCCGAGCGAGGTTCGTAGATGCAGGTGGAACGCCGTTCTACTCTGTTGCCAACTTCAACTACGACCCCGTTACTGGTCTCCCCAGCCGCTATGTGAACGGTACTCTTTACTCTTACGTTGTTCGCGAGGTGTTTGATGACGCCGGAGCCGTGGTTGGCTACGACTCACGGGAGATTCCGATCGATTCCTCAAATCCAACCATTGCTTTGGCTTCGTTGATTCGTAATGACGATGAGGAGGAGATTCGACTTGATTCCCGACTCCTTCGTGCTTTGTCTCCCGCTGGCCGATATTTCAGGGGCCTCACCCGTGATGATATCGGTGGCCTTCGCTATATTTATCGTCCACAAAACCTCAACTACGAAGCGGCTCCGGCCGGCTCTGTAAGAGGCTCGGGTGTCGTTAGCACCGTGGGAAGCGGAGCGTCTTTGGACTCTCCTTGGACAATCGCTGGAGGTACCGCTGCCATTGGCACCAACGCGGTGACCACTGGAAATGCTCGGCAATTGGTTAATCTCGGAGTACGAGCCGGTGTAGACCACATCCAGTTTGTTCGGGTTGACTTAGACCCTATTTTGAGAGTTTCACCATTTCCTGTTGTCGTCTCCTATCCAGAGTTGGTGATCTCGAATGGAGTTGTGATCAGTCAAATTGTCGTTAGGACGAATACCGCGCCCGATTTCCAAATTAGTGCGGGTGACCTTGGGGTCATCGATGAGGTGCCTGTTCCTCATGAGTTTACTGATTTGAATTTCGTCAATAACGGTTCGACACTCACACCCAACGCAGAAGGTCCTGGAAATATCGAGCCGCAGCTGGTTTTCCGACTGAGCAAGGTGGGAGTCTTCAACCTCAATGTTGAGGAAACGGACGAACAGGACGCCCGTCGTGGC
This sequence comes from Akkermansia muciniphila, assembly GCA_945860685.1. GTDB lineage: Bacteria > Verrucomicrobiota > Verrucomicrobiia > Limisphaerales > UBA9464 > SXXZ01. The sequence goes on from CAMASJ010000090.1 coordinate 3,302, forward strand.
TTTCTATGGTCAACGTTTGATGGCTCAACGAACCTTCCTACCGTGTTCCCTGTAGGCACCCAGATTTCGGATTTGGAAGCCGTCATCGATTTCCTGACGCGGAACTAGAACTGTCACCCATGAAACAGTCCCTTTCATCTCTTTGGAAGCTGTCCGCTGCCGGGTTCGCGGCTGCTCTTCTGGCATCCGTTACCTTACTCGCACAATCTGTCTTCTACAACGGCGGAAACTTTCTAGTCGACCGTCCGCTGGACGCCGCAATCTTTCACAATGCCGGGAATTTTTCGGTGGCCACTGGCGACATATTCAACACGAGAAATACGCTATCTTACACCAACGAAGGTACGATCAGCGCTAACTTGGGGATGGAGTTCATCACGGAGAACTCCAGTGGGACTCGTACTCCGGCAACTTCGATTTTCAACGCCCAGACCGGTGTTATCAATGCCGAGGGGAACCCGGTTTTCGATTTCACAGTATTCCCAGAAGGTCAGGGTTACACGTTCGGTGACGGTGGTTACCTCAACTTCTTCGCCAACAACATCATCAACCGAGGGGTTTTTTCCGTGGCTTATTGGGGAGATTTGTCGGTTGCTGGCTCCAATGTCGATCTCCGTCGGTCCTCATTGTTGACCCTGCAAAAGGACCTCATCGAGCAAACTTTTGTGTTCTTTATCGACCCGCCGCAGATGCATGTGGCCTACAATCCTGCAGGTGTCCGGGGATTGAATTGGGGATTTTACTCGGTCCGCACCGACCTCACTCGCTTTGCCGTTCCTCTCGAAGTGACGGAGGATTTTGCTACACCAGGCGGGATCGTCTCGGTGGTGAAGACCAATGCAGAACTGAATCTCCGCTACATCTCCTCGACGACGGTGCCTCCCACGGATCCCGCCTCAGATCCGACGGGATGGATTAACCGCGTACTTTCCACCACGGGATTGAATCCCAATGTCGGGGCGCTGACCTATATCTCGACGAATCTTCTTTCGCCGACCAATAACGAGATCAGCGCGGTGTTCATTATCAATCGCAACCCGGAGGTGCTGGCGTCTGCCACGGTAGGTCCGGGTCAGCCTCTGGAGGCTCGCTTTGGCTACATGGTCACCAACAACACCGACAGTTCGGTGGATTTCCGTGTGGTCTCGATCACCGAGGATTGGAGCCCTAGATACCCCACCAACGCTCCGTATGCCCGCGAATACAACTACGCGAGCTCGATGATGCCGCGTTATGTGACGATCGGGGTGCAGCCCGGAATTCGGATTCCGGTCACCCGCGAAGACCGGGCGTTCCTTGGAGACCCGTTTGATGTCCGTAATCCGATTTCGCGGACCAACCTGCTCTCCCTGCTTGGTGACGACAACACCGGAGCCAACGCCTCGTTCACGCCCCTGCTGTTCACGGATGGCTACTTCGACGTTCTTCAGGGAACCATCCCGTACACGAACTCGGTGATGACCAACGACTATATGTCGTATGAGTTCAGCCTGACTTCACTTCCATCGCAGATCCCCAGTCCTGGTAACAGCCGCCTGCTCAGCCTTATCGGTGCTGGTCTTCCGCCGGGATTTCTTGGCAACTTGACCTTCCTGCCGGAAATCGCCTTCGTTACGAATATGGCCGGTCGGGTGCGCTTGGATGCGACCAATCTCGACCTTCGTGACACCCGCATCCGCGCTTCCGGCGTGGCTCGAATCCGGGCCGATCATGTCGTTTCCTCCCGCAACACCAGCATCGCGGCGCCCTTCGCGCATTACGATCTCGGTTCAACCAACGGCACTCTCGTATATCAGGGTTTGAATCCGATCGGCCAGCCGAACCTCAACGGCACGGTTCGGATGATGGTCATGGCTTGGACGAACTCAGCCGATTTCGCCGATCCGAATTCCACGGACACGAATTCGACCACCACCCTGCATGCTGAGACCTTCTTCCGAGTGATGGTGATCGACGCCAATTTCCAGCCTCTGGAGACCACTGGACAACTGGTTTCACTGAAGCTTCGGGCGACCAACCTGACCACGGTTGATCCCATCGACTTTTCGATTCCGGATTCAACTACGGTGAACACCTTCTTCCCTGGAATTGACCCCGCTGCGATCGTGCCGCCTTCTGCGGAGCAGGTGGCGCCGATCACCGAGAACTGGAGCAACGAGTCCTCGTTCACTGTTTCCGGTTCGACTGGTGTGACGCCTCGTAGTTTTCCCAGGCTTTCCAATCTCTTCAACTCCGGCCTGATTCTCGGCGAGGTATTCGCCTTTGAACCCAGGAACGGAAGGACCCTCAATGGTTTGTTCAACCAGGGAACCATCTTCTCCAGCGGGTTCTTCGGTGTTCATGCAACCCAGATGACCAACTCGGGTCCGCTGCGGGCGCTGAACGTGATGAATCTCTCTGCGAGCCAAATGACGCTGGCGGGCAACTTCGTGAACATCCAATCCGGAGGGGCCCTGACCGTCCGGGCCGGGGATTTGAACGTCACCTCCGGTGGCGTTATCACCAGTCCTGGTTTGGTGGTCTTGGACGCCACGAATTCCTTCAATGCGAATGGGTTCACCGCAGGGCCCCCGTTGCTCACCATTTCCGGCCTTGGGGTGCGGCTTGAGCGCAACGCGCCGGTGAACAACCTCGAAGGGGTGAATGTGGACCTCGCCGCGGGTCGCTTCGGTCTGGCCTCGCTCGACTGGCCGTCTGCGGACCGTGGCCCCGGTGAGGCCGGGTTCGCCAACAACTCCGCGCTTGGTGCCCTGACCTTGGATGTCGATGAGTTCGGCCAAATCCTCCTTTTGCCGTCCTCCAGCGCACCCGCCGCCCTTTACGTTCGTCGTCTGGAGCTGGGCCCCGGCTTCGCCTACTTCATCGATGTCACCAACAACATCGTGGACTTCGACGGTCTTGAGAGCGCCCTCGATATCGACCCGAACTTCCGCCTCTACTACAACGTGGTCACCGTCGATGGCATCGAGTTGAACGCCACGGTGCTTGATGGCGCCTACAACGGCCGCCTGCGTCGCGTCGCCAATCCCACGGTTACCGGAGGCACCGTGGTGACCACCGTCGGCGGTGGATTCAGCGTGCAGGCTTCTTGGTCGTTCCGCTACAGCGCTTCGATCGACTCCGATGGTGATGGCGTGGTCAACGCCGCGGATGCGACTCCGTTCGCGGGAGTCAACATCTCGACCAAGGTGGTCAGCCTCAACAACCAGCCCTACTTCGAGATCGGTTGGAATGCTGCGCCGGGCACGAGCTACTCCATCTTGGCCAATGAACCCTCCTCGGGGACCACTTGGACTCGGATTGGTGCCATCTCCAACTCGAACACCTCCAGCAAGGTGCTCAAGTTCTACGATCCGATGTCCCAAGGCACCGGTGCCAAGACCTACCGGGTCGTCTATACGCCCTGAAAGGGGCGATCCAAGGCGCCGGGGGGCTGACCTCCGGCGCCTTTTTAGTTTCATGAAATCGGTTGGAATCACGGGCGGGATCGGTGCAGGCAAATCGGCTTCTTCCGACCTTCTGTGCCGTCTCGGACTTCCGGTTCTCGATACCGATCAAGTTGCCCGGGATGTCGTCGCTCCGGGTACAACGGGCCTGGATGCGGTCGTCCGATCGTTCGGCTCAGGATTCTTGGATGCCGATGGCGGCCTCAATCGTGCGGCGATGGCCGCTCGCGTCTTCTCGGATCCTGCGGCGCGGCTCGAATTGGAGCGGATCCTCCATCCACGCATCCAAGAGCGATGGCAGGCTTGGCTTGATCAGCGGCGTTCGGGTGGATCACCCGTCGCCTTCGTCGTGATTCCACTGCTCTTCGAGAAGGATTACGCGGCCCACTTCGATCATGTGGTGGCGATCGGTTGCTCAGCGGCCACCCAGAGGAGCCGCCTCGGCAACCGGGGATGGAGCGGCGACCAGATCAAGGCCCGGCTCGAGGCGCAGATGCCAATGGAGGAGAAGATGAGGCGATCCGATGCGGTGATCTGGAACGAAGGCGACCTCGTCTGCCTCGAAGAGCAGTGGAGGCTGCTGCTCGACCCGTGGGGTTGTCTTCAGGGCTGAATGCCCAAGCCCTCGATCTGGCCGGGCTTGTCCTACTTGCTTCCTGGCTTGATGGCGGGCGTCGCCGCCAGATCTGCAGGCAAGTTGTCCGGAGTAAAGGTCTCGACGTTCAACCGGATCAACTCGAACAGCGGGGCACCCAGATCCAAGGTGCCATCCGAGCGGTTCACCAACATCGCGACGCCGGTCACCACGGCTCCCAAGCCCTTGACGATTTCGATGGTCTCCAAGGCCCGTCCGCCTTTGGTGACGACATCCTCGACCACCAGGCAACGTTCATCGGGACGCAGCGTGAATCCACGGCGGAGCACCAGACGTCCTTCTTCCTTTTCCGCGAAGATGAAGCGGCAACCCAGTTGGCGGGCGACCTCCTGGCCGATCACAAGTCCACCCATGGCCGGTGCCACGACCGTCTCGACCCCCAGCTCCGCCACCCGGGCGGCCAATGCGGCGCCGAACTTCTCCACGATCGGCATCCGTTGCAGGGCGAGTGCGCATTGGAAGAACTGCCGGCTGTGCAGACCGCTTCGGAGCAGGAAGTGGCCTTCCAGCAACGCACCGGTCTGACGGAACAATCCAAGGGCCTCATCCGAAGTCATGGAGACACGCTAAACCGGGTGACCTGTGTGGAGGAAGCGTTTCGACTTCCACCATCGCCGTCCGAAAACCCAATGCGAACACCAGCGTCGGCTCAAACCCGACCGTTGGAAGGACACACGGCGGCCAACTCGCAGTGGGCGCAGTCCGGTTTCCGAGCGGGACAACGGCGTCGTCCGTGCCAGATCAGCTGATGGCTGAAGTCGGTCCACCGCGGCTGCGGCACCAGCTCCATCAAGGTCCGCTCGACGTGGACCGGATCCGTCTGGCGGGTCAGCCCCAGTCTCGTTGAGAGTCTTCCCACGTGGGTGTCCACCACCACGCCCACGTTGACGCCGAAGGCGTTTCCGAGGACGACGTTGGCGGTCTTTCGTCCGACTCCGGCGAGGGCCGTGAGATCCTCCATCCGCCGCGGCACCTCGCCGCCGTGACGCTCCAGAAGGGCGCGACAGCAGGCTTGGATGTTCTTCGCCTTGTTCCGGTAGAGGCCGATCCGACGGACGTCGGACTCCAGGACCAGGGGATCCGCAGACGCGTAGTCGGCGGCGCTCCGGTACTTCCTGAACAGGTCTGCGGTGACGATGTTCACCTGCTTGTCGGTACACTGTGCCGACAGGATGGTGGCCACCAGGAGTTCCAGCGGCGTGGTGAAGGTCAGCTCGCAGTAGGCGTTGGGATAGGTGGTTTGGAGGACCTCCAGGATCCTCTGGGTCCGCTCCTGGCGGGCGGCTTTGCTTTCCCGTGGCACCCCGGAAGTCTTGATGCGAACCGGTCGGATGCAACGCATCTCGTTCCCCATCGGGGACGTGCATTCCGTGCGCCGCGAACTTCGGATTTGGGGTTCGTGCCAAATGCCCCCACCTTGTGAGCGTCGGATCGTACCGACATCGTCATGCCTGCATCTGGTCATCCCTCCGCATTGGGCCCCGTCACCCGTGGACCCTCCCGCCCCCGTCGATCTGCCGCCGCCGCCACTGCCCCGGCAGAGGACGTGGCCCCAAAGCCGGGCGTGATGCAGACGGCGACCCCCTCCGAGGAGTTCGCCTTCGACCTCCTCCCGCGCCAGATCGCGCGTCATCTCGACCGGTTCGTCATCGGACAGGCGGAGGCGAAGAAGGTCCTCAGCGTCGCCTTGTGCGACCATTTCCAACATGTGCGCCGATGCCTCGACGGTGAGGACGCGCCGTTCTACCAGAAGCAGAACGTGCTGCTGCTGGGTCCCACCGGTGTCGGCAAGACCCACCTCATCCGTTCCGCTGCGGAACTGATCGGCGTGCCCTTCGTGAAGGCCGACGCCACCAAGTTCAGCGAGACCGGTTACGTCGGCGGCGACGTTGACGACCTCGTCCGCGACCTCGTCCGCCGGGCGGGCGGCAGCGTCAAGAAAGCCTCCCATGGCATCATCTACCTCGACGAGGTGGACAAGTTGGCGACCCGCGGGGAAGGCGGGGGGCGCGACGTTTCCGGCCGCGGGGTGCAGACGAACCTGCTGAAGCTGATGGAGGACGGTGACGTTCCGCTGGTCTCGCCGAACGACATGACCGGCCAGATCCAGAACGCGATGAGCGCGATGCGTGGTGGTGGATCGGCCCAGCCGGAGACCATCAACACCCGTCACATCCTCTTCATCGTGAGCGGCGCCTTCGCCGGGATGGAGAAGGGGATCCGGCATCGGCTTGCCGAAGCCGCCGGCGCCGAAGGGGGGACGCCGGCGCGGGCGAAGGTGCAGCGTTTGGAAGCCGACGAGTTGTACGCCCGCGCGATGACCGCCGACTTCATCCAATACGGCCTAGAGCCGGAGTTCGTCGGACGCCTTCCGGTCCGCGTCGCCTGCCATGGATTGGACACCGGGCATCTGTTTGAGGTACTGCGCCGAAGCGAAAGCAGCCTGATCCGGCAATACGAGCGGGCGTTCGCCGCGTATGGCATCACCGCGGAGTTCACCGACGACGGCCTCAGGCGCCTTGCCGAGCTGGCCACCGGCGAGAACACCGGTGCACGCGGGCTGATGACCGTCTGCGAACGCGTCTTCCGCGACCTGAAGTTCGCCCTGCCTTCCAGCCGGGTCCGGTCCTTCCAGGTCACGCCGGAACTGGTCGAGAATCCGGCTGTCGTGCTCAAGCGCCTCCTGTCCGAGGCCCGGTCCGCGAAGCCCCGCAAGGAGCCGCCGGCCGCGGAATGACGGCTAGCGGAGGGCCTTCAGCCGGATTGCGTCGGGATGCCCCTTGTAGAAATCGTCGAGGGGGAAGCAGCCGCTTACCAGGCCGTTGCGGGGCCCGGTGGTGCATTCGCTGAACGTCCGGCAGATGCGGCGACGTTGGACGGTTCTTCCGGCGAGGATGTCCGCAGGAAGTTCCGGATAGCTGAGCACCATCCGGCCGAGCCCGACGACATCCACGTTGCCGGCGGCCACTTGGGCCGAGGCGACCTGCGGCAGCCAGTCCTGGAGGTAGGTGTAGGCGGATCCGACGACGACGAGGTCCGGGAACGCCGCCTTGGCGCGGGCGACCGCCTGGATCTGTCGGACCACACCCGCCAGCGGGTCTTCCGGGGGCAGATAGCCGTCGCTGGGCGGCGTTGAGGCGGGACGCTGAAGGTGGGGATTGTAGTACGGGCTGGCGGCCGTGAGGCAGACCAGTCGGATGCCAAGTCCCAAGAGGAGCTCCAGGAACCGGTACGGCTCGGTGGGATCCTGTTCGAGGGCGTTCTTCGGATCCGCGCCGAAGGCGTAAGGGTAGTCGCCCTCCCACGGCGTCGGGATGCCAGTTCCGTCGGGTCCCTTCTGGAACGGGAAGGAGTCGAACAGGCTGAGCCGGACACCGATGGCGAGTCCCGGCGCATCGCGGCGGATTCCCTCGACGATCTCGGTGAGGAAGCGGGTCCGGTTCACGAAGGAACCGCCATAGCGGCCCTGTCGGGTCACGGCCGAGAGGAACTCGTGTCCGAGGTAGCCGTGGCAGTGCTTGATGTCCACGAACCCGAAGCCCGCTTCCCGGGAGCGGCCCGCGGCGGCGACGATGTCTCCGACCAGATCCGAGACCTCGGTGTCGGTGAGCACGGCCGAGTCCTCCGTGATGCCGAAGCGCGCGTCGAGGAGCGGATGACGGTAGGCGATGCGGGGTTCGAGCTTCTTGGGATCGTTGGGACGGGCGAAGCGGCCGGAGTGGGTCAGCTGGACGCCCACGAGGAGGTCGTCGGTCCCGCCGTGGACCCGCCGGTGTCCGGCCACGAGTTCGGCCCGCAGTCCGGCGATGTCGCCGACATGATCCGGTGAGAAGACCAGTTGTCTCGGGTTCGCGCGTCCGTCGTGCCGCACGGCCACGGCCTCGCCGCCCCACACCAGCTTCGCACCGCTCTCTCCGAAGCGTCTCCAGCGACGGCGGACCAGTTCGGTGGGCCGTCCGTCCGCGGTTCCGTCCCAACCTTCCATGGGCAGGATCGCGAAGCGGTTGCCGATGGCATGGGGGACACCGGTTCCCGCCGGGATGGGGCAGCCAAGGACCTCCGGTCTGGGAGACGGATCAAAGGACAGGTGGAGGCCGAGTTCGGAAAGCCGGCGTTGGAAAACCTCCGGGGAGTTCAGTGGGGCGATCTTTGGAAAATGCATCCGGGAAAGGGCGTCTGGCGCTGCGAGTTGGGGATGACGTCGGTTGATCTCAATGGCCGGTTTGGAGATCGGCGGTGGTTGCGGCAGGGGAACTGTTTCCCGATTGGGAAGGGAACCGGTCCAAGGTCCTGACCACGAAAGTCAGCGCGATGGACGCGAGGACGGCGGAGACCAGAAACGGTGCGCCGGGGAAGACGAACGGCGCGGAGGGGCCGATGAAGAAGGCGAAGACCTGGGTCCCCATCAGCGGTCCGATGATGCCGGCGACGCTCATGAGGCTCTGCATGGCCCCTTGGACGGCGCCCTGTTCATTGGCGGGGACGCGGTGTGCCACGAGCGCCTGGATGGCGGGTTGGGCGATGCCGCCCAGGCAGCCGACGAGCAAGGGCAGGAACATCATCCAACCGGTGGCCGAGAAGGCGTAGCCGAGGTAGCTGGTCACGACGAGCGAGAGCCCGATCTTCACCGAACGGATCTCGCCGAGCTTCGGAACGACGAAGCGGGCGAGTCCGCCTTGGACGATCGCGGCCAGCAGTCCGACGAAGGCCAGCGAACCGCCGACCGCCTTCGGGGACCACTGGAAGCGGTACTCCGTGTAGATGGCCCAAAGGCTGTGGAGGATGAGCATCGCCACGCCGCCGAGGAAGGTGGACAACGCGAGGCCTCCCACCATGGGATAGCGTGAGAGCGCCAGCAGGGAACCCAGCGGATTGGCCCGCTTCCAGTCGAACTTGCGCCGGTTCCCGACGGCCAACGACTCGGGCAGCACGAAGAACCCGTAGAGCCAGTTGGTGAGCGAAAGTCCCGCCGCGACCAGGAAGGGCAGCTTCAGGTCGCTGGCCCCCAGCCAACCGCCGAGGGCTGGCCCCGTGATGAATCCCAACCCGAACGCGGCGCCGATGATGCCGAAGTTCGCGGCCCGCTTCTCCGGTGTGCTGATGTCCGCGATGTAGGCGGTGGCCGCGGTGAAGTTCGCGCCGGACATGCCCGCGACCACCCGTCCGACGTAGAACCAACCGAGATTCGGGGCGAAGGCGAGGAGGATGTAGTCGAGTCCCCCGCCGAAGAGCGATCCGAGGATCACCGGACGCCGTCCGTACCGGTCGGAGAGGTTGCCGAGGATCGGCGCGAAGACGAACTGCATCAGGGCGTAGAGCGAGGAGAGCACGCCGACGGTGATGGAGGCCATCGAGGTGTTCCCGCCGTGGAAATTCTCCACCAGCTTGGGAAGGATCGGGATGATCAGGCCGATCCCGAGCACGTCGAGGAAGAGGGTGATGAAGATGAATCCGAGTGCCGGACGACGGTTCATGCGGGAACGATTCTCCTGCATGCGGACGGACCGGGCAATGGCGTGCCGGACCGGCAGGCGTGAATGCGTCAGAGCCTCGGCAGCAAGGTCGACAGCGGGACAAGCAACCCGCCCGCAATCAAGGCTGCGGCGAGGTCGTCGACGACGACACCCAGTCCGCCGTGGAGATTCTGAAGACTGCGGATGGGCCAGGGCTTCCAGATGTCCAGGACGCGGAACAGGAGGAAGCCGGCGACCCAGACAGGCCAGGCGTGGCGGCCGTCGTTGGGTGGCGGTTGGGCATGCCAGTAGGCCGAAGCCGGGAGGAAGACCAACGGCATGGCGACGATCTCGTCGAAGACCACGGAGCCGGGGTCCTTCCGTCCGAGGATGCGCTCGCCCGCCGCACAGACTGGTACCGCGAGGATCGCCAGCGAGACGGCGACGGCGGCTTGGACCGCGACAGGCAGCCGCAGCAGGGGAATGGCCATTGCCAGACCCACGAGGCTTCCCCATGTGCCGGGGCCCGGACGCAGACGACCCGAGCCGAAGCCTTGGGCGATCCACAGGAGCAGCCGGTCTCTCTGGAAGGTCACGATGAGGTCAGCATTCCCGGGAAGCCCGGGCGGTGGAAGCGGCAAGAAGTTCGTGGACGCCGCATCGGCTCCATGACGGTTCACTGCCGCCCCCTCCTCACTTCAACCGGGAACGGATCCATTCGAGCGACTCCCTTTGCCAGCGGTCCCAGGAGGCTCCCTTGTAGCCGTTCAATCCGTGGTCGCCATCCGGCAGTTCCACCAGGGCGTGAGGTACGCCAGCGGACTGGAGCGACGCCGCCATCCTGCGGCTGTTTCCGATGTCCACGACCCGGTCGTCCACGGCATGCGCGAGGAAGACCGGCGGAGTCTTCGATGTCACCTGCCGCTCGGCGGAGAACCGCTTCAGCAGCTCCGGTACGGGATCCTTGCCGAGCAGGTTCGCTCGGGAGCCATGGTGACCCTCGGGTCCCATGGTGATGACCGGATAGACGAGGATCGCGAAGTCGGGTCGGGAACCGAGGCGCTCAACGGGATCCGTCGCA
>CAMASJ010000091.1 GCA_945860685.1 Akkermansia muciniphila
CCTGCACCATGCAACCGCTGACCCGCTTCTCCGTCGCTCCGCTCCACACGCTCACCCGACAGCTCGCCGCCGTGGCCATGGGCCGGCAGGCGCCGGACCGGGTGCTCACGGGCGCACGGATCCTGTCGACCTACACGGAGCGGATCCTCGAGGGCCGCGAGGTGTGGATCAGCGGGGGCCGCATCGCGGCGGTGAAGCCGGCCGGCACCTGCGCACGGGATTCGGGCGCGGTCTTCACCGATGTCCATGGCGGCCTTCTCGCGCCGGGCTTGGTGGACCCGCACATCCACATCGAGTCCTCGATGATGACCGCCTGCGCCTATGCCGAGGCGGCGCTGTTGAGCGGGGTCACCTCGATCTTCTGCGACAGCCACGAGATTGGGAACGTCTGCGACGCAGCCGGCGTGGAATGGATGCTGGAGGACGCGCGGCGTGCGCCATTGAACATCTTCCTCACCGTCCCGAGCACCGTTCCCGCGACCGGACCGCGGTTCGAGACCGCCGGCGGCGACCTGACCGCGGAGAAGATCGGCGAGCTGTTCGACCGCTGGCCCGAGGCGGCGGCCCTCGGCGAGAAGATGGACTTCGTCCACGTCGCGATGGGCGACGAACGCAGCCACGCAATTCTCTCCGCGGCTTTGAAGCGCGGGAAACCGGTCTGCGGACACATCTACGGACGCGAGTTCGTGGCCGCCGGCGCGGCCAGCGGCATCACCGACACACACGAGTCGATCGATCCGGAAATCGCGTCGGACTTCCTGGAGGCGGGCCTGTGGATCTTCCTCCGTGGCGGCAATCCGGCCACGCCGTGGCATTCCCTGCCGCTGGCCATCCAGGCGGTGACCCGCGCCGGGGCGAATCCCAAGCGCGTCTGCGTCTGCACCGACGACCGGGACGCGGACGACCTGTTCCTCTTCGGCCTCGACTGGGTCGTGCGCGAGGCGGTGAAGGCCGGAGTGTCGCCGCTCACGGCCTGGAGCATGGGCTCGCTGCATCCGGCCACGCGCTACGGCATGGACGGCGAGTTCGGAGCGCTCGGCCACGGCCGCCGGGCGGACATCGTGCTGCTGGACGACGCCCTGAAGCCGCGTTCGACCTGGTACGGAGGCGTTCCGGTGGTCGATGAGGGGCGGATCACGCCGGTCCTCGAAGCGGCGTTGTCCGACCGCTACCGCTACCCGGCCGCGGCCTACCGGACGGTCCATTTCCGTGACGATGTCCCGCTGATCCCGGCCCCGCCGGCGTCACCGTGCACCGCCAACATCCTGCGGGTCGCCCTACCCGGCATCATCACCTTCCACGACCAGGCGCCGTTCGAGCCCGCGGCCACCTGGAAGGAAACCCTCGCCGCCCGTCCGGACCTCTGCTTCGTCACCGTGGTCGAACGCCACGGGAAGAACGGCGGCGTGGGCCACGGCCTGCTGAAGGACTTCGGACTCGCCGCCGGCGCGGTTGCCAGCACGGTCGGGCACGACGCACACAACCTGATCGTGGCTGGCCGTGACGAGGCCGACATGCGTCTCGCGGTGGAGACGCTGAAGCGCTGCCAGGGCGGCGTGTGTGTCGTCCGCGACGGCCGGGTCGTGGCGCTGGTCGAGATGCCGGTCGCGGGACTGCTCTCCGACAAGCGGGCCCGGGACGTCGCCGAGGAGACGGTCGCGCTGAAGAAGGCGTGGAGCGACGCCGGATGCACCCTGCCCTACATGGGATTCAACCTCCTGCCGCTCTCGGTGATCCCGGAGGTGCGCATCACCGACAAGGGGCTCGTCACGGTGCCCGGCATGGAGATCGTCCCGCTGTTCCAGGCGTGACAGCCGCCCCTCGGGCCGGAGCCGAGGGGACACGTCCAACGGGATTCCGACCGGCGATCAGGGCCGGGCCTTCTGGGCCTTCTTCGGAAGCTTCGGGCGGCTGGCGATGCCGTCGTGGATGACCTTGAGCACGGCCTTGCGTTCGGCACCGGAAAGCGGGAGGCGCGGGGCGCGGACCCATTCCTTGCCGAGCCCGGTTTCCTGCACGGCCAGCTTGATGTACTGGACGAACTTCGGGTGGGTGTCGAGGTGGAGCAGCGGGGTGAACCAGCGGTACAGTTCACGGGCCTCGTCCCAGGCGCCCTTCCGGGTGAGTTCCCAGAAATGCTGGTTCTCGTCGGGGAACGCGATGCCGGAGCCGGCCACCCATCCGTCAATGCCGAGGATGGAAGCCTCGAGCGCCAGGTCGTCGACGCCGGTGAAGATCGCATAGCGTCCGCCGACGACGTTGTGCAGGTCGGTGATGCGGCGGACGTTCCCGGAGCTTTCCTTGAGCGCGACGAAGTTCTTCTCCGAGGCCAGCTTGGCGAAGAGCTCGGGGGTGATGTCGTGGCCGTAGCTGATCGGGTTGTTGTAGATCATGATCGGCAGACCGGTGGACCGCGCGACGCTCCGGAAATGGTGCAGGGACTCCGCGGGATCCGGGGACTTGTAGATCATGGGCGGCATGAGCATCACGCCGTCGACGCCCAGCTTCTCCAAATCGCGGGTGTAGCGCACCGCCTCAGCGAGGCTGGATTCGGCGACGCCGCTGAGCAGCTTCACCCGGCCTCCGACCACGCCGAGCATGGCCTCCATGACCTCGCGCTTCTCGGCGGCGGTCATCGACTGGTTCTCACCCAGCGATCCGAGGAACACGAGGCCGGAGACGCCGCTGCGGATCAGGACGTCCACATGGGCGGCGGTTCCCTCGAGGTCGAGCGAACCGTCCTTGTGCAACTGCGTGGTGATGGCGGGGAAGACACCGGACCAAAACGGCTTCATGGGAGTCCGAGCATCCCGGGGAACCACCGCCGCGGCTTGGCCCGGGGAGCCTTGGCCGGTGTCGCGCACGGCACAGAGGGCGACTGCGGGCGCGGGTTCAACGCCACCGCGGAAGGAAGGCGGGGACGCGACTCCGATACGCCTCGTAGCCCGGATGGAGGCGGATGAGAAGGGCTTCCTCGGAGCGGGCCTTGGCCCGGAGCAGGGCCAGCAGGAGCAACGAGGCGGCGCCAGACGCAGGCGAAAGCCAGCACAACGTCCAGCCCGCGGAAAGCCAGAGTAGCGACGCGTAGAGCGGATGGCGCACGCGGGCATAGATCCCTTCCTGGATCAGCGGCGCACCGGGCAAAGGCTCGGGCAGCGCCGAGCGCGCAGCACCGAGATGGCGGACGCCGAGGATCCCGATCCAGGCGCCCAACAGAACGAAGGGAAGACCGACAGCGACCGAGGGCCAACCGGCCCTGCCCCACCCAGGTCCGGCGACGAGGATCGCGATCATCAGCACCGACTGGGCGACCACCCAGCCGCCGCCGCGGGCGAAGAAGCCGGACGGGCTCACTGCGGGAACGGCACCGGAGGATGGAGCGGGATCACCATCCGGAGCGGATTCGAGGCCCGGATCGCGCCGCCCGTGGCCAGGTACCAGCCGTCGCCGTCGCGGCCGGCGTCGATGTTGTCCTTAGACTCCCATTCCGCGCCGGAGCCGGTGAACCGGGCGCGTCTAAGGCTGACCCAATCGCCGCCGACGCTGCGGACCCAGGCGTTGCGGAACCGGGCTCGACGGGTCTCGTCCACGCTGGCGCCGTCACGGCGGAAGTCCTCGACGAAGGAATAGAGTCCGGAGAGCGGCTTGCCGCCGGTGCGGGTGCGGAACGTGGCCAGCTTCCACCAGTCGCCGCGGTCCTCGCGCCAGATCCACGCGGTGTAGGCGGTCTTGTTGGTCTGCACCTCGCCGCGCAGGACGAACCGGTTGGTCTGCCCGATCTTCCAGGCGAACGGCGCCATGCACTGTCCACCGGTGCCCTCGCCGCCGAACCGCTTGATCCGGACGCCTTCACCCTCGTGGAGCAGTTCCACGCGGTCCTCGGTCTTCACGGCCTTGGGGTCGTCGCCCGTGGTCGGGTCCCAGACCGAGAAGATCACCACGGTGTTCGTGGAGGAATTCAGCTGCTGGACGCCGAAGTAGCCGGTGTTCCAGCCGCAGGCCATGAAGTACGAGCCGTTGACCGACTTCTCCACGACCATATCGTTGGCGAACCACTCGGAATCCGGCGCAGGATAACCCAGGTGCACGGAACGCGCGGCACGGAAACGCTTGGATGGCGTCTCGTCGGCGGCCTCGGCGACGAGGGAACCGAGGAGCAGCGAAAGGGCAAGGCACAGCCGGATCATGCGCCCGAGGCTAGCGAGGACCAGGTACCAGGAAAATGGTTTCGCCGGGAATCGGCGGGTCAACCCATCGCGGCCAACTCGGCCGCCGTCGCCACCAGCGATCCGCGGCAGCGTTCGAACTCTTCGCGCAACTGCCGGAGGAACAGCGTCTGCGACTCCAGCTCACCGGTGGCGAAGCTGTGTTCAAGGCGGTTGGCAATCGACTCCATCTCGGAGAGCCCGAAGACCGAGGAGCTGCCCTTGAGGGAATGGGCCGCACGCTTCAGCGAGGTCTGGTCGGGCGACTCCAGGAACCGGCCGATCTCGGCAAGACGGTTGGGAGTGTCGGCCAAGTAGGACTCGAGCAGCTCTGCCACCCCGTCCGGACCGATTTCCTCGGCGAGCTGACGGCAGGTCTCCTTCATGGTAGTGGGGTCGAATTCCATGGTGACGTCCTCCGCAACAAACCGGGACGGATCCAAGGACGTCAAGTCCCCTCGCAGGAGATCCACTGGATCCGGTGCGGAAGGGGCAAGGACACGATCATACATGGGTCATGTTCCAGCCGACACCACCGGTGCCCCTGGCGACGGTGGGATCGGCTGGGAACCGCATTCACTTGAGCGTAGACTTTACGTCAGGGATCCACCGAAGCCTCTGCCCTCCCGACGCCGGATCCCGGCACCCTAGGATGAACGCTTGAGCGCCGAGGCGTCCGACCCTTTGCTTAGTCCACGCCATGAAGCCATCCGTCACTCGGCTGCTCCCCTGCGTCTTTCTCATGCCGGTGCTCTTGAGGGTCCTCGGTGACGGACCCGCGGACAATCGTCCCGAGAAAGTCCGACCGGTCCCGCCTCTGGGGATCACCGTACCCGATGAGACACGTCGGGAGCTCTCCGAGGGCGTGGTCCGGCTGGGCAAGGCCATGGACGACCTGTCGCGGGACGCATCCCAAGGGGGATCCCCGAAGTCGCGGCTCGCGGACATTGCGATCTTCCACAAGGCGGTGGACTGGGCACTACGGCACGACGAGTTCTTCCGGACCAACGAGTTTGCCGCGGCCAATGCGCTGCTCGAGGAGGGGGCGCGGAGACTCGAGGCCCTGCGTGCCGGAAGAGCGCCCTGGACCGCCACCAATGGCCTGGTGGTGGCCGGCTACGTCTCTCGTATCGACGGTTCGGTCCAACCTTACGGACTGGTCATTCCCCGTTCATGGAAGCCGGATTCCGGGCGACGCTGGCGTCTGGACACCTGGTTCCATGGTCGCGGCGAGCAACTGAGTGAACTGGCGTTCCTTATGGACCGGATGCGCAACCCCGGCGAGTTCACCCCGCTCGACACGTTCGTGCTGCACCTTTACGGCCGCTACTGCAACGGGAGCCGGTTCGCCGGCGAGACCGACTTCTGGGAGGCGCTGGCGGACGTCCGATTGCGGTATCCGATCGACGAGGACCGGCTAGTGGTCCGTGGCTTCTCCCTGGGAGGGGCTTCGGCCTGGCATATCGGCGTCCACCACGCCGCACGCTGGGCGGCAGTGGCGCCCGGGGCGGGATTCAGCGAGACCGCAGAGTTCCTGAAGGTCTTCCAAAAGGAGAAGCTCACACCGGCGTGGTGGGAGCAGAAACTTTGGCGGCTGCATGACGCCAAAGCTAACGCCCTCAACCTCGCGATGGTCCCGACGGTCGCCTACAGCGGCCACGACGACAGCCAGATCCAAGCCGCAGAGGCGATGCACGAGGCGATGGCCCGTGAAGGAATGGAGCTGGCGCACATCGTCGGTCCGAAGACCGGCCACAAGTACGAGCCGGCGGCCAAGGCGGAACTCAACCGCCGCATCGACGCCATCGCCGCCATCGGCCGGAAGCGCGTGCCTCCGAAGGTCCGCTTCGTGACCCACTCGCTCCGGTACAACGAGATGGCCTGGATCACCGTGGACTCCATGCTGGAACACTGGGAACCGGCACGCGTGGAAGCCTCCCTGCACGTCGCCCCGGGAAGCCCGGACATCTCCGTCACGACGACGAACGTGGCCGGACTCAGCTTCGTCTTCGGGGCGGGCGACGCCCCGATGGATGTGACGCGGCCCGTGACCGTGGTCATCGATGGACAGGCGATCACCACCGATCCGCCGAAGACCGACCGTTCCTGGCGGATGGCATTCCATCGGGACGGGGGCGAATGGATCGCGGGCCCCGCCTCGGTGGCCGGATTGCGCAAGCGCCACGGACTCCAGGGACCGATCGACGACGCCTTCATGGACTCGTTTCTCATGGTCCTGCCCGGAGGAGCCCCGATGAACCCCGAGGTGGGCCGCTGGGTCGCCTCCGAGAGCGATCGGGCGATCCGGGAATGGCGTCGCCACTACCGTGGCGACGCGCGGCAGCGCCTCGACAAGGAGGTGACCGAGGACGACATCCGCGACCACAACCTCGTGCTTTGGGGGGATCCCACGAGCAACGCCCTGCTGGCCAAGATTGCCGATCGGCTTCCGATACGGTGGGACAGCGAGAAGGTTTCCGTCGGGGCCAGGACCTATTCGGCCTCCGGACATGTGCCGGTGTTGGTGTTCCCGAATCCGCTGAACCCGACCCGCTACGTGGTCATCAACAGCGGATTCACCTTCCGGGAGTACGACTACCTGAACAACGCCCGCCAGACCCCGAAACTGCCGGACTGGGCGATCATCGGGACCTCCACGCCGCCGGGTTCGCGGGCTCCCGGCGCCATCGAGGACGCCGGGTTCTTCGACGAGCGTTGGCGCCTGAAATGAAGCCGCCGCGGCCCGTGGATTGGACCGCGGCGGTGGGACGGTTCAGGTCCCATGACCGAGGGCGGTCAGGGCTGGCCGCGTACCCGAAACAAGTGGATGGAGTTGGTCGGAGGCACTTCGAGGAACTCCGGGAGGAAGGTTCCCACGCGCCGGTCCAGCTCCGTCCACGGGCCTTCCGGTCGGGTTGCCGACTCGATGACCTGCTCCATACCGGGCTCGGGTTGGAAGTCCAACCGGAACAGGCCCGAGTCGCGTCGGGTCGCGTGGATGCGCGTGGCGACCGGATCCGACGATTCCTGTTCGCCTTGGACGACGAACGAACCAGCCGGCAAGGCTGCGCGGATCTCGACGCCGACAACGCCTCCGGCAGGCAGTTCGAGGCCTTCCGGCAAGCGGACGAACCAGTTGAACTCATTTCCGGTACCGCGGACGACCCCATCGTACTGGAAGGACATTGGCACCGAGAACCGGACACCCGAGCCAGAGACACGCGGCCGTGAGTTCTCCTGGGGAGGCAGGCTGACAAACCCGGTGACATCCCCGGTCCCGAGCAGACGGACCATCGCTCCGGAAGGAATTTGGATCTCCCCGCGGACGCCGGTGTTCCCGTCGAACCACGCGACCGTGACGGCATTCGGGACCCAACTTCCCATGAGGTTGGTGATGGTCACCCCGGTGTCGCCGCCTTCGAGGACCAAGCGGTGCTCCAGGCCGGTGGCGATGGATTTTGCCAAGGAATCCGGTCCAAAGGACGAGCCGAACCGCTCCACGAACACCAGCCTGGATGCGGGGTCGCGGAGGGAGACCGGCTCCAGTTCGTAGCGTAGCCAGCGGGAATCCGGGCGCTGCGCCGGGATCACCACACCCCCGGATGC
This sequence comes from Akkermansia muciniphila, assembly GCA_945860685.1. Classification (GTDB taxonomy): domain Bacteria; phylum Verrucomicrobiota; class Verrucomicrobiia; order Limisphaerales; family UBA9464; genus SXXZ01. Next base: position 7,812 of record CAMASJ010000091.1, read on the forward strand.
ATCCGGGGGAAGGGACGACACGACCACACGCTCCCCATCGGTGTGGACCACCGCACCGCCGGAAGGCTCAGGCGGCTTCCCGCCTCCCTCGTCGCTGGCTCGGCGGAGTTCCACCAGATGATCCTCGACCTCGCCCTCGGTCGCCGGACCAAATTGAGGAAGGTCGACACCGCCCGAGGCGAAGAAGCGCCATCGGCTGAAGGTATTCCCGAAGACGACGTTGGTAGGAACGCTCAAGACGAGGTTGTTGGTCCCGGTGACCAACGGAACCCGGTGGCAGATCCGTTCACCTGGGTCCGACCAGTCGCCGTCCCTGTTGAGGTCCAACCAGGCGTTCAGGATGCCGTTGGTGGAGGCCACGACCCGCACAGGCACCGTCGATCCGGCGACCAAGGCCGGCGGAAGGAACACGCCGTCCTCGTCGTCGAGCGCATGGACGTCGTCCGCATCGGCGCGGGCCGAGGGCACGCCATCGGCATCCGGATCCACGCCGACCCCGAGGAACCATCCGGGGCGGATTTCGTGGCGCGCACCGTCGTCTGAACGGCGTGTCTGGAGTCCAGGGGCATCGCCAAAGTCCTCACCCTTTCCATGGTCGACGGGCATGTCACCTTGGAACACGAACCGATTGGTGACCGGTTGGTCGCAGAGGATGAGGTCCAGTTGCGAGGACACCGGCGGGATGCCCGGCGCCAAAGGGCGTACCATCACGTCATAGTAGCCGTTCGGAAGCTTGGAGAGGCGGCCCACCCCGTTGGTCACCAATTGTTGGAGGATCAGGTCGTTGGTCCAACCCGATCCGAGAGGACGGCGGCGCAGCATGGACACCTCGAAGGGTATCCCCATCGCCGGCCGGCCGTTGAGGTCGATCTCAACGACCTTCTCCCCGCGTTGGCTGGTGTGCCAGTCGAGGTAGATGTGCCGGTCCGAACCGGTGCGCTTGTCGAGCAGGTAGTGTTCACCACCGATCGGATGCATCTCCAAGGTCCAAAGGCCGGGCATCGGAGTCGGCAACGAGAATTCCACCGCGGGAACGATGGGACGGACTCCGGTACTGACCACCGCGCCGGTCGGATCCAGCAACCTCCAGAAGAAGTCCATCGCCGCAGTGGGAATCCCGGTGTTGTCGAGGTCGATGTCCAGGCTTTCGGTCGGCAGGACGCGGAAACGGTAGGCGGCATGATCCTCTTCCAGCGCCTTGAAGCTCGGGCTGTCGAGGGCCAGCCAGCGTGCTCCACAGAACTTCAGCCAATAGTGCGTCTGCGTCTGCGGCGTCCCTCCAATGCGTGACTCGATCCGGAAGACCTTTCCCGGTGGCTGGATACCCAAGGGAAGGTCCGCGGATTTCTCCCAGCCCAACGGATGGCTGGCTGCCTCGGCCGCGGTGTAGGAAACGGTGACGGATCCCACGACATTCGTGCCGTCGAACACCGTGACGATCGTGGTCTGCGGATCGACGGGGTTGACGGTCTTGGTGGTCACACGCAGGTCCAAAGAGCCGCCGTCGGCCTGCACATGCCAGACCTCGATCTGGTTGGACATGTAGTTGCCGACCAGGGGTCCGCAGATGCACGGCACCAGGTCATGGGGCGGCCGTTCTGCCGGGAAGGTCGGCGGATCCAATCGTATGGGAGGAAGCGGTTGGCCCGGAGGAGGATCCGTGTTGACGCCGCCGTCGGCACCGCCGGGGCCGGTCGAAGGCGCCTGTTGGGCCACCAGTGTTGCAATGCCGAAGATCGCCGCCGAGACGGCAAGGAACGAACGCATCCGCGCTGGGAAGTCTCTCATTTTCATGACGAGACCCCAGAGCACCCGTCTCTCCACAATCGAGAGGGTCGGGTGGGCAAGCAGCGCCCATCATTTTTGGAGAGTGCTGCCGGAGTGATTGCCACCCGAACTAACGAGGCGGCTCGTCCTCCTCTTTACCAATGACATCGGCAGGAAGTTGACCGCGGGTGACCAAGTCGTAGAGGTCACGTCGGATACTGCGACGGTCGACCCCAAATTCCTGAGCCAGCTGGGTGATGTTGGGTCGGGAAGTCACGGAGCGGAGGCGGTTGACCAGGGCGTGTTGTCGGGCGAGGCGCTCCGTGAAGAGACGTTCCCGTTCCCCGGTTTCGATCAGTTCGGCTCGTTCCAGGGAACGGAGGGCGGCCACCGCCTCACCCAGGCCGCAATCCTCCAAGGCCGTCTTCGCCGTTCGCTCGAGGAGATCCAGGTCCACCGGCTTCTCGATGACGTAGTGGGCGGCTCCGGGTCCGCTCAACGCACGGATCTGATCGGCAATCGCCAACGTTCCGCTGACGATGATGACCGGAACGTGGGCGGCGAGGCGTTTGATGTCCGGCAACAGGCTCAAGCCCTGGTCGCCGCTTTCCAGGATGTGGTCGAGGAGGATGAGCGCCGGAGTCCGGCGCTCCAGGTGCTTCAGGGCCTCATCCCCGTTGCGGGCGACATCGAACGTGCAATTGAGGAGTCCCTGTTGGTACAGCCGGGCCTGGACGGGATCATCTTCGATGATCAGGACATGGGCGCGAACCTGTTGGATGTTCATGGAGTGGATGGTTTGGGATCAGCGGGAGAAGGCGGTGACGTTGGCGGCAGGGTTTCAGTGGATTTCTCGGACAACGACGGCGCGGCTCCGGGCGCCGAGATCGGAAGGTAAAGCAGGAATTCGGTCCCCAGTCCCGGCTCCGTACGGACCCCCAGCCCAAGTCCTTCCTCCGTGACGATGCGCCAGACGGTGGCCAACCCCAGTCCCGTTCCCCGTTGGTTTCCCAGGTTCTTGGTGGTGAAGAACGGCTCGAAGATCCGGGGAAGGATGTCGGAGGAAATTCCGGGGCCCGAGTCTCCGATCTTCAACGCGATCCAAGGGCCAGGACGAGTCGGAGCTATGGTGAAGGACGGGACCGTCTCGACGGTCTCCGCACTCAGCATCAACCGTCCCCGTCCCCCCATCGCCTCGGACGCGTTCACTAGGAGATTCAGGAGGATCTGTTCCAGGCGGCCGCGGGAGATGCTGTGAAGCATCAGGTCCTGGGGAATCCGCGCCTGCAACTCGATCCCGCCGAGGAACTGGCGCCGCAGCAAGTTGAGCGTCTCGTCCACGATCTCGGCGATGTGATTCGGCGCTCCTCCGGGGCGCAGTTCCCGGCTGTAGCCCAGGATGCTTCGGACCACGGAACGCCCTTGGTCCACGGCCTGGGCGATGTTGGTCAGGTGTTCCCGCGCCGGGGCGGTGGCCGGAAGGGACCGTTCCACCAATTGCCGGGACATCTGGATCACCGAAAGGAGGTTGTTGAAGTCGTGGGCCACGCCAGCGGCGAGAGTACCCAGAGCCCGCATCTTGTCGGCATGGGCGATACGCTCCCGGGCCTGTTCCAAGGCTTCCGCCTGGGCCGCGGCGGCCTTTTGGGCCTCGAGATACCGCCGATAGACCAGATGCTGATGGGTGATCACCGCCGCCGTGACGGCCAGGACCAGGAAGGACCCCAGGGCCAGCTTGAACGGTCGCATCCAAGAGCCGGGATCCTTGGGGGTACGCGGTGGTGCCGAGGGATCCGCATCGGTCCAGTCCAGGTCAAGCAGGGCCAACCCAGCGCGCGTGGCGGGAATATGCCACAGCTCGATCACCCTTTGCTGCGGACCCGAAGCGCCAGCGATCCAGCCTGCATTGGCAATCCAAGTTCCGTCGGGACTCCACGCCACGGTCTCGATCTGCAGCGGCGTCCGTCCCCGCAGTTCGACCACCAAGGCGTTGGAGACGTTGTCCTGGATCTCCAGTTTTCCCGTCTCCGTCACCCGGGCCTGAAGCCGGGTGCCCGCCAGCCGTCCGATCACCGGCGGCTCGAACATCCGTTCCATTCCCGCGGAAACCCGCGGTGGTCGTTGGGGCTCGCCCAGGTTCCACACCATGTTCCGCGAATCGATCTGCGCGATCAGACGAGTACCATCCGCGCTGAAGTTGAATCGCAGGGGGCCGCGCTGGAGTCCGGCCGGGAAGATCAGCACCCGGTATGGAACCGCCGGCTCCTCCCGCCGCGCCGGATACTGGAGCAGGCAATCCAGCCACGCTTGTCGGAGGACGTGGTCCGATCGGATGAGTCGCGCCTGGCCCAACCTCTCCCGCGCCGACTGGAACCAACCCGATTCCCCACGTTCCCGCAGTGCCCGGGCCTCCTCGATCCATTGATGCCATCGGGACTGCGCCAACTCCCCACGGACCTCTTCCAACCGTCGCCCTCCCTGCAGGGAAATCAGTCCAAGAATCAGGACCAGGAGGATCAGCACTCCATGAAGCCAACGGGTACGCGCCAGGGCACGCCGAACCGCCTCGTTGGTTGCGGATGTCTCCATGGTCCAAGCTGCTAAACTCCCGAGAGAATCTGCAATTGAACGAGTGGGCAAGTGGCGCTCACCTAAACTTTTCAGGATGGAAGGGCTATGGATCTTCGTCGTTCTTCGCCTTCCATAGGGTGTGTGGAGCGGGATTGAATTTGGACCGAACCCCTTGTTCCAGAGCCTCTTATGTTGAGCATAGACCCGTCCAGCATGTTGCAATCCGCAAACCTGCTTCGCCACAGCCGAACTCCACGGCACAGGCAGCCAAAGCGCGTCCCATCGCGGACCCATCCCGTTTTTGGGCAGTACCTTAAGGGAACGGCCGACAATGCCGAAATCCCAGTATGCCTTCGAAGCGGCCCATCTCCAACCACGCCCATGCACGGGCCGCGTATCCAACCGGATGAGCGTGGCTCCTCTACATCCCGATGAGGCGGCCCGCTTGGACGCATTGCAGTCCCTCCATCTCCTGGACACGGCACCGGAGTCGGCCTTCGACGACCTCGCGCGCATCGCCGCAGGCGTCTGTGGAACCCCTGTCGCTCTCATCAGCCTGGTCGACCGCGAGCGCCAATGGTTCAAGGCACGCATCGGTCTCGATGCCTCAGAGACTTCCCGAGACCAGTCCTTCTGTGCCCACGCCATCCTCGGCGAGTCCGCCTTGGTCGTCCCGGACGCCAGCGAGGATGCCCGGTTCCGGGACAATCCGCTGGTGACCGGGGAACCGCGGATCCGCTTCTACGCAGGTACCCCCTTGCGGCTCGGTGACGGGATTCCCCTCGGCAGCCTGTGCGTGATCGACCGGGTTCCCCGCCGCCTCGAGCGTTGGCAACTCGAGGCCTTGGAAGCCTTGGGACGCCAGGTGTCGGCGCTGCTCGTCGCTCGGCGCCAGTCCAAGGAGCAGGAGCAACTGGTCCGGCTACTCGCCCAAAGCGAGGCCTGGCACAAGACCCTCGGCGCTTCCGCACCGATCGGGATCTTCCAGACCGACACCTCGGGACGCTGCCTCTACGTCAACTCCCAGTGGTGCGAGATCTTCGGCATCTCCGCCACCGATGCACTCGGGGAAGGCTGGAAGGTCGGCCTGCATCCGGAGGACCGCGAAGCCGTCTTCCAGGAATGGCAGCAAACCGCCGGGATCGGCCTCGAGTTCGACGCCACGTTCCGGACTGTCAGAAAGGACGGGGACGTCCGACTGGTCCGCTCGAGGAGCCGTCCGATGCGTCTGGAATCCGGTGAGGTCGCAGGCCATGTGGGCTGCGTCGAGGACATCACCGATCCGGAGCGCAACCGGCGTCAACGCGACCGGTTCTTCACCCTCGCGCTGGATCCGCTCTGCATCGCGGGGCAGGACGGGTTCCTCAAGGCGCTCAATCCCGCGTGGAGCAGGACCCTGGGCTGGACGGAGGCGGAGCTTCTTCGGCGACCTTGGAGGGAGTGGATCCACCCGGACGACCTCAACGCCACTGAAGAAGCTCTCGGAGGTCTGGACCCGTCTGGAACCGCGGTCCATTTCGAGAACCGCTTCCGCTGCCGCGACGGATCCTTCCGACGATTTTCCTGGAACGCGTCGATCATGCCCGAGGACGGCTCGCTCTTCGCGGTGGTCCGCGACATCACCGAGCAGCGGGAGGCCGAGGACCGTGAACGCGAGGCCCTCAGCCGCCACCGGGCCCTCTTCGAGACCGCGTCCGACTCGATGCTCATACTCGAGGCCGAGGGGATGCGGGCGGGACTCATCGTGGACGCCAACCCCGCCGCTGCCCAGCAGCATGGCCTCCTC
>CAMASJ010000092.1 GCA_945860685.1 Akkermansia muciniphila
CCGAAACTTCCCCCGACAACTGTCGCGAAGCCGCGGTCCAACCGCCGCAGATGGCCCAGGTCCGCCGCGCCGGCCGAACCGAAATCCCCCACCTCCGCCGCGGAGGGGCCCTTCCTGAAATGGACCGTTCCCACCAGCTCCGGGATCAGGAAGTTCAGGTCGGTGTAGCCCTGGCCATGGGCATGGGACGGCAGGTTCAAGGGAACCCCTCCGAGCGAGGTCGCGAAGTCGGTCCCATGGTCCAGGTTGAAGCCCCGAAGGAAGAACTGGTTCGCCTTCCCGGCGCCGCTGTGTTGGGTGACCAGGAGGCCGGGAACGGTCTCCAGGATCTCTCCCGGCCGCAGGAGCGGACGCTGGTCCAGGTGGTCGCGGCCGATGAATCCCTCCGAGGCGGTGTCGGCAATCCGCAGCAGGGAATCGGCCCGCCCCGTCACCACCGTGATGGGCAGCGGTTCCGGCTCGTGGGCGAGGCTGACACCGGAAAAGGCCAGCAGGCCGATGGAGGAAAGGACCGCCTTCCGGGGACGGAAGGCTGCGGAGGGAACCGGGGGATGCGATGACCACTTCATGCGATAGCGTTCGACGTCGCCGAGGAAACGCCGGAGAGGGTTCTCCGGATGCCTCCTACGGATCCACGATCCGCCATCGGATGGCCCCGGTGGCTGGGGCCGATTCTGGAAACCGGAATCGGTCGGTCCAGGGACGGTCACGTCAGGACGCAAGGCCGCGGGGGAACGGCAGGGGAAACCGCGGTTGCCGACGGCAAGGCCGACCACCGCCCGTGGATGGCCGTTCAGGATCTCCGATGGCACCCAGACGTTTCCGCGCCGATCCGATTCCCGGCACCGGCGGCTACCGCTTCATCCTGCCGACCAACACGAACTGCCAGCCGCACAGGCCGGGAAGGGTGTTTTCGGCAAAGCGGTCCAAGGGCTTCTTCAGCGGACCCAGCAGATGGGATCCGGGCCAGGCGCCGTGGGCGGAGCGTTCGACCAGTTCCAAGCCGGATCCGGCCACCAGTTCCGCGGCCGTGTCCCAGTCGAAGAACTTGCAGTGCGTCCGGTCCATGAGCCCGCCTTGGGTGTACCGGAATCGGCCCAGAAGCATCTCCAACCGGTTGCGCCAGAACAGGAGGTTGGGCAGGGCGACGATCAAGGTGCCCCCCGGTTCCAGATGACCGTGAAGCTTCCCCAGCACCCGCCACGGATCCACCAGATGCTCCAGCACGTGGCTGCAGACGATGCAGTCGAAGGCGCCCAGGTCGGGAACGTCGAACCGATCCAGGTCGGCCACCCAGATGCGTTCGGTCCCCTCGCGGGCCAGGCGGGCCTCCTCCTCGGAATAGGTCAAACCACAGACCTGGGCCGGCCATTCGGCACGGATGGCCCGCGCCAGGGAACCGTCGCCACAACCCACGTCGAGGATCCGCTTGGCAGACCTCGGGATACGGCGGAACACGGGAGGATTGACCGAGCCGTAGACCATGGTTCGGAGAGTCCCGGCAACTTCTTCGATTCGTCCATCCCGCGGATTCGGCTTTGTGGCGAGTTGCCGCCCCGGATCCAGGAGCCCGGAGGGCTTCTCAACCGAGGACCCGCTCGCGATCCGGATCCACCGGCGACCGCAGGGTCATCTTCGCGGGTCGCCGCACGCCGTCCTGCAGGATCTCGTAGCGTCCCGCCTCCAGCCACGCGACGTCCACGCCAAGGCCCGCCTCGGCCTCGGGCCGCTTGATGTAGGCCATCGCCACCGGCGCCGACAGCGTCGGGGAATACGCCGCGCTCGAGGTGTAGCCGCCGGCCAGCAGGCCGTCACGGAAGACCGGCTCGTTGCCCCACAGGGTCACCGTCGGATCCCCGCATTCCATGACCAGCGACACCAAACGCTTCCGCAACGGCCGACCCTTCAGCTCCAGCAGACGCGGCCTCGCGAGGAACTCGCGGTTCCAGTCGATGGCGAACGACAGGCCGGCCTCGAAGGGGTTCTCGTCCACCGACAGCTCGTGGCCCCACGCACGGTAGGCCTTCTCCAGGCGCATCGCGTTGATCGCGTAGGTTCCCGCCGGGCCGATCCCCTCGGCCTCGCCGGCCTTCGTCAGCGCGTCCCACACGGCCGGCATCGCGGCCGCTGGACCGTGCAGTTCGCATCCGAGCTCCCCGACGTAGGTCACCCGCAGGGCTCGGACCGGTTCGACAACGCCGGCGATGCGGATCTCGGCGGCGTGGCCGAACGGGAAGGCTGCATGGGAGAGGTCGACGTCGGTCAACCGCTGCAGGACGTCGCGGGAACGCGGCCCCATGACCGAGACGACGCCGAAGTCGGCGGTCACGTCCTCGAGCCGGAAGTCGGCGCCGGCGGGAACGTTCCGCAGGATCCAGTCGGCGTCGTGCCGGACCTGCTGGGTCGGCGCGATGAGGTAGAAGCGGTCCGGGGCGGTGCGGACGACGGTGACGTCGCTCTCGTAGGTGCCGCGGGCGTTGAGCAGGCCGGTGTAGACGATGCGGCCGACCGGGACGTCGAGGCGGTTGCCGCAGAGGCGGTCGAGCGCGGCGAGGGCGTCGGCGCCGCGGATGTCGTACTTGGCGAAGGTGGACTGGTCGAACAGCGCGACCCGTTCGCGGCAGCGTCGGACCTCGGCCGCGACGTGGGTAGCCCAGTTCTGCTTCCGGAACGAGTAGAGCAGCTCCGGCTTCGTCCCCGCCGGGGCGTACCACAGAGGACGTTCCCATCCGGCGGTCTGGCCGAAGCAGGCGCCGGCGCTGGCGGTCGCCGTGTGCAGCGGAGTCCGGCGCAGGTCGCGCGAGGTCTCCATCTCGCGGTTCGGCCAGGCCACCTGGTAGTGCAGCCCGAGCACCTCGGCGGCCCGTGCCTGCAGGTAGCCGCGGCCGTTCTGGGCCGGCACGAAGCGCCGGACGTCGACGCTCCACAGGTCCATCGGCATCTCGCCCGTCTCCAGCCACGGCACCGCGAAATGGCCCGCACCGCCGGCGCTGGCGATGCCGACGGAGTTGAAGCCGGTGAGCACGAACAGGCCTTCCGTCCCGGCGGGCGGCCCCATCAGGAAGTTGTTGTCCGGGGTGAAGCTCTCCGGGCCGTTGACGAACTTCGGGAACTTCGCCGTGCGCAAGGCCGGGATGCGGTGTTTTCCCGCGGCCCAGGGCTCCGCGAACTTCTCCCAGTCGTCCGCCAGCAGTCCGAAGGCGAAGTCGGCCGGGACGGTGTCGTCGATCTGCCACGGCTTGGACCGCCATTGGAAGGCGCCGAGCTTGATCGAGCCGTCGTCCAGGGTTCGGAAGTAGATCGCCGCGTCCGGGTCCCGCGCACAGGGCAGCGTCGGCAGCGCGCCCTCGATCGGCTCGCTCAACACGTAGTGGTGCTCGACCGGGTACAGCGGGAGATCCACGCCGATCGGAAGCCCCAGCTGCCGCGCCCACATGCCGCAGGCGAGCACCACCCATTCGGCCCGGACCTCATTGCCGCCCTCCAGTCGCACTCCGGTGATCCGCTTCCGTCCGTGCGCGGTCTCCTGGTGGAGCAGCGCGGCCACGCGGGTCTGGTCGTACAACGCAGCGCCGTTCGCGATCGCACCCTTCGCTAGCGCGACGGTGCATTCGCCGGGAATGACCCGTCCATCCCCCGGCAGGTACACCGCGCCAAGGACGTCCTCGACCTGGATCAACGGCCAGAGGTCGCGGGCTTCCTTGGGTCCCACGAGATGGGCCTCCACGCCGAACACCTCGGCCATCGCCGCGGTGCGCCGGAGCTGGGTCATGCGCTCGGGATTGGTCCCGAGGGTAAGGCCGGTGGTGCGGACCCAGCCGACGTCGTGGCCGGTCTCGGCGGCGAGCTGCGGATACAGCCACGCCGAATGCCGGTTGATCCGGGTCATGCTGTTGCTGGCCCGGAGCTGTCCGACCATGCCCGCCGCATGCCAGGTCGTGCCGCCGCTGAGGCGTCCCTGTTCGAGCAGGACCACGTCCTTCCAACCGGCCTTCGCCAGGTGGTAGGCGACGGAGCATCCGACGATGCCACCGCCGACAATGACCACCCGGGCGCTGGACGGCGGCGCTCCCGGCGGCAGAGAGAATTCGGAGCGGACCGGGGTGTTGCGGACGTGGGTTGTCGTCACCGCCGGAACTGTGGAGCCCGCACCACGGCGCTCAATGGCGAACTCGGTTGGGCAAGCCTACGGGCCGGCCGGCTTCAGCAGGCCGCGGTTCGTGTCGTCCATCGGGTCGTCCGTCGGACGGGGGTGGTCGCGCCACAGCCAGCGCAGCATCTCCGGCAGGATCGCGCCGCCCTGACGGTTCGAATGGGTCCCGACGCCCCAGGTGTAGTTCACGTCGTAGCCCTTCGCGGTCAGCGCCTCCACCATCTTCCGGTTCTGCGCGTACCAGTCCCACTTCGGATCGTACCCGCCGTCACGACGCCGTCCCCGGTTGTCGTTCATGCCGTCCTGCAGGAACACGCGGATCGGCTTCCGCTCCGACGCACGGACCATCTCGGGATACGCGTGGCCGCCGCGGATGTTGGTGAAGCTGCCGATGGTGCTCAGAACCTTCCGGAACCGGTCCGGACGGTGCCACGCCACGGTGAACGCGCAGATGGCTCCCGAACTCGCGCCGCCGATCGCCCGGTCCTCGGGGTTGTCGGAGAGGTTGTAGTCCTTCTTCAGCGCCGGCAGCAGCTCGTCCACGATCATCCGCGCGTAGGCGTCGTTCAGCTCGTTGTATTCCGTCGGCCGGTTGTTGATCCGGTCGCCCCAGTCCTTCGACGAGGACTCCTCCTGGTCCGGACGCCGGCCGGGGTTGATGAACACGCCGAGGGTCACCGGCATCTCGCGGCGGTGTATGAGGTTGTCGAAGACGTTTGGAACCCGGTACTCGCCGTTGGTGCTCACGAAGGCGTGGCCGTCCTGGAAGACCATCAGCGCCGCGGCCTTCGAGGCATCGTACTGCGCCGGCACGTAGACCCAGTAATGACGGGTGGTGTTGGTGAACACCTGGCTGGGCAGCGTCAGCGGGCCGACCACCCGGCCCTTCGGTACGCCATCCTGCGGCAACGAATCCGGCCCGAGCCGGTAGGCGTCGTCCAACGGCCCCGCCACCAAGGGCGTCGCAACCTCGAGCAGGAGGACCAGCGGGGTGAGCAGCAGGAGAAGGCGGTGGGAACGAAAACGGCGGAGCAGGTTCATGGTTGGGACTGGGCGGGGATGGACGGAAGGAAGGGGGATCGATTCGACCGGATCGCGACGGGGGTCATTTCCCGGAGGAGGCGGCGTTGGTGGTGGCGGACTTCAGGTCGCGGTAGCCGATCAGGCGGATGCCCAGGCGCCGGACCGTCTCGCGGACCACGGGGGAGGTCCAGGTGTCGGTGACTCCCTGGCGGTCCGCGGCGACGTCCTCGTATCCGACATGGTGGATGGCGCGGACCTCGGCGGTGTCGAGGCCGGGATGGTCGACGAAGAGGTAGGTCTTCCCGGCCTCGAGGCCTTCGAGCATCGCGGTGAACGAGGCGACCTTCTCGGCGGAGGTCTTGTGCGGGCCCTTGTAGGAGACGCCGACCACGCCGTGCGCCGCGGGGTCGATGTCGAGGCCGTACTCCTTGGCGAGGCGTTGGACGAGCGCCTTCACGGCGGGGCCGAGGTCGGTGCAGCCCATGTGTCCGGAGACGTGGCTCACGCGCGGGATGCGGCGCTTGGCCAACTCGATCTGGGCGCGGAACTCCTTTTCCACGTCCGCCAACGTCCACTTCTGCTCCACCAGGGCGCGGCCGGGGTAGTTCCTGTTCGGGAAGATCATCGGCCAGAAGTGGCCGTCGGGATCGCGCAGGCTCGGGCAGTCGGTGAGCGGACGCCACTTCACGTTGTCCCACTCGCTGCTGAGCGAGAGGTGGAGCCCGACGTCGACGGTGCCGTCTTCCTGGAGCATGCGGGCCGCCTCGGGGAACCACGGGGAGACGACGAGCACCTCGACGGAGGACTCGATGCCTTCCCTGTAGCACCGGCGGATGGCCTCGTTGCCGGCGTGCGCGTAGCCCATGTCGTCGCCCCGGACGATCAGGCGGGGCGGCTCGGCGGCGACGAGGAGGGATCCGAGGCAGCACGCGGCGCCGAGCGCCCGGAGGAGGCGGGACCTGGGGGACATGGGAGAAAGGCTATCAGGGGTCGGCGTCCGGGCCAATGGCCGGCGTTGCCTCGTGGCGTTGTTCCCCCATGCTTGGGGGCCCGGCATGACGGACCCGCGCATCGAGGAATTCCGATCGCTCCTGCCGCGCTGCATGCTTCCCGACTGGGTGCATCTCGGCGCGCGGGCGGTCCGGCTTTTCCGCGACCGCCACCATCCGGAGTCGCATGATGCGCTCTTCGATCGGCTGCTCCAACAGGCCCGGGCCTCGGTCGGGAGACGCGAGCGGAGGGCCCTCGGCGTGCCGCATCCAGAGTACCCGGCCGGACTCCCGATCACCGCGCGACGGGAGGAGATCGTCGACGCCATCCGCCGGCATCCGGTGGTGGTGATCGCCGGCGAGACCGGTTCCGGCAAGACGACCCAGATCCCCAAGATGTGCCTCGAGGCCGGGCTCGGGGTGCGGGCGTTGATCGGCTGCACCCAGCCCCGGCGCGTCGCCGCCGTCTCCATCTCGCAACGCATCGCCGAGGAGCTGCGCGTGGGATGGGGCCGCGAGGTGGGATGCAAGATCCGGTTCGACGACCGTTCCGGCGCCGACACCTACATCAAGCTGATGACGGACGGCATCCTGCTGGCCGAGACGCAGGGCGACCCGACGCTGGCGGACTACGACTGCATCATCATCGACGAGGCGCACGAGCGGTCGCTGAACATCGACTTCCTGCTCGGGCACCTGAAGAACCTGCTGGCGAAGCGCAACGACCTGAAGCTGGTGATCACGTCGGCGACGATCGACACGGGAGCGTTCTCGCGGGCCTTCGGAGACGCCCCGGTGATCGAGGTCTCGGGGCGCACGTTCCCGGTGGAGGTCGAGTACCGGCCGCCCGGCGGCGAAGGGGCCTCGTCGGATCCGGCGGACACGGACTTCGTGGACGCGGCGGCGCGGGAATGCGAACGGCTCTTCTACGAGACGGGGACCGGAGACGTGCTGATCTTCCTGCCTGGCGAGCGGGACATCCGCGAATGCGCCGACCTGGTCGAGGGTCGGCTTGGGTCCGAGGCCGAGGTGGTGCCGCTCTTCGGACGGCTCAGCTCGGGGGACCAGCAGCGGGTCTTCTCGTCGTGCCAGCGGCGGAAGGTGGTGATCGCGACCAACATCGCGGAGACGTCGCTGACCATACCGGGCATCCGCTTCGTGATCGACGCCGGCCTGGCGCGGATGAGCCGTTACAACCCGCGCACGCGGACCCGTCGGCTGCCGGTCGAGGCGGTCTCGCAGAGCAGCGCCAACCAGCGCAAGGGCAGGGCGGGCCGCGTGGAGGCGGGCGTGTGCATCCGGCTGTATTCCGAGGAGGACTTCCTCGCGCGACCCCCGTTCACCCAGCCCGAGATCCAGCGCGCCAACCTCGCGGAGGTGATCCTGAAGATGAAGGCCTCGCGGCTCGGCGACATCGAGACCTTCCCGTTCCTCAACCCGCCCTCGCCGATGTCGATCTCCGGCGGCTACACCCTGCTGCAGGAACTGGGTGCGCTGGACGAACAGCGGGAGCTGACCCCGTTGGGACGCGACCTCGCCCGCCTGCCGATCGACCCCACCCTCGGCCGGATGCTGCTCCAGGCGCAGGAGGAGCACGCCGTCCGCGAGCTGCTGATCATCGCCTCGGGACTGAGCATCCAGGATCCGCGGGAACGTCCGCTGGACCAACGCGACGCCGCCGACGCCGCGCACCGCCGGTTCGCCGATCCCCGGTCCGACTTCCTCGCGCTTCTCGGCATCTGGAACGCGGTCCACGACCGCTGGGAGGAGCTGAGGACGCAGGGGGCGCGCCGCAAGTTCTGCCGCCAGCACTTCCTCTCCTACCTGCGGATGCGGGAATGGCAGGACCTCCACGGCCAGCTCCAGGGGGCGCTTTCGGACCTCGACGGCGTCCGGCTCAACGAGAGCAACGCCGACTACGACGCAATCCACCGCTCGGTGCTCGCCGGCCTTCTTGGGCATGTGTCCGTGCGCCAGGAGCGCAACGTGTACAAGGGCGCCGGCAACCGCATGTTGGCGGTCTTCCCGGGCTCGATCCTCCACGAACGCCAGGAGCGGTCCCCGAGGCAGGAGCGCGGACGCGACCGCGAGCCCGCCGCCGCCAAGCCGGCCAAGCCCAAGCAGCCGCCGTGGATCGTCGCCGGCGAGATCGTCGAGACCTCCCAGCTCTTCGCCAGGACGCTCGCCGGCATCGACCCGCACTGGATCGTCCGGCTGGCGCCGCACCTGTGCAAGGTGACCCACCAGAACCCGCATTGGAGCGCCACCGCGGGACGTGTGCTGGTGGAGGAGAAGACCACCTTCCACGGGCTCGAGGTCTTCCACCGCCACGTCGCCTACGGGAACGTGGACGCCAAGGACGCGACCGCGATCTTCATCCGGTCGGCGCTCGTCGAGGACGACCTGATGCCGCCGTCCGAGTCCGGCCGGGCCGACGACTTCGACGCGGACGACGTGCGGGCGGCGATGATGGCCGTGCGGACGTCGGGCCCTTCGTCGGAACCCGCCTTCATGTCCGCGAACCGCGCGCTGCGGGAGAAGATCGAGAACTGGCAGACCCGTCTGCGCCGAAACACGGTCGACCTCGACGAGGCCTTCTTCCGGTTCTACGGACGCCACCTCGAGAACGTCTCCTCGCTGTCCGAGCTGCGTCGGGTGCTGCGGGACCGTTCCGAGGCGGGCTTCCTCTGTGCGGACGAGGTGGAGATCACCGGCGGACGGGAGTTCCTGGTCGACACAGAGGCCTTCCCGGATGCGGTGACGGTGGCGGGGCAGACCGTCCCGTTGACCTACGCCTATGCGCCGGGCGAGGAGCACGACGGCGTGACGGTGAAGCTCCCGGCCACGTTGGCCGGGAGCGCGCCGGGCGCGGTGTTGGAGTGGGCGGTGCCGGGCCTCCGCGAGGCGAAGGTCGAGGAACTGCTGCGGGCGCTACCGAAGTCGCTGCGCCGCGAGCTGATGCCCTTCCCGCCGAAGGTCGCGGAGATCGTGCGCGAGTTCCAACCGGAGGGCGCGTCGTTCCACGCCGACCTCGCGCGCTTCCTGACCCGCCGCTACGGCGTCACGGTGCCTTCCGACGCCTGGGATTCCACGGCCGTCCCGGCGCACCTGCGTCTGCGCTTCGAGCTGGTGTCGCACGACCGCAAGGTCCTCGTTTCCGGCCGCGACCTCGGGGACGTGAAGGCGCGCCTGCCCGCCGCGGCGCCGAAGCCCTCGGGCGATCCGCAACCGTGGCGCGACGCGGTGCGGAAGTGGGAACGCCCCGCGCTCACCCAATGGAACTTCGGCGACCTGCCCGAGAAGGTCACCGTGGTCGAGGATCCGCTGTTCCCGCTGCTCGCCTGGCCCGGCCTCGAACTTGAGGGGAACGTGGTGAACCTCCGGCTTTTCCGTTCCGCGGACGCGGCGCGGACGGCGTCGTTGCCCGCGTTCCAACGCCTCGTGGAGCTGGCCCTGTCCAAGGACCTCGCCTGGATCGAGAAGGACCTCCGCGGACTCTCCCGCGCGGATTCGCTCTACGTGCCGCTCGGCGGTCCGTCCGAGCTCCGCGAGTCGTCCCTGCGGCACCTCCGCCGGCACCTGTTGCCGACGACGGTGCCGGTGCCGTTGACCCACGCCTCCTTCGAGGCGGCGGTGTCCGCGGCCCGGCAACGCATTCCCGGACTCGTGCCGCGGTTCATCGACCAGGTCGTGCTGGTGCTCCAAGCGCTCCAGACCGCACGCGCCCGGATCGGCACCGGCACCCCCGTCGGCGCCGCGGCCTCCTCCGGCACGAAGGCGCGGACGCTCAACGACCTGAGCCAGCTCGGCGCGCTGCTGGGCTCGGTGAAGACCGTCCTGTCGAAGGGGACGACGTCCACGTCCGGTGCCTCCGCCGCAGGGAGGCCGCCGACACTGTCGGAGGAGCTGGGGGCCCTGATGCCGACGACGTTCCTCGACGCCGTGGAGCACGAGCAGCTGAAGCACCTGCCGCGCTATCTGAAGGCGCTGGCGTTGAGGGCGGAAAGGGCCGCCAACAACCCGACGAAGGACGCCGAGCGCGTCCGGCAAGTGCAGCCGTATCAGACGGCCCTCGAACGACTGCGGTCCGACCCGCCCAAGCGGCCCGACGCCGCGGCCCGTGTCGAAGAATTCCGGTGGCTGCTGGAGGAGTTCAAGGTGTCCGTCTTCGCCCAGGAACTCGGCACCGCGACGCCGGTCTCGCCCAAGCGACTCGACACCTTCCTCGAGTCCTTGCGCTGACGAAGCCCGACCCCATGCAAGTGGCCGCGGCTGCCAAGCCGCGGACTCCTCTTGGATTCCGGGGTCCGTGTCCCCTACTCCCTGCCGTCCTCAGCGGCTATGCTGACATGCGTGCCGCTCCCTTCGCCATCGAGCCGCCTACGGCTTCAGCCCGATGCGGACGAGGCCCTGACGGTACGCCGTGCTGGCGCGGTCGAAGCGGAGATGGAATTCCTCGCTCAGGTCCAACGGGAGTTCCTCGGGTCGCTGCGATTCCACAATCGGCTTGTCCTCGGCCAACACCTTGCGTTCCCAGCCGAGGATCTCGTCCGCGGGCTTCTCGTGGTCGAAGTTCATCGCGACGGAGAAGAAGATCTTCACCCGTTTCGCCGAGATCGGCGCGCAGGTGTCGAAGATGCAGTACCGCCGGCCCCCTTCGTAGGCGATCGCCAGCCGGGCCGAGAAGGGCAGCGTGAGCAGGTAGCCCATCTGGCGCTGGATGTACTTCTCCTCGGGCAACGGCGAATGCGCCGGGTTCGCGGCGAGGTACGGGTAGTCCATCCGGAATCCCGCGGGCGTCGGCTCGACGTCGTACTTCATCACCTCCGGGATCTCCCGGTTGCCGAACGTGCCGGCGTGGATCCACGAGAAGTGGGCGACATCGAGGAAGTTCTCGATGGCCCGGGCCGCCGAGGCGTCCCAGACCTGCGGCGGAAGGTGGAGGAAGCGGTAGCCCGGATCGGTCGGCTCCGGCCAGTCGGGCAACGGATGCGCCGCCACGCCGGCGAGACACGTCCAGATGAGCCCGGCATGCTCCACCGCGGGATACTTCCGCAGGCAGAGCTTCGGGGAGATCGGCACCTCGGGCATCGCCGGGATCCGCGTGCACCGGCCGTCGGCGGCGAAACGGAATCCGTGGTACGCGCAGACCAGCTCGTCGCCCTCGACCCAGCCCTTCGAAAGCGCCGCTCCGCGGTGGATGCAGAGGTCACGCGCCACATGGATCGTCCCGGCGGCACGGTAGACGACCAACGCCTCGTCCAGGAGCTCCGCCGCCACCGGCGTCTCCCGGACGTCGTCGGCAAAGGCCACGGGATGCCAGCACGCCGCCAACGCGGCCCGGTCGGATTCGGAGAAGGTGGACATGGTTTGGGGAGGCGTCAGGCGTCGGGCGTCAGGCGTCGGGATTCAGTAGGAGATGCCCCAGCGGCGGCGGGCGAAGCCGTAGGCGGCGGGCTTCACGGCGGCGAGGCGGGCCTTCCAGTCGTCGCTGGACCAGGCCTTCTCGAAGGCGGCGACGTCCCGGTCGTATTCCGCAAGCAGACGCTCCTTGGTCTTCGCGTCGAGGAACGACCACCGGAGCGAATTGCGGCCGCAGCGGACGAGTTCCTCCCAGGTCAGGTTGAACTCGGTCACCGCGGTCATGTACTCGTCGGTCATCCCGGAATCCCACATGCCGGAGTCGTCGGTGGAGAGCCCGCACGGGATGCCGAGGCGCAGCATCTCGGCGAAGTGGTGCTGGCCGTAGTCGTCCACGTATTCGAGCACGAGGTTGCTGACGAGGTTGATCTCGACGAAGGCGACGCCGTGGCGCAGGTGCAGTACGAGGTCGTCGTCGGTCAGGACGTTGTTGCCGTGGCCGAGCCGGGTCGCGCCGAGCAGCAGCGTGTCGCGCATGTGGGAGTTCGGCTCGTCCACCTCGCCGGCGTGGATCGCGAGCCCGACGCCGGGATGCTTCAGGCGCATTCGGCGGTACACGTCGAGGAAACGCCGCGGGTGGCCTTTGTCGTTGTCCTCACGCCCGGCCATGTTGATGCCGACCCAGAGGTCACGGTGGCGCGTGACCCAGTGGTAGGCCTGTTCCACACGGGCCACCGCGGTCGGCGTGAAGCGCAGGACCACGAACTGGAACCGCACGGTCACGCCGGTGGCCACGGCGTCGGGCTTCGCCAGCCGCGCGACAACGATGCGGTTGCCTTCCTCGGGATCCAGCACCGTGCCGTCCGGGGCGTCGAAGAGGTCCGGGATGGCCTGGGCCTCGATGTACCGCACGCCCTCCGCGCCGTAGCGCTTCATGGTCTCCACGAGCATCTCGGCGAAGACCTTCGGGTTGCGGCCCACCGCGCCCAGGCGCGGCCAGATCTGCTCGAAGAACTCGTCGCGGCCCTCGCCCGCGCGGTCGAGGCGAAGCGAGTCCATCCATTCGCGGGCCGTCGCGGCATCCAACGAATCCAGGGCCGCGTACTCGCCCCGGGCGCATTCTCCGAGGGCGTTCCATTGCAGTGCGGAGATGGTGGTGAACTTCCGCCACGCGTTGGTGTCGCCGGCGCAGGTCCCGGCCTTGATGCGCGTGTAGAACCGGGCGTCGCCGACGACCGCCTTGTCGGTGGCCACGCGGTACAGGTCCTCCATCCGCCAGCAGCCACCGGCGTGGTGGTGCAGGTCCGCGGCCTTCGGCACCGCGTACAGCAGCCGGAAGAGGTCGGCCTTCGACAGGTTCGTCTTCATCGCCTCGAACCGCGCGTCGAAGGCCTCCGCGGCCGAGACGGGAAGGGTCGGGGAGAACGCGGTCAGCACGAACGCCGTCAGGAGTGACTTCAGCAACGGTCGGAGGTTCATCGTGGAAATCGGTCAGGGCTTCGGGGTCTGCGTGGAATAGGTGTCCCAGTCCTTCAACAGCGCGTGGACCACTTTGGATCCAACGCGGTGGCCGGACTCCAGGGATGGGATCAGGCCCTCGTACTCGGCCAACATGCTCTCGGCGACGCCGGACGCGTCGGGCGGCGTGCAGTAGTTGCTGGCGGTCCGGAGGAAGAGGACGCGCCGCCAGTCCACCCGCTTCTGCGCCGCGAGGCGGGACAACGCGTGGGCGATGCCCTGGTCCTCCATGTTGGTCATCACGTAGTTCGCCTTGCCGCCGGTCTGCAGACGCGCCCAGTCGTTGGCCCAGCGGGTCATCGCCGGTCCGTGCCAGTAGCGACAGGAGCCGAAGGTGTCGCCGATCAGCACGAACGGCGGACGCTGCGCGTTGGGGAACTTCCTGTACGCGGCGCGCAGCGGCTTCATGGCCTCGTTCTCCGGGATGACCGTGTCGCGGGTCAGCGCGAAGGCCCAGTCGACCAGTTCGCCGTTCAGTTCCCACGCCATCGGCGCCGGCTCCCACTCGGTGACCTTCGGCTTCTCGTTCGGCTTCTTGCTGCCGACCGGGATGATCGCGTAGGGCCACGAAGGGTCGCCTTCCCGCGAATCGACCTCGTAGGCGATGTCGCCGTCCACGACCCACTTGGCCCAGGCGGCGCTGGCGACCGAGGCGTCCTCGGGATCCACGCCGGCGATGCCGTTGACGAGCCAATAGGTGCGGCTCAGGTCGAAGCGCGGATCGAGGCCGAGGGCCTGGACCTGCAACGCAGCCCGGACGGTGGTGCCGCTGACCATGCCCCAGAGCCCCTTTCCGTCGTGCGTCAACGGATGGTCCACGCCGGGCACCTCGACCCGGTTGGTGAGGTTCTC
>CAMASJ010000093.1 GCA_945860685.1 Akkermansia muciniphila
GAAGCGCGGGGACGTCCCCGCAGTCCGATGTCGGGGAAAAGCCGGACGCGGCCCGTGAAGGCTGCGGCCGTCGGAACGGTCAGCCCCGTCTTGGGTGCGCCCAGAGTCCATGTCTCGTCGGCCTGGACCGCGGTGCCGAGCACGGCACCCGTGGTGGCATCCAGCCCCGAGGGGACATCGATCGACACGCGGAAGCTCCGGAATCGGTTGAGCGTGTCGACCAATCCGGCCCATGCCGGATCCAGCGGCCGGTTGAGTCCGATTCCGAAAACGCCATCGACGATCCAATCCGGCGGTTCGGACAGCTCATCCTGGAGTTGTCCGGTGGCGGAGACCGGGTCCGTGGCGTCGACCACGAGCATTTGGCGATCGGTGATGAAGCGGGTGCAGGCCTTGGCGTCCGCGCCGTTGTTGCCGGGGCCGGCGACGAAGAGGATTCGGTTGCCGGAGCGGGTTCGGCGCATCAGTTCCGCAGCGAGAACCTGGCCGACGCGGTCGATCATCTCTCCGGGTGCGATGCCGGAATCCCAAGTCGAGGACTCCCAGGCGCGCATTTCGTCGGCGGTGATGACAGGCAGGGGCATTGTGGCCGTCTGGTGGAACCTCAGGTGACGTTGAGTTCGCGGCGGATCCCGAACTTGTCCACGCGTTTGCGCAGGGTGGCCCGGGTGATCCCGAGCAGGCGGGCCGCGCGGACCTGGTTGCCTTGGGTCTCGCGGAGGGCCTCGATCACCAGTTCCCGTTCCACGGCGGGTAGGACCTTCAGGCCGGGCTGGGTCTTGGCCCAACGGAACAGCAAACGGGCCAACTCCGGGATATCACCCGGAGCCTCGGTTGTCGCCGGCGCCTCGTTGGCAGCAGATGACAGAGGCGTGCCGGCAACCGCGGTCATCGGAACCGGCGCCGTGGAGACGACCGGCTTCGGGACGTCCTTGGCGGGAACCGATTGGTGAAGTTCAGCCGGCAGGTCCCCGGGCAGGATCGCTGGTCCCTTTGCGACCACGACGGCGCGACGTAGGACGTTCTCGAGTTCGCGCACGTTGCCCGGCCACGAATAGGCCTCCAAGGCGATCAGCGTGTTTTCGTTGATCGATTTCATGCCGCCCGACGCGGCGCCGATCTTGCGGAGGAAGTAGTCCACCAGCAGGCGGATGTCGCTCCGGCGGTCGCGGAGCGCCGGCAACTGGATCCGGACGACGTTGAGCCGGTAGAAGAGGTCCTCGCGGAACTCCTTGCGGGCGACGGCCTCTTCGAGCGGTTTGTTGGTGGCCGCGATGATGCGGACGTCGACCTGGACCGTGGAGTTGCCTCCAACCCGTTCGAACGAGCCGTTCTGCAGTACGCGTAGGATCTTCGTCTGGGTGGCCGGGGCCATGTCGCCGATCTCGTCGAGGAACAGGGTTCCGCGGTTGCACTGCTCGAAGCGCCCGATCCGTTGCGCGGTGGCACCGGTGAATGCGCCGCGTTCGTGGCCGAAGAGCTCACTCTCCAGGAGGTTCTCGGGAATCGCGGCGCAGTTGATCGCCACGAACGGCTCCTTGGCGCGCCGGCTGTTCTGGTAGATGGCCCGCGCGACCAGCTCCTTTCCAGTGCCGCTTTCGCCGGTGATCAGGGCGGTGGCGTCCGACGCCGCCAGTTGGCCGATCAGCTTGAAGACCTCCTGCATCGGCTCGCTCCGGCCGATGACGCCGAGGTCGTAGTCCTGCTGCTCCAACTGCGGTTGGAGGGCCACCGTCTGGCGCATGTCCTTGGAGGCCTTCAGGGCGTTGGCCACCAACTGCTTCAACCTCGGCACGTCGAACGGCTTCAGCAGGTAGTCGTACGCGCCCAGCTTCATGGCCTCGATGGCCGTCTGCGTGGTCCCGTAGGCGGTCATCAGGATCACCGGAAGCTTCGGGTCGATCTGGCGGATCCGACGAAGCGTTTCCAGGCCGTTGAGGCCCGCCATGCGGATGTCGCTGAGGACCAGGTCCGGCCGCAGCTTCGGGATCATCTTCAACCCTTCCTCGCCGCTGGACGCGGTATGCAGTTCGAGGTCCGGGGAGTCGAAGATCCGACGGAACGAGTATTGCACATCCGCCTCGTCGTCGATGAGCAGGAGCTTATCCATCTGGCGAGGGCAGAGTACGGTTCGTCGTCCTCGATGCAATGCGGGGTTCGCCCGGAGTTTGCCTTCCCGATGACGTTCCGCCGTTGGAGGACGGACAGATCTGACGGCCATGCGGAAGGAGCGGTTGGCGGAACGACCTAATGCGCTTGACCCTGTGCGGTTGCGGCCATATTCAGCCAATCCGACAGCCCTGAATTGAGAACGCCCATCACCCGTCTGCTCTCATTTGGCTGCCGACCCAACCCCACACCTACCCCCAACCGACCCATGACAAAGCGCGATCTGGTCGTCCGGATTAGCGGCGAGACCGGCCTCACCCAAGAGCAGGTCCTCGACGTGATCCAGAAGACCCTCGACTACATTTCCGAAGCCGTTGCCAAGGGCCAAACCGTCGAACTCCGCAACTTCGGAGTCTTCGAGGTCAAGGTCCGCAAAGCCCGCATCGGAAGAAACCCGAACCGTCCCGAGACCGACGTCCCCATCCCGTCGCGCACCGTTGTCAAGTTCAAGCCCGGCAAGGAGATGCGGGAATCGGTGATCCGCCTGAACCCGGAAGCCTGAGCGCACCGGCAACGACAGCGGAGGCGAAGGACCCCGGCCCCCAATGTGGGAGACCGGGGTCTTCCTTTTGGCCCGGGTTTGTACCCCGGGCCCTAGGGACAGTTGAAGGCGGTGTCAGGCGAAGCGGGTCGCTGAGGCCGTCTGGGACGACGCCTTGCGGGCGGCGATCGTCTTCACGCCAGCGACGAGGGCGTCCACGGTGAGCCCGTGCTTCTCACGGAGGTAATCGACCGTGGTGGCGTGTTCGACGAACTGGTCGGGCCAGGCCAGGCGATGCATCGGGGTGGAGATGCCGGCCTCGGAGAGGCATTCCAGCACCGCGCTGCCGTAGCCGCCCATGGCGACATGGTCCTCGAGGGTGGCGACCACGTCCGCAGCCTTGCCGTAGAACTCGTGGACCTCCCGGTCCAGCGGCTTGAAGTAGCGCGGGTTGATCACTGCGACGTCGTAACCTTCGGCGCGCAGCTTGACCGCGGCGGCGCGGGCCAAGGTCAGCATCGGGCCCAGTCCGAACAGGGCGACCCGGGTAGATCCTGCGGTGTTCGCGAAGTTCTCAACCACAACCGCCTTCCCGATGGGAACCACGGCCGGGATCTCCTTGATCGGAACCCCTTCGGCGTTGCCACGGGGATAGCGGATCGACACCGGATGCGGCTGGAGCGTCGCGGTGAACATCATGTCCTGCAGTTCATCCTCGTTCGCCGGGGCCATGCCGATGATGCCAGGCAGGCAGCGGAGATAGGAAATGTCGAAGAGGCCGTGGTGGGTCGGGCCGTCGTTGGCGCTGAGGCCGGCGCGATCCATGCAGAAAATCACCGGAAGGTCCTGCAGGCAGACGTCGTGATGGATGCAGTCGTAGGCGCGCTGGAGGAAAGTGCTGTAGATGGCGACCACCGGATGGAAGCCCATCGTGGCCATGCCCGCGGCGAAGATCACCGCGTGTTCCTCGGCGATGCCGACGTCGTAATACTGGCCCGGCACGGCCTGTTCCAACAGCTTGAGGCTGGTGCCGCTCGGCATCGCGGCCGTGATGCCGACGACGTTCTTGTTCTGCTGGCACAGCTTCACCATCGTCCGGCCGAACACTTCTTGCCACATCGGGGCTGCACCGGTCTTGGGCGCGGGTGTCTGGCCGGTGGCGGCGTCGTAGGGCCCCAGGCCGTGGAACTTCTCCGGGAACTTCAGCGCCGCCTCGTAGCCCTTGCCCTTCTGGGTGAGCACGTGGATCACCACCGGCTCGTTGCAGGTCTTGGCGAACTCCAAGGTGCTGACGAGCAGCGGGATGTTGTGGCCGTCGATCGGTCCCAGGTAACGGAGTCCGAACTCCTCGAAGAGCATGGCCGAACCGTGTCCGCCACGGCCGTCGCCTTCGAGAGGTCCATGCGCCGGCTCCAGCGCGACCGAGGCCGCGATCCCCTTGAGCGCCTCCTCGGTCTTGCTACCGAGCATCGCGACGAGGTCACCCTTGGGTAGCCGGCGAAGCCAGTTGTTGAAATCGCGGGCGACCTTGTTGTAGCGCGGGCTCGTGGTGAGCTTGCCGAGGTACTCGGCGATCGCGCCGACGTTCTTGGCGATCGACCACTCGTTGTCGTTGAGGATGCCGATGAACCGCTTCGTCGTGCACTTGATGTTGTTCAGCGCCTCGAAGCTGATGCCGTTGGTCAGGGCGGCGTCGCCGAAGACGCAGACGACGTTTTCGTCGCCCTTCCGCTGGTCGCGGGCCGCGCACATGCCAAGGGCCGCGGAAAGGGCGGTTCCCGCGTGACCGGCGCCATAGCAATCGTGCTCGCTCTCGCTGCGGAGCGCGAAGCCGTTGAGGCCGTTGGTCGTCCGGATGGTTCGGAAGCGGTCGCGGCGGCCGGTCAGGATCTTGTGGACGTAGACCTGATGGCTGACGTCCCAGACGAACTTGTCCTTGGGCGTCTCGAAGACCCTGTGCAGGGCGATCGACAGCTCGACCACACCAAGGTTGGGGCCAAGGTGGCCGCCATTCTTGGCGAGGCCTTCGATCAATTCCTGACGGACGTCTCCGGCGAGTTCAGCCAGTTGTTCCGGTGTCAGCTTCTTGAGGTGCGACGGATGGTCGACCATTTCGAGATATCGGCTCATGGGGTTGCTGCGGGGAAAAGGGGGTGGGGTGCCGCGGCTCAGGCCGCGTCGCCGGAATCCAAGGCGGTGGGTTTGGCCACCAGGGTGCCGCCGAGGGTCTCCTCGAGCTTGCGGATGCGGATTTCCGCGGTGGACAGGCGGTTCTGGCACAACTGCGCCAAGCGGGTGCCTTCCTCGAAACGCTCCAGGAGCTGGTCCAAGGGAAGGTCGTCGGACTCCATCGCTTCCACGATGGATTCCAACTGGCGTAGGGCGTCTTCAAACGCGGGTTCGCCGTCCTGTTCGGACTGGGGTGCGGCCTTCGGCACGGCGCGGAACCTCGTTCAATCCCCGGGGTTTGCCCAGCGGTATTTTCAGCGGGGACCGTCGGCAGGGGCCTTCTGCCAGGACTGCCTCGGCGTCACGCTTTTCGGCGTCGGGGGCACCCAAGGCGACGCGGAATCCGCCATCAGCTGGACCGCTCGGTGGGCTTCCGCCGGCCGCATCGAGGCGACGTCCCGGGTCTCGCCCGGGTCTTCCCCGAGATGATAGAGTTCCACCGGCGAGTTGGTCCCATGCCGGACCGCCTTCCAGTCGCCGAACCTCACGGCCTGGGAGTAGCCCGACTCGTGGGATTCCCAATAGAGGCAGGACGCCCTCGGACGCGGCTCCTTGCCTAACAGGGACGGTGCAAATGAAATGCCGTCCAAACCCGCTGGGATCGAAGAGCCCGTGAGTTCCCCGAGCGTCGGCAACAGGTCCCAAAGTGCGACGGGCAGGGAGTTCGTCTGGCCAGGCGCGATGTGGCCGGGCCAGGAGACGATCAGCGGCACCCGGATGCCGCCCTCATGTAGGCTGCGTTTGACACCACGGAACGGGCCTGAACTGCGGAAGAAGTTGGTGCTGACACCGCTTTCGACGTGCGGGCCGTTGTCGCTGGTGAAGACGAAAATCGTGTCGGAAAGGATCCGGCTGCGCTGGGCGCGGGCGACAAGCTGGCCCACCAGACGGTCCAGCCGCTCGATCATCGCCGCCTTGCCCTTTTCCGGTCGCGGCCAGTCCTCGCGGGCATAGGAACCGAAATCCGGCACTTCCATTCCATTGGTGCCAAGCTCGTTGTTCGCATGGGGAAAGGTGCTGGCCACATACAGGAAGAACGGGTGGTCCTCATGCACTTCCACGTAGTTGGTCGAAAACCGCGCGAACCAATCCCCGATGTAGTCCACCCGCTCCCCATGCATGTTGCCCCAGTTCGAGAAACGGTTGCGGTTCCTCCAGACGAACTGCGGGTAGTAGTCGTGCGCGTGCCCCTGGTCCAGGAAGCCGAACCAGTCCTCAAACCCCTGGCTGTTTGGATGCCCAGATGTCTCCTCCCAGCCCAAAGCCCACTTTCCGACCCCCGCGGTCCGAAGTCCGGCGGTCCTCAACACCTCGGCCAGGGTGACGTCGGAATCCTCCAGCGGTACCTGCACGTTGCTGCGAGTCCGGCCATGTCCCGAATGCAGCCCGGTCATCAGGGCGCAACGGCTCGGCGCGCACACGGTGTTCCCGGCATAGGCCTGGGTGAAGCGCATCCCGGACGCGGCCAAACGGTCGATGTGCGGCGTGCGGATCTTCTCCTGTCCCTGGCAACCTATGTCACCCCAGCCCAGGTCGTCGGCGACGATCAGGACCACGTTCGGGACCTTGGACTTCCGCCGTGGATTGAAGTTGTCGGGGGCCTTCGGACCGGGTGCAGCCCAGGAGACGGCCGCGGTCAGGAAGGCGGCGAACAGGACCGGATGGAGGAGCCAGCGGCGGAGCATCGGTCCGCGGAAGATGGCGGTTGAAGGCGTCTGAATCCAGTTCGCTTCGACCGCCCACGTCCGCGGTGCCGACCCCACCAAGCTGGCGTCGAGTGGGCGTGGCCTCTTCGGACCTCTCGGAACCCGTCAGCCCCGGATGGTTTTCAGCACCTCGGCGGCGTGGAGTTCCGGTTTCACCTGCGGCCAGATGTTCCGGATGAGCCCATCCGGACCGATGTGGTAGGTGACTCGGAAGGTTCCCTGGTAACGGCGGCCCATGAACGTCTTCTCACCCCACGCGCCGTAGGCGTTGACCACCGAACGGTCTTCGTCGGCGATCAGCGGGAACGGCAACCGGAACTTCTCCGTGAAGCGGACATGGGAGCGTACCGGGTCTGTGCTGACCCCGAGGACAACCGCACCGGCGGCGGTGAAGTCCAGGAAGGCGTCCCGGAACCCGCAGGCCTCCTTGGTGCAACCCGGGGTGTCGTCCTTCGGATAGAAGTAGAGCACCACGTGCTTGCCCCGAAGCCGTGAGAGTTCGATGCGGGAACCGTCGGTGGTGATGGCGGAGAAGTCGGGGGCCACGTCCCCGGTCTTCAGTTGCAGTTCAGGTGCTTTGGCCATGGGCCAAAGTGGATCCGAAGTCGCCGTCCGGCAACGGACCCTTGTTTCCCCGGTGACGCGGATCCCATCGAAGCCGAATCCTTCGGCTTCAGGAGTCCCGGCGTGCCGCTGTCAGGAAGTCCAGGTAGCCAATCAGGCGGGACTTCATCTCCAACCGCGGGACGATCGAATCGATCAGGCCCCGCTTCATCAGGAACTCCGCAGTCTGGAAATCGGGCGGCAGCTCGGACTGGGTCGTGGCCTCGACCACGCGTCGTCCCGCGAATCCGATCGTAGCGCAGGGCTCCGCGAGGATCAGGTCGCCCACGCTCGCGTAGCTGGCCATGACGCCGGCCGTGGTCGGATCGGTGAGGATGCTGATGTACGGAAGACGTTGACGCCCATGGTAGGCGAGGGCGCCGCAGGTCTTGGCCATCTGCATGAGGCTGAACATCCCCTCGTACATCCGGGCGCCACCGCTGCTGGAGACGATGATCAGCGGGACGCCCCGCTCGGTCGCGGTCTCGATCAGGCGGGTGAGCTTCTCGCCGACCACGGAACCCATCGAGCCGCCCAGGAAGTTGAAGTCCATCACGCCCAAGGCCACCCGATGCGGGCCGATGGACCCCAGGCCCGTGATCACCGCGTCCTTCAGCATCGGCATCTTCTTGCGGTACGAGTTCAGCTTGGCCTCGTAGCTCGCGGTGCCGGTGAAGCGGAGAACATCGACGCTCTCCATCAGCGGATCGATCTCCTCGAAGGAACAGGTCTCGACGAGGGAGTGGATCCGTTCACGTGCGCCCAGCTTGAAGTGATGGGAACACTTTGGGCAGACCTTCAGATTGTCGTCCAACTCCTTGTCGTAGATCAAGTTCTCGCAGCTGGGGCACTTGGTCCAAAGTCCCTCCGGGATGTCCCGCTTCTTCGACTTGGAAGACAGCTTCGGCTTGGTGAAGAACGAGGTCTCGGAGCCGTCGAGCGGCGGAGGCGTGACAGCGGGCTGGACCTGTTCGACGTCGAGATCCTTCTTTCGGATGACTTTGTTGGCCATGTTGGAGGCGCCCTAGCGGAGCGCTGCGAACCAGAGGGGTACCACCACGGCCGGATTCTGGCCAGTGTCGTCCCGCGCCGGTCGAGGGAGCCGCTCAGGACCGGTTGCCGACCATGTTTCCTAGGATCCGCCTCCGCGCTCGCGTTCGATGAACTCCATGGATTGAATCCGGTGCATGGCATTCCTAGACCTCATCGAGCGCAAGCGGGACGGCGGCGCTTTGTCGCCGGATGAGATCCATGGATTCGTTAAGGAGGTGGTGGCCGGCGCACTCCCGCGGGAGCAGGTGTCCGCCTTCCTGATGGCGGTCCTGTTCCGCGGGATGGACGATTCCGAACGCCGGATTCTGACCCTCGCCATGCGCGATTCCGGCGAGGTGCTCGTCTGGACGCCGGATCCAGGCCGGCCAGTGGTCGACAAGCATTCCACAGGTGGCGTCGGCGACAAGGTGTCGCTGCCGTTGGCTCCGTTGCTGGCCAGCCTCGGGTTCCGTGTGCCGATGATTTCCGGCCGGGGACTCGGCATCACCGGAGGCACCCTCGACAAGCTTGAGAGCATCCCGGGCTTCAGCACCCGGTTGCCGTCCGAACGGATCCGGGAGCTGGTCGAGGAGGATGGTGTGGCGATGGTCGGCCAAACCGACCGGATGGTGCCAGCGGACCGCATCCTCTACGCGCTGCGGGATGTCACCGGCACGGTTCCGAGCCGCGACCTCATCACCGCCTCGATCCTGTCGAAGAAGCTTGCCGAAGGCTTGGAGGCCCTGGTGCTCGACGTGAAGTGCGGTGCCGCGGCATTCATGAAAACCCGGTCTGAGGCCACTAGGTTGGCCGAGTCGCTGGAGGGACTGGCCAACCAATGCGGCGTTGGGACCCGCGCCTTCGTGACTCGCATGGACCAACCCCTGGGACGCGCCGCCGGCAATTGGCTCGAGGTGGTCGAGTCGGTTGAATGCCTCCGCGGGAGGGGCCCGGCCGACCTAAGGGAGTTGGTGTGCTGCTTTGCCGGAAGCCTGATGGTCCAGACCGGCCGTGCCGACGATCTCGCTGCGGCGATCGGTGTCGCCGCCGGTGAGCTGGATTCGGGACGTCCGCTCGCGGTCTGGCATCGAATGCTGGAACGGCAGGGTTCCGACATGGACGCTTACTCCCGTAGGCTGGATTCGGTCGTTCTCGCTCCTGTGGTCCAAGAGTTCCGGAGCCCAGCTTCCGGCTACGTCTCTCAGGTCGATGCCCGCCGTTTGGGCAAGGCCCTGCGCCGCCTGGGGGCGGGTAGGCTGCAGGCCGGCGACGAGGTCGATCCGGAGGTCGGCTTTGACCAGATCGTGCAGGTGGGCGATTCGGTACGAACGGGAGACGTCCTCGTGCGGATCCACGCCCGGACCCTACAAGCCGCGGACACTGCGATTTCCGAGATCGCGAACGCCTTCGGGATTCAGGATGCGCCAGTCGACCGGCAAGCGGTCCGCATCACCTGATGCCCGCGCCTCAGGCGATCCTACGACGGAACCAGACCGAGGTGCCGATGGCGCCGATGGCGACGATCGCCGCCCAGGTGCCAGGTTCGGGGACCGGATCCACCGAGGTCAGGGTCAGGCGTGCGCCCGGCATGCTGAGTCGGAAGAGGTCCAGCGAAGCGGTGGCTCCCATGGAGAACATGCTGCTGGAACCTGCGGACGAGGGCAGGTAGCCGATGCTGACGTTGCTGGAGCCGCCCGAGTAGCCCGTCGAACCGGGGCCCATCGAGTACGGGTCCTGCCAGACGCCGTTGACGAAGTTGTCGAACAGCCCGCTGTCGGGATTGCCCAGCAACGAGTCCAGATTCGGATTCTCTCCGGTGTCCTCGATGATGGTGACATCCCCGTCACCAGGTTGCAGTTCCTCCACGATTTCCGCGGAGCCCCCCAATTGAATGGCCATCATGGCCGCACACACGAAGAACGTGCGCTTCATAAGATTCTTTCCCAATCCCCGGTCCGTCGGCCACCTCCTGCGGCTTCCGAATCCGGTATCCCCTACACTGCATCGGCGGGAGTACGGTGGGCTTTAGCGGAATCTTTCCGAAAGCCGCGGACAGAAGGTCATCGCACGTCCAGCCCCGCCGCCTTGATGCGGGAGGCAAGGGTCGTGGGCTTGAGCCCGAGGCGGGCGGCGGCCCCGTCGGCTCCATAAATCTTCCCGCCGGATTCCTCCAGGGCGCGCCGGATGAGCTCACGTTCCAGCCGGGCGATGTCGGCAAGCGTGCTCACCGGACCGACCGTCGAAGTGGCGGCGGGATCGTCATGGCGGGTTTTTTCGCACCGGGGAGAAGTGATTCCACCTGCAACGAACCGCCTCGAGACAGTATCACGGCCCTTTCAAGCACGTTCTGGAGTTCACGTACGTTTCCGGGCCAGTCATAGCGCTGCAACGCGTCGACCTGCGCGGAGCCCATGCGGGGTGTCCGAACGCCGAGCCGTGCGGAAGCTGTGCGCAGGAAGAATTCGGCCAGCGCCGGGATGTCGGAGATCCGGTCGCGCAACGGAGGCAGTTGGACTGGGAAGACTCCCAGCCGGTAGTACAGGTCCTGGCGGAAGCGTCCCTCGCGGACCTCCTGGAGCAAGTCGCGGTTGGTGGCGGCCACGATGCGGACGTCGACGGTCCGAGTCCGCTCCTCGCCGATCCGTTCGAACTGCCCTTCCTGAAGCACCCGCAACAGCTTCGCCTGCAGTTCCTGCGGAATCTCACCGACCTCGTCCAGGAACAGGGTGCCGCCGTCGGCGAGTTCGAAGCGCCCAACGCGATCGCGGATGGCGCCGGTGAACGCGCCGCGGACATGGCCGAAGAATTCGCTCTCGAAGAGATCCTTGGGAATCGAGGCGCAATTCACCCGGACGAGCGGGCGACGCGACCGGGTGCTTGCCTCATGGATGGCCCGGGCGACGAGTTCCTTGCCGGTGCCGGATTCCCCAAGCACCAGCACGTTGGCCTGGGTCGGGGCCACCACCGCGATCTGTTCCAACACCTGTCGCAGGGCCGGGCTCGAGCCCACGATCGATCCCGGCCGGATGCGGACCTCCTCGCGCAGGTACTCGTTCTCCCGTTCCAAACCCTTCTCACGCTCGATGCATCGAAGGGTGCCGATCGTGCCGACCACCCGGCTGGCGGGGTCCCTGTAGGGAACCGCCCGGACAGCCACCCAATGACGCATGCCATCCTTGCGCCGGTGTTCGTGTTCGTAGGTCTCCTCCTTGCCGTCCATCCGCTCCTTCAACCGCCGCAATGCCGCCTCGTGGCCTTCGTCGGGAAGGAACAGCTCGTGGCTCAAGGCTCCAGCCATCTCCGCCTTGCTGAATCCCGTGATGCGTTCCGCCTGGGCGTTCGCATAGACGATCCGTCCATCGGGATCGGTGATCAGCACGCCTTCGCCGAGGCTTTCGAGGACGCAGCGGAAAAAGTGCTCCCTTTGCGAAAGGTGCGCGCTGAGATTCGCCCCGGCCCCGGCCTCCAATGTCTCCGACCCCAATGGCAACCCGATTTCCTCCATGCGGACAGCCTAGGCACGGCGGCTTCCTGAACAACGGACAATCGTGGACAACGAGGTGTCGTGGTCATTCAGGTGTTTGAAGATGCCTTTGGGACAGGGATTTGTACGGATCGTGTTGATGGCACGGATTCCGCAAACTGTGTGATGCTGAAATCGAAACAACGAACCTTCGGGAGAAATTGATATGATACAGATCCGCAGATCCCAAGACCGCGGCCACGCCGACCACGGATGGCTTCAGGCCAAACACACCTTCTCGTTCGCGGACTACCATGATCCCAGCCACATGAGTTTCCGCGCATTGCGGGTCATCAACGAAGACGTGATCGCCGGCGGCGGCGGCTTCGGGATGCATCCGCATCGCGACATGGAGATCGTGACCTACGTCCTTTCGGGCGCCCTGCGGCATGAGGACAGCATGGGGAATTCGGCGGTGATGAAGGCAGGTGACGTCCAGCGGATCAGCGCCGGCACCGGAATACTCCACAGCGAGCACAACTGGTCGCCGGTGGAGGCGGTGCATCTGCTGCAGATCTGGATGTTTCCTACCCGTCGCGGGTTTGAGCCCCGTTACGGGGAACTGCCTTCAACAGGCCGTGGGCTTGGAACCGCACCGACGTTGCTCGCCTCGCCGGATGGCAGGGACGGATCCCTTCCGATCCACAGCGACGTTCGGCTCCACCTTTTGCGCCCGGTCGCGGAAGAGAAGCGGACGTTGACTCTCGATCCCGGCCGACATGCCTGGGTGCAGGTCGCCGCCGGCGGCGTGCGGCTCAATGGCAACAATCTGGCCCAAGGCGACGGTGCCGCGGTCAGCGACGAGACGCGGTTGGAGATCGAGGGTCTCGCGCCTTCGGAAGTCCTGATATTCGACCTCGGCTGAGCCTTGGGCGCTCTGTCGCCGTGTCGTGCTGAGCGGAATCTTTCTGTGTCGCGGCCGACCTCTCCCTGCATTCGAAAGCGGGAGTTTGGTCGGCCGTCCGTCGGTAAACCTACGACGGTCTCGTTATCGCCCGAACTGGCGTCCCGCCCTCCAGCCGTAGGGACACGTCGTATGTCGCGGGTTTTCCGACTTCCGCGGACGTATCTCCAATAGCGAATACAGCCAAGGTAGCAGCACAGCTTTAGGGACATGTCCTTTGGAGCGGAATCTCCATCGCCCAGGGACGTGTCCCCAATCGATTTCACGGGTCACCCAGTGGACGAATGCCCAATCAGGCCGAAGCTCGAAAAGATTGCCGCACAGAAGAAAGCGTCCCAAAGCGTTGAAAATGAAGAAGATAATCTGGCTGGAGATGGTGCTGATCGGGTCTTCGATCCTGATCTTCAGGAGTGTCTGGACCTTTCTGGACTCCATTCCGTGGGCGACAAGTCGGAACGGCCTCACGTTGCTCCTCGCCGTGGGGATAGTCGCCACATTGGTCGCCTTGCGCGGCATCGAGGCGCATTCCGCCAAAGAGGACGAAGTCAATAGAGACAAATAACCTTGGGGACACGTGTTATGCCGAGAGGATTCGTGCTGAGTACGTCCGTTTGCATACTCCTGCTTGGGTGTGAGGGGATATCAATCGAAGGTAACTATGATACATCCATTGTTGGCTACGTCTCCGAAGTGGCATGTCTCGACTTTCGCGGAACAAACGTTAGGATGAATGATGGGCGCAATCCGCCAATCAATTTCGGTTGGCTCAGCCAAACGGGTAGCACTTCGGTGTGGCATGCAAAGGGAGGCACATCTTGGTCCATAAGTTGGTACCAAAAAGCACTTCTGTGTGTTGATGGCAGTGATTCTTCAAATCGTTTCCTGCTGAATCCCGTTACCTTAGCCGCTCCAAAGGCAAAACTGAACAAAGTCTGGTCGAAGGTTAGAGAAGAGTGGGAGTTGGCTAAGTTGAGACACCATTGAAGTAATCGGTGCAACACAGCTTTAGGGACATGTTCTTTGGCGCAGATTCTCCTTCGCCTTCGGACGTGTCCCCAGTCGATTCCCATGCGGGCCTTGGAAGCAAACCCCTTTAGGGACACGTCCGTAGGCTACCGAATCGAGAGGGTCTGGCAAGGTGGGTGGATGGGCGTGGTTAGCTCAGTTAGCTTACACGCCTGTTGATCGCCGGCAGCGCTGTCTTCGGCGGTTGGT
>CAMASJ010000094.1 GCA_945860685.1 Akkermansia muciniphila
CTCGTCGGGCTGTTCGGTGTGCCAGCGTTCGATCCCGAGGATCTGGCCGACGATCTCCCAGGGTTCGAGGTTCCGCTTCCATCCTTCCAGTCCGCTGGCGCAAAAGCGGCAGCCGTAGGCACAGCCGACCTGAGTGGAGACGCATAGCGTGTGGCGGTCCGCCGCCTCGCCGTACAAGGCCGGGTTGGCGGGGATGAGCACGCTTTCGACGAAGGAGCCGTCGCGAAGACGCCAGAGGAACTTCTGCGTGGTGTCCTTCGAACCCTGTTTGCGTACCAGCTCCAGGCGGCCGAGGGACCAGCGTTCCGCCAGCCGGTCCCGGAGTCCGCGCGGGAGGTTGGTCATCGAATCCCAGCTGGTGGCCCGACGCGGGTAGAGCCAGCCGAGGAGCTGTTCCAGCCGATAGGCGGGCTGCTGCCATTCGGCGAATGCGGCTGCGAGGATAGCGTGGGGCTGGTTGCGGATGTCGGGAAGAACCTGGGCCTGGGAGGCTTCGGAAGGGAGCTGGGAAGTCATCGGATGCGGGCCCGTAGGGTCAATCCTGAAGGAAATAACTGAGGTTCTCGAGCTCGATGGCGAGGTTCACGTTGCTGAGGGCGACATGTTCCGGGACCGCAGGAACGATGGGGGCGAAATTGAGGATGCCGAGGATGCCTGCGGCGACCAGCGCGTTCGCGACCTCCTGGGCGGCGGCGGCGGGTACGGCGAGGATGGCCATACGGACTCCGAGGCGCGAGGTGATCTCGGGCAGGCGGCTCATCGGATAGAGCGGGACCCGCAGTTCGCCCCCGCGCTGGCGCTCTGGATCCTGGTCGAATGCCGCGACGATCTCGAATCCTTCGGGCCCGAAGCCTTGGTACTGAACCAGCGCGCTTCCGAGGTTGCCCACACCGACTAGGACGACCGGTTGAAGCCGGTTGGTGCCGAGGTGCGCGGTGATCATGCGGGCCAACTGGTCGACATCGTAGCCGAGTCCGCGGGTGCCGAACTGACCGAGGTAGGTCAGGTCCTTGCGCAGTTGTGTCGGCTTCACGCCCGCCGCACGTGCGAGCGCCTCGCTGCTGACGGTGGTGATCTGGTTGGACTTCAGCCGTTGGAGGCAGCGGAGGTACAGCGAGAGGCGATAGACGGTCTTCCTCGGGATCTCGGTCTTGGTCGCTTTCTTCAACGCGGCGTCACGTTAGGGAACCGGCCGGTGGCGGCAAGCGTCGTACGGCACTGCTGCTGCTAGGAAAGGGCCGCCCCCGAAAATTGGGCTTTCACCGCCATGTACGTTTGTCACCCTGTTCCGATCATGCGTCTGCTCCAGGCCGCAATCCTTTGCTGTCTCTGCCTTCTTTCCGCTTGGGCTGCGGAAGTCCGTACCATCACCGGCGATGCCTATGAGGGGGAGGTCTCAGCGGCGGACCCGGATGGTTTGGTGATCCGGCTGAAGACCGGCGGGTTCTCGCCCCGCCTCGATTGGGCGAAGCTGGACGAGGCGACGCTGAAGGCGTTGGCGGACCATCCGAAGGCCCGGAAGTTCGTGGAACCGCTGATCGAGCCGCCGGCCGAGGAAATCGCCCGCGCCGAGGCCCGCAAGATCGACGTCCGCCAGCCGGCCCGTGCCGAAAGACCCAGCCCGGAATTGGCGGGGCGGGGCGTCTACGCCGCGTTGACCACCCCGAACGGTTTGATCCTGATTGGTGCGCTTTTCCTCGCGAATCTCTACGCCGGTTATGAGATCGCGCGCTTCCGTTGGCGTCCGGTGCCTTTGGTCTGCGGGCTCTCCGCGGTACTGCCGGTGATCGGGCCGCTGATCTTCCTCATGCTGCCGAGAAGGGAGGAAGAGGTTGTCGTGAACGCCACCGAGGAGGCCGCCGCTGCGCAGCAGTTGAACGTGCCTCCGCCTGCCGCAGCGCCCTCCGCTCCTGCGGCCCACGGGGCATCCGGCCTTGGCATCTCGAAGCACGCCGCCGCCGGGGCCGCCCAGGAGCTGCCCCGTGTTTTCAAGCGTGGGGAAACCACCTTCAACCGCCGGTTCTTCGAGACCCAGTTCCCCTCCTTCTTCCGCGTGGTGGCCAGCGAGGCCGACAAGGACCTGGTCATCGAGGTGTCGACCTCGAAAGGCGCCTTGGTCGGAACACGGATCAGCCGGATCAGCGCGACGGACGTCCATTTCCGGACCGCGGATTCGTCGGAGTTGGGCGTGGAGTTCGCGCAGGTCCTGGAGGTCAAGCTCCGCACGAAGGACGCCTGATTCCGGGTACCCATGAAATATCGGGCAATTCTGTTGTTTGGGGCACCGGGAGCCGGGAAGGGGACCCAAGGCAAGATCTTGGGGCAGATCCCCAATTTCGTTCATTTCTCCTGCGGCGATGCATTCCGGAACCTGAGGGTCGATTCCCCGTTGGGACGCGTTTTCGTCGAGTACGCCTCCAACGGCCGACTGGTTCCGGATGAGCCGACGATCGAGTTGTGGAAGCGTTCCATCGAGGGCCTGACCGCGACCGGAAGGTTCAACCCCGAGGCGGACACGCTGCTGCTGGACGGCATCCCCCGTAATCCCCGTCAGGCGGAGATCATGCGCGACCTGATCGACGTGAAGGCGATCTTCAACCTGTTCTGTCCGGTGCTGGACAAGCTCGTGGTGCGCCTCCAGCGGCGCGCCTTGAAGGAGAACCGGTTGGACGATGCGAACATCGAGACGATCCGAAGCCGGCTCGAAACCTACAAGAAAGAGACCCGGGCCGTCCTCGAGTGCTATCCCGACACTCTGATCCATCAGATCGACTCGACGCAGGAACCGATGTTCGTACTTCTCGACATCCTCAAGGTGATCGCGCAGATTCCGAAACCGGCGGTGAGCGATGGCGGGACGGTTTACCTTCCCACGACGATTCCCCGCTGACTTTTGCGGATCCGATGACGGATCCGGAGGCGACCGAAGTCCAGAAATGGAGTTCGTAAAACGGGCAAAGGCCCGGTTCTTTTCTTGCAATTCGGATTGAGGTTCTGGACCGACCGGCGGCAGAGCGGTTTTTTCCAGAAACGCGTTGACACAGCGCCGCCTGATTTTTAAGTAATCGGGCTCAATTTAAGAGTTGCAGGCAGCGAGACTGGTTTTCAGCTCTTGTAGTACTGGAAACCGAGCCTTTTTGTCGTCGCGAGGCGGCAAGGTTGCCGATTTCTGCTTAAGGCCCGCGTAGCTCAGTTGGCAGAGCACGTCCTTGGTAAGGACGAGGTCACCGGTTCAAGCCCGGTCGCGGGCTCCAGCAGGGAGCAGGCAGGTAACTTTTCGGTTGGCAAAACGAGAACTGTTTAACGACACGACACATGGCCAAAGACACCTTCCAACGGACGAAGCCCCACATGAACGTGGGCACCATCGGACACGTTGACCACGGCAAGTCCACCCTGACCGCCGCCATTGTTGCGGTTCAGAATCGCAAGGGACTCGCCCCGATGATCGAGTACAAGGACATCACCAAGGGTGGCACCGTCCGCGATGATACCAAGACCGTGACCATCGCGGTGTCCCACGTGGAATACGAGAGCCCGAACCGGCACTACGCCCACGTTGACTGCCCCGGCCATGCCGACTACGTCAAGAACATGATCACCGGTGCCGCCCAGATGGACGGCGCGATCCTGGTGGTCAGCGCGGCGGACGGTCCGATGCCCCAGACCCGTGAGCACATCCTGCTCGCCCGTCAGGTCGGCGTCCCGAGCATCGTCGTCTTCCTGAACAAGGTCGACCTCGCCGATGCGGACCTGCTCGAGTTGATCGAGATGGAAATTCGTGACCTTCTCACCAAGTACGGTTTCCCCGGCGAGAAGACCCCGATCGTCCGTGGTTCCGCCACGGCCGCCATCGCCGGCACCCCCGAGGGTGAAAAGGCGATCGCCGACCTGCTCGAGGCGCTGGACACCTTCGTCCCGGAACCCGTCCGTGAGGCCGACAAGCCGTTCCTGATGTGCATCGAGGACGTGTTCAACATCGAAGGTCGCGGCACGGTCGTGACCGGTCGTGTCGAGCGCGGCGTCCTCAAGAAGATGGAGGAAGTCGAAATCGTTGGTTTGAAGGACACCCGCAAGACCACCGCCACGGACATGGAAATGTTCCGGAAGCTGCTCGACAGCGTCCAGGCCGGTGACAACTGCGGAATCCTCCTCCGCGGCATCAAGAAGGAAGATGTGGAGCGCGGCATGGTGTTGGCCAAGCCGGCGACCATCAAGCCCCACACTGCCTTCAAGGCCGAGGTGTACGTCCTGACCAAGGACGAGGGTGGCCGTCACACGCCGTTCTTCACCAACTACCGTCCGCAGTTCTACTTCCGCACCTCCGACGTTACCGGCACGGTTTCCCTGCCGACGGGCGTCGAGATGGTGATGCCCGGTGACAACGTCGCCGTTGAAGTGAAGTTGATGGCCCCGGTCGCGATGGAGAAGGGTCTCCGCTTCGCCATCCGCGAGGGCGGTCGTACCATCGGTGCCGGCCGTGTTTCCGAGGTCATGACCTGAGTTTTCGGCAGGCGGGGTCGGGGAGTTCCTCTCCGACCCCGCTTGTTTTCCGTCGCAGCAGTCGGATTTGCCGGTCGACAGGGCGTTAGCTCAATTGGTAGAGTAGCGGTCTCCAAAACCGTTGGTTGGGGGTTCGAGTCCCTCACGCCCTGCCAGCCTCCCGGAGGGGTGGCAGAGTGGTCTAATGCGGCGGTCTTGAAAACCGCTGTGGGCTGACGCTCACCGGGGGTTCGAATCCCTCCCCCTCCGCCAAATTATGGTTAAAGAATATCTTCCGCTTCTGATCGGAACCGCCGTTTTCGGCGGTCTCTTCCTTTTTGCCTGGAAGCAGGGCTACATCGCCAAGCTTTCCGCCTACGTTGGCGAGACCCAGCAGGAACTGAAGAAGTGCAACTGGCCGAGCCGCGATGAGTTGGCGAACTCCACCCTGTTGATCTTCGTGGTCATCGGGTTGCTCGGCGTCTTCACCGTCGTTGTCGACCAGATCATGATCACCTTCGTCAAAGCCCTCCTGAAGGCTTCCTGATCATGAAACACCAGTGGTTCGTCCTCCATACCCTCGCCGGACAGGAACAGAAGGTCCGCGACACCATCAACCGTCGCATCAAGACCGACGAGATGGAGTCCTACATCAACGAGGTGCTCCTTCCCATGGAGAAGGTGGTCGAGGTCCGCGGCGGCAAGAAGACAGTCACCACCCGCAAGCTCCATCCCGGCTACGTCTACATCGAGATGATCCTCCTCGACGATGGCAAGCGCCCGCTCGAGAAGCCGTGGTACTTCGTCAAGGACATCCAGGGAGTCATCGGCTTCGTCGGCGGTGAACGCCCGATGGAAGTCACCGCCGAGGAGATCGCCACGATCAAGGAACAGATCTCCGAGAGCGAGGACGCCGAGCGTCCGAAGGTCAGCTTCGAAGTGGGCGAAACGGTCAAGATCAACGACGGACCGTTCCTGAACTTCACCGGTGTCATCGAGGAAGTGGAGCCCGACAAGGGCAAGTTGAAGGTGACCGTCGACATTTTCGGGCGCAAAACGCCCGTGGAACTTGAGTATTGGCAGGTCGAGAAGTCGTGATGCCTCCCAGCGACGTCGCAAACCGCCGAAACCCGAAAGAGAGATAACATGGCAAAGAAAGTAACTGGCATCGTCAAACTGCAGATCGCGGCAGGTCAGGCCAACCCGGCCCCTCCCGTCGGTCCCGCGCTGGGCTCGCAGGGCATCAACATCATGGCCTTCTGCAAGGAGTTCAATGCGGCCACCAAGGACAAGGCGGGTCTGGTCATCCCGGTGGTCATCACCGTGTACCAGGACAAGTCCTTCTCCTGCGTCTACAAGTCACCGCCCGCTTCCGTCCTTCTCAAGAAGGCGGCAGGCATCGCCTCCGGCTCCAAGGTCCCGAACAAGGACAAGGTCGGCAAGGTGACCCGCAAGCAGATCCTCGAGATCGTCAAGATCAAGGCGTCCGACATGAACGCCAACGACGAGGAAGCCGCGGTCCGCACCATCGCCGGCACCGCCCGCAACATGGGCATCGAAGTGGTCGGCTGAACGCCGTTCCGCAATCCCTTCCAACGCGCCACCGGTTTTCCGGTCGGCGCGTTTTCGTTTCTGGATTGTCCGGCCTTTGACAAACTCACCTCCCCTCCACACCCTGTTCTCCGCGGTTTGTCCTGTCCGACCCAGCAGGACGATCCTACCGAACCTCACAAGAACCATGCATTCCCACGTCGTCCCTTCCCGACGCTCCCAAGCCGCCTCCGCCGGTGTATCGCTCTTGATCGCACTCGCGCTCGGCCTCTGCGGCCTCGTGGCCTACCAGTGGTATCGCGACGCCGATCTCCGCAAGCAGTTGACCGAACGTGGAAAGCAGATGCAGGCAATGAACGAGCAGAAGCACGAGATTGAAGTCACCGGCAAGCGCGTCGAGGAGGAGCTCAAGCGGGTGGAACAGCTCAAGGAGCGCCTCACCGAGCAGGACAAAACCAACAAGGTCGAGCTGAGCCGCACCAAGCGCGACCTCGCCGAGGCGAATCTCAAGCTGGAGCGGGCCACCAAGCAGGGCGACGCCTACAAGGTCGCCTACGAGAAGATGGCCACCGACATCAAGGCCCAGAACGAGAGCATGAAGAAGCTCAACGAGGCCTATCTCAACGTCGTCAACGTCCAGAAGGACACCGTCGAAAAATACAAGAAGCTCGCCACCGACTGCGAGGAACTCAACGCCCGCTACAACAAGCTGTTCGAACAGGCCGAGAAGCTCCAGCAGGCTTTGAATGCCCAGCAGGCGGAGAAGAAGTAGCCGTCCGCCCGCCTGCCTTCAGGCCATGGGCTTTTCACAAGGCGTCGTCCGGGGCTTTCCACCCGTCCGGCGCCTTTCCGTTTTTCCGATTCCCATGGCTTCCGGTCTTCCGAAGGGCTCAAGGGGAACGTTCCGCCATGAGGCGCACCAGCCTTACTCCCACGGCAGTTGCGACTCCGAGCAGCAGGATGCCACTGCCTTGGGAAAGCCGCCGCAAGGTCTTGGGCGAAACGCGACCGTGGCCCCGCGTGACGCACCAGGCCAACGTCAGGAACCAAAGGAACGCCCCGGCCGAGACGCCGGCCACGAAGAGCCAACGGCTCGGCCAATCGGAGTGGAGCCATTCCCTCGCGGTGAACGTCGCGGTGACCGTGATCCACAACAGCAGGATCCCTGGGTTTCCCAACACCCGCAGGAATCCGGTCCAAAAGGCGGTATGCGGATGGAAACGGTGCTCAACCATGGCCAGCCCGCGATTCTCCCCCGGAATGGGAACGCCGCGCAGATATCGGATGCCCAGCCAGAGCATGAGGATGAAGCTGGCCAACTCCATCGTCGCCCGGACCAGCCGCGACTCGAAGAGCTGGGAGAAACCGGCGAAGGCGACGGCGCAATAGACGGCCTCCATCAGGACCGCGCCCAGTCCCACAAAGAGCGCCCAGCGAATCCCCTTGGCCGCGGACTCCCCGAGGATGGTCGCGTTGACCGGTCCGCCCGGCATGCTCGCCACGAAGCCGGCCACGACGCCCAGCATCACGGCAGTGACATGAGGCCAGTTCTCAGTCATCCAGCGTTCCCCACCCCCGGACCGCTCACGGGACGGTTCCCTCCTCGTCGTCGTCGTGCTCGATCTCCTTTTGCATCTTGCGGGAGATGAACGGTCGGACGAATCCGTAGATGAGGTAGGCGGTGAACACCAGCGGGGCCACGATCGGCAGCAGCTGCTGCCAAAGCAGGAACATCAGTCCCGCCAGCAGCACGATTGCCACCGTCTTCACGAACGGCTTCTGGGTCCGCCAGTCAATCTTCTTGAAGGTTGGATACCGGACCTCGCTGACCATCATCGCGGCCAACAGCATCAGGATCGCCGGCAGCGCGTATCGCCAGTAGCCCGCCCTGA
Organism: Akkermansia muciniphila; assembly: GCA_945860685.1. Lineage (GTDB taxonomy): Bacteria > Verrucomicrobiota > Verrucomicrobiia > Limisphaerales > UBA9464 > SXXZ01. Next base: position 7,926 of record CAMASJ010000094.1, read on the forward strand.
AGTTCTTCTCGTCCCACCAGATCAGGAACAGCGTCAGCGACGCCACCATGCCGGCGGCCATTGGGATCGGGAATCCGGTGAAGTATTTTCCGCCTCCTGAACCGGACATCGCGGCGAGGCAGTTGAACCGGGCCAAGCGGAAGGCCCCGCAGATCACGAACAACGCCGCGATGAACCAGCCCACCTCCTTGTGGTTCACGAACACGTCCGCAAGGACCACCCGGTGGACGAGAAACGCCGGGGCGACGCCGAAGCTGACGATGTCCGCCAACGAATCGAATTCCCTTCCGAACGGGCTCTCATAGCCGCCCATCCGGGCCACGCGGCCATCGAGCAGGTCGAGGATGCAGGCCACGAGGATGTAAAGGAGCGCCAGCTTGATGTCCTGGTATCCGACGGAGAGGTCGGCCTCCACGATCTTGGTCAACGCCAGGAACCCGCAGAACAGGTTGCCGGCCGTGAACAGGTTCGGCAGGAGGTAGATCTTGAGCCGTCGGGGATCGACCTCCTCCTCGGGAGACGCAGGATTGGGCTCCGTCGGTCCGGTCTTCATGCAGCGGTGCGCGCCACCACGGTTTCACCACCCACGACCCGGTCACCCAGTTTCACGGCGACCGTCCAGGTCGTCGGCAGGTAGATGTCCACCCGGGAACCAAATTGGATCAGCGAGATGCGATCGCCCTTGGCCACCACGTCCCCCACGCGCGCCCACGGGATGATCCGCCGAGCTATCAGGCCGGTGATCAGCTTGATCGCCACACGTCCGCCGGCGGGATCGGTCGGCTCGAAGCCGATGACGACGTTCTCGTTGAGCGCGGCGGACTCCAGTTTCAGGGCGTTGAGGAACTGTCCCGGGTTGTGTTTCAGGTAGGCGACCTTGCCGGCAACCGGAGCCTGCTGCACGTGGACGTCGAAGACCGAGAGGAAGATCGAGACCCGTTTGGCCCGGCCGCCGATGAACTGGGGTTCCTCGATCTCGTCGACGACGTCCACCTTGCCATGACCCGGGGCGACGACCAGGCCTGTGCCGGAAGGAACCTTCGCCTCGGGATCCCGGAAGAAGTAGGCGGAGAACGCCGTGAAGGCGACCAACAGGAAGGCCACGGTGGAAAGGCCCGGGGCGGACAATCCCCTTCCGGAGACCATCCCGACCACCCAAAGCACCGCGGCCAACACCGCGGCGACGGCCAAGCCGCGCCAAAAGATTCCCAAGAAGGCGGACCACGCCTTCCCCTGATGTTTCATGGCCGTGACACTAGGGTGGGGGAGTCATTGGGGGAAGAGCGCTTTCCTCAAGACAGATCGCGGATACGGCGGCCTCGGCGTTGACGTCGCCCACGATCCGTCGGAGAACAGCAATGGCTTCGACCCGAGCCCTATCAACATGGCCACCCCCACATCCGACTGGTCCCGACTCCCCGTTTTGCTGGCGATCAATCTGCTTTTCCTGATGGTCTGGGGCTTCGCCGGATTCGGGAAGTTCGAGGATGGCTACCCCGGATGGTTCGAGGAGGTTTTCGGCAAGACCGTGCTCGGCCGTTTCCCGGGAACCCGCGCCGCTTATTGGGGAATCGCCGTCCTTGAAGTCCTCGGCGCCATGCTCGCCTTGGGAGCCCTGGTCCGGCTGGAGTTCCTCGGCCGCCGTTCCCCCGACTGGCTCCTTGCCACCGGGGTGCTCAGCCTCTTCGTCTTCATCGTCCTCGGATTCGGCGAGTGGTTGACCAAGGACTTCGCCGGCGCCTTCCAGCTCTTCCTCTACTTCGCCGCGTCGTTGCTGGCGGTGCGCGAGGTGCGGGAAGGGAGTCCGGGTCGGTCGGCCTGAACGTTCCCAGCGAGGCTCACTCCACCGGACCGGTGTAGTGGTACAACGGCCCGTCCTGCCCGTTTCCGGGCCACTGTACCTGGTCGATCCCGAGTCCTTTCGCCAACCTCAGGAGCACCGCGTTCAGCAGTCCCTCGGCCTCGATCGGCAGCAGGTCGTCCGTGGCCATGAGCCCGGTATCGGCGTGCAGCAGCGGCAGGCCCACTTCGGCGCACATCTGCCGGATTCTTCCGAGAAGGTCCCGCTCCACGGCATCCTCGCGGTGCAGCACCCAGACCGGGCGGGGCTGCGAAACCAACTGCTGGAATGGGCCATGGGCGAACTGGAGTAGATCCATCATCGCTGGAGCCGGCTGGTAGAAGCCTTCCACGAACTTGCAGGAGAGGTTCTGGCCATGGTCGAGGAGGTTGGGCGACATGGGCATGACGACCCCCGACGGGAAACCTTCGCCGGGCACTCGGTCCGCCAGCCGCCGGCCGGCTTCCGTCCCCGCGAGATATGCCCTCGTCGCTTCTTGGGCGACGCGGCGCGGATCCGGTTCCAGTAGGCCGCCCTCGACCGTTCCCGCCCAAAGCCGCGCCGCCAGGAAGCCCGCGGCCGGCCCGATCACGCGGATCAGGATGGTGTACTCGTCCTCGAGCGGGAACGGCACCACCTCGGTGCCCTCGGCGACCAGCCGCTCGAGGACCTCCGCACGGTCCGCCTTGCCTCCGGCCCGAAGCCCAGCGCTGGTCGAGGCGGTGAACAGGACGCGCCCCGCGAAGCGATGCCGTCGCGACAGCGCCATCCGGGCATTCGACGAGAGGCCCTGGCTGAAGACCACCAGCGTCCGTTCGGGATGATTCAACGCCGCCGCGGAACCGAAAGCCCCGATCGGCAGGTATTCCGCCGGCACCGGCGTGTACCGGTTCAGCAGTCCCACCAGATGCCGGGCATGGGCTTCCGAACTTCCGATTCCGGTCGCCACCACCCGTCCCGGACGACGTCGGTTTCCAAGGCTGAAGGCCGGCTCGTCGCCGAGTGCCGCGAGCCGTGCCGGGATCGTCGCCACGCGCTCGGCGAGAAGTCCCAGGCCCTTCGGATCGGCCTCTTCGTGCGGTGGGTTCGGAATGGGAGTCATGGTCGGATCAACGGCGCGCCAGCAAACCCAGACCCGCGAGGCAAAGCGCGACGCCCGCCCAGTTCGAGGGGGAGAGCCGTTCCCGGAACACCAGTATCCCGACCGGCAGCAGGACCACGGCGGTGAGGGCGTTGAAGACTAGGCCGAAGGTGCTGAGGTTCCATCCCTTCCGGTAGGCCATCAGCCCACCGAATTCCAACACCACGATGGCCACGCCCAGCACCGCGCTGATCCAGGTCACCGTCCGCAACCCGGCCGGGATCGCGCTGGCGCCCCCGGTGAAGGCGAGCGCGGACAAGGAAAAGGCGAGCGCCACCGCGTAGGTCGCCGAAAGCGCGGCGAACGGATTCGCCGACGCCGGAACGCCCTTCTGGGCCAGATGGTAGGCGGCCATGGCCACGACGGTGAGGACGAGGGGTTGCCAGGGTTGCTGCACGACCGTTCCCTACGCCGTCCGGCCGCCCTCGGCAACCACGCCCCGATGGAAAGGCCCATCTGCAGTCCTTTCCACGGGAACCGAGGCCGCGCCTCATGGTTCCACCCGGATTGGCAGTCCCACCCATGCCATGCGGCGGAGCAAGTCGGCGTTCCAGTTCGCGAGCCGGAAACAGCCATGGCTCTCGGTGCGACCGACGTCCTCCGGCTTCGGGGTGCCGTGGATGCCGTAACCCGGACGGTCCAATCCGATCCAAGCGGTTCCCACCGGATTGTTCGGTCCCGGCGGCAGACGCAGCTTCCGCCCCAACGACCGGGCCTCCGCGGACTCCGGGAAGACCTCCGGATCGAAGGTGTATTCCGGGTCGGCGACCGCCACGGCCACGTGCAGGTCGCCGACGGGCCGCTTGTCGACTTTGCGCGCGATGCTGCAGGGGAAGTGGACCAAGAGGTTCCCGGAGGCGTCGAAGGCCCGTAGGTGACGCCCGGAGAGACTCACGCGCACCAGCGCCGGACGTCGTGCCGACACCGGTTGGGGGTTGGCGACCGTCAGCACGTCTCCAGACCGGGCCTTATCCCAGTCGAAGTCCAGGTTCAGTCGCCGGACCAGCGCCGGATGCGACTGGGTGCGCTCGGCGACGAGTTCCAACAGCGTTTCATGGCCCAAGGCGGACGACTGCGATTTCCCAAGCCAGGTGGACGGGATCGGCGCCAAGCGGGCGAGATCCTCGGAGGTGACCGTGAAGGTCGTCCATGGCCGTGCCGCCAGCCGCAGCGCCTCCCGGGTCGGACGGTCCAGCCAGCCGGTCTGCTCCAGACCGTGCTGCATCTGGTAGGCCCGCAACGCCGCCGCCGACTGCGCGCCACCATTGCCGTCGATCGGTCCCGCCGAAATGCCGAGGCCGGCGAGGACGATCTGGGCCTCGAGCAGGTTGGTGACGTTGCGCGGCTCGAAGGGCTCGGTCGGGTCGGCCCTCGGAATCCGCTGCAGGCGGTTGGTGGCCACTCGAACCAATGAAGACGGCCTCGCCTCCTTCGGGTCCGCTGGGCCTGACGGGGATCCGGTCGGAAGTGCCGAGCCACCCGAGTTCGTCGTTCGGCTGGGAACCGTCTGGGCGCGGCTTCCGATGGAGGAGCCGACGGCACCAGCAAGTCCAAGCCGCCCGCGCGACCAAAACAGTCCGGCCAGTCCGGCCAAAAGGACCACGGCCAGCGATGCCCGGATCCAGGGAAACCCCGGTTTGCGGCCCTTGTTGGGTCCCTTCTTCCTGGCGGTGGGGCGCGGCACGGCGGATCAGACGTCGATGATCGGGCCGCCGCCGTCGTTCGGATTCTTGAATCCGCGGCTGCCACGACGGGACGGGCCGCGGCTGACCTTGACCGCCGGACCGGATCCAAGGAAGGCGTTGACGATCAGGGAAACGAGGCTCACCACCATTCCGCCGAGGAAGGCGGAACCGAATCCGTCGACCGTGAAGCCGGGCTGGAGCACGCCGCCCACGAGCAGCAGGAGCAGCGCGTTGATCACGAGGACGAAGAGTCCCAGCGACCAGAGCAGCAGCGGCAGCGAGACCATCAGCAGCAGTGGGCGGACGAACGCGTTCAGGAACCCCAGCAGCGCGGAGGCCGCGAGCAGGGATCCGAGGGTCCGATGGTGGATCCCGTCGAGAAGCCAGTCGGCGACCAGCACGGCCACCGTGGTCACGGCCCATCTCTGGAGGAACCGGGTGATCACCTCAGGCATGGACGTAGGATACCCGACCGCGGCAGGGAGTCAGTTTCGATTCTCGTCTGGCGATTCGACGGGTCCACCCTCGCCCGAGGCCAAGCATGCGACCAGCCGGCGGTGGCCGTCTGTGTGCCGTGGGTCCGGAACCAAGTCCCGCAGGAGCTTCCGCGCCGACCGTGATCCTTCGAGGGAAAGCAGGCCGCACAACGCCTCGCGGTCGGGGTCTTCGTCGGCGATCCCGGACTCCATCGCGGAATGCAGCCTTCTGATGGCGGATTCAACGCGACCCTCCTGTGCCTCCGCGAGGCCCTCCAGCAGCTCGGACAGGCCTGCAAGGAGGTTCGAGGTGAAGTTCGGATGGCGCAGTCCCAATGCGAGCTGGCGAAGTTCCGTCCAACGGCCGAGACGGATCAAAGCGCGGGCCCGGCTGATCGCGACCGCTCCCGAGGGATCCGGCGCTGGCCCGAGGGATTCGAGACAACGGAGCGCATCCTCCACCAAGCCCAGGCTTTCCAGGCCTTCCGCCACCGTCAGCAGGTCGGCGAGCGTGACCGGTGGATGGTGGAAGCGTCGAGCCTCTTCCTGGGCTTCCCAGAGATGCCCCGCCTCCGCTGTGAGGCGCCATCCCTCGGCGTGTTGACGCGGGGAGTCCCGACGCAGGGATTGGAGCTGCCCGAGGACCGTCCGATGGCGGTCCGGGTCCCGGCGGATCCGATGGACCTTCAGAAGCAGCGAGAGCGCGAAGCCGGCGCGGTCGGGAACGGGATGGCGACCGGCCGCTTCGAGCTGGACCAAGGCCT
>CAMASJ010000095.1 GCA_945860685.1 Akkermansia muciniphila
CGACAAGGCGGCACCGTCGCCCCAGAAGGATCCAAGGTAGTCGATCGGGGTCGAACCCGGGAAGTTCTCCATGGTGAACGACATCACCTTGGTGGCGTTGCCGGACACGGTGAACTTGCCGACCGAGGTCTCGATTTCCTGGGTCAGCGACAGGTCCAAGCCGTCGGTGACGCGGGAACCGGTGTTGATCGGACCGACATTGCGAATCTGGTCGATGTCGCCCGTGGTCGGGTCGACCGAGACCTGCGCCGCAAGTGGATTCGCCGCGCTGGCGACCGCAGCCGCACCGAACGGGTTGGCGGGATTCGTGTCGCCACCGTTCAAGGCCCACTGGTTCACGATGAACTGCTCGCTGGAGAACGGAATGCCCTTCTGTTCGATGCGATAATAGTCGAGTCCCACGGTGAATCCCTTGAGGAAGTTCGGGGACCACTTGCCGCCGATCAGCCAGTTGTCGGCCTCTTCAGGCTTCAGGTTGGGGTTGTTGACCGCCAACGCGCCATTCTCAGGCTGGGTGCGGATGCCAGTCAGCGGATTGAAGACCTCCGGGAAGTTTTGGCCGCCGGCGGGCTCATAGATGGCCGCCAAAGACGGGGCGATGAAGCCCTGGGCGTAGGAACCGCGGATGACGAACTGCTTCTCGAGGGGCTGCCAACGGAAGTTGAAGCGGGGCTTCACTCCGGTGTCACCCACGTCGGAGAACTCCTCATAGCGGGCCGCGACGCTGAACGTCAGCGAGTCCATTCCGGTGAACTTCAGGTCGTTGCCGAAGATCGGGATCTGGACTTCACCGTAAACGGCGTCGGTCTGGCGAAGACCATTCCACTTCACTGCGATGTTGAATGGTGCCACCGAGCGGTTCTGCAGGGCGAAATCCGGGGCGATGCTGAGCGAGTCCCGCCGGGTCTGGGCGCCGATGGAAGCCTGGATGGCGCCGCCCGGGAGGTCGAACACCTCGCCGCCGACGAGAGCGTCGAACTGCTGGGTGATGAACTCGTTCTCCTGCGTCGCCGTTCCCTGGAAGCCGCCGATGACAGCCGGGGTATTGACCGCGCTCGTGCCGCCGATCGGGGTGTATCCGAAAGGATTGAACGAGGTGGCCGCATTCGCGGAGTTCAGTGCGTCCTGGTAGTTGTCGGTCAGGATGCCGCCGGTGATGACGGTATCGTTCTGAACGCGGTCGTACAGGAAGGCCGTCTCCCAGTGCCAGGTCGACTCCCCGATCTGGCCGCGGAGACCGGCGACCGTGTGGATCGTCTGGTAGGTGTCGTTGTAGATGCGGGGACCGGCTTCAACAGGACGGTAGGTGAAGTTGAAGTTGTCGTTGGCCGGGGTTCCGGGGAACACCTGCTGCCACCAGTAGTTGGCCGTCGACATCGTGTAGCCGCCGAGAGGACCCGGGGCCAGCGTGTACGTCGACTTGTTGTTCATGTAGTAGGCGTCGGCGAACACCTCGAGGTTCTCGCCGAACAGCTTGTGGGCGATGGAGGTGTTGAACCCGTACCGGTCATGCGGGCGGTAGGCCGTGGTGTAGTAGCCGAACGGGAAGCCCGGGTTGGTGCCCGGAACGAGGCTCTGGTTGCCACCGTAACGGAGAGGCGAATCGGCAGGCAGGATCGCACGCAGGGCGGCTTCGGCGGCAGCCTGGGCTCCGGTCACCTGGGCGCGGGTCGTCGCGGTCGAGGTATCCACATAGGCGCTCGGGTCGAACCGGTTGCCGGAAACCACCAACGGGAAGGTGGCGCCACCGGCGGTGACCGTCGCGGGCACCGGACCGGTGAAGGTCGGAACCTGGGCGGCGTTGGTGAGGCCGCGGGTGTTGGCGAACGCCGGGACCCAGCGCAGGGAGATGCCGTTGGCGATGGCATTGGTCTGGCCGCCGGCAATCACCTCGTGGGTGCCGAAACTGCGGCGGTTGAAGAAGAGCCCTGGATTCGAAGTGGGCGAGACACTGCTGCCGGCCGGGAAGCTGCGATCGCGATCGATGCTCAACTGGTCGTTCGCCGCGTTGTACTCGGCGGAGAAGAATGCGGTGGTCTTCTCGGTGGAGGTGCCGAACTGGAGGCTGAAGCGGCGCTGGGCGGCATCCTTGTCGAAGGTGTTGCCGTAGAACGCGCTGAACATCGTGCCCTGGAAGTTCTTCTTGAGCTTGATGTTCACCACGCCGGCGACGGCGTCCGTGCCGTAGATCGCGCCGGCGCCGTCGTTGAGGACCTCGATGGTCTCGATGGCGGCCATCGGGATCATGTTGAGGTCCGAGGTCGAGGTACGGCGTCCGTCCACGAGGAGCAGGGTCGCGTTGCCGGGGAGGCCACGGAGGGAGATGAAGGCCTGGCCCGAACCACCGTTGCCGAATCCTTCGTTGAGATTTCCGGTACCGGCCAACTGAGGAAGCTTGAGACGGAACACGTCGCTCAGGTTGGCGAAGCCGCCGTTGATCGGAGAGGACATCTCGATCGCGGTCACGGAGAGGGATCCCTCCGCTTCGGCGCCGGTCAGCAGGGAACCGGTCACCACCACGCGTTCCAGCTTCGCTTCCTCAGCCTGGGGGGTGGCGTCCGCGTTCTGTGCCCAAAGGGCCGGCACAGCGATCAGCTGTGAGCCCAGTCCGACGGTGATGAGGTTCCGCAGCGCAACGCCACGGACCATGGTTTGATTGTTGTATGGCATACTGTGGTTGGTTTGGAACTCCCCGGTTACAGTTGGATGGCACCCGGGGAGATTGGACCCACGGAAAACCGACACCCTCTTCAGCGCAAGTGAATTCCGCATTCCGTTCCTGCGAAGTATTCCTGAGTCCACGATGACGTCCTATTTCCATCCGAGGGCTCCAATCTGCCATTGCCACGGAGCGGTCCGGGAGCGGTGAGAGCCCTGAGTCCGGGATTCAGGTTAGCCCTGACGAAACCGATTTGCCCATGCGTGAGGGCGCCATCCTACCCGATAACGAGGCGGGGAAACCCCGGAAGTCCCTTCCACACCAAGTTCCGTTGGCCGCATCGTTGACAGACGTCTCCGCACACACTTACGCTGCCCACGAAAACACCACTCTCATGTACCGCGTTGCCCTTATTTTCGCTGTGCTTGCTGCGGCCGGCAGCCTTGCCCTCAGCTTCACCGTCACCAAGCCGAAGATCACGGAGTTGACGGATGCGAACAATTTGTTGACCGAGAACCTCAACGCCTCGGAAGCGGCGAAGGGTGAAGCCGAGAAGAAGGCCAAGGCGGCCACCGCGGCAGCCGAGAAGTCCGCCTCGGAGCTCGTCACCACCAAGAAGGAGTTGGAGGAGACCACGGCCGAGGCCGACCAGCAGCGGAAGCGGGCCGACAAGTATTTCGCCGACCTCAACAAGGCCACCATCGACAAGAACTCCGCGCAGGAGCAACTCGCCCGTTGGAGCGCCCTCCGCATCCAACCGGATCAGGTGATCGCCCTGCAGCAGGACCTCAAGGTGACCAAGGAGACGGCCGCCGCCCTTGCCGATCAGGAGAAGATCCTGACCCGCAACATCGCCAACCTGAAGAGCAAGCTCTCCAAGTACGAGGATGAGAACGTCCTCGTCGAAATGCCCGGGCTCAAGGGCAAGGTCGTCGAAGTCGATTCCAAGTGGGACTTCGTTATCCTCGACGTGGGTTCCACCCAAGGCGCCAAGGAAGGTGGCCTGATGCTCGTCCGCCGCGGCGACAAGCTCGTCGGCAAGGTCCGCATCGTCAGCGTCGAAAACAGCCGCTCCGTGGCCAATGTCATCTCCGACTGGAAACAGGGGAATGTCGCGGTTGCCGCCGGTGATGCCGTGCTTTACTGATCCGGTCATGAATCGGGCAATCCAGAAGCTCCTGCTCACGGCCTTTCTTTCCCTCGCGGCGTTCTCCGTCGGCGGATGCCGCACCGAGGACGAGTTGATCGGCCGTCCTTGGAACACTCCCAAATCGTGGGAATCCGGGCTGCCCTCGGCCATGACCGAGGGGCGTTGATCCTCCGGGGACGGATTTCGGTCCGTCCCTTTTTGTTTTCCGTCACCATTTCGAGTGGATCCGGGTAATTCCCTTGACCCGACTGCAAGCCGGGAAACACCCTGACGTCCGGCAATCCGCCCAATACATGGTAGCGCAGCTCAAAGGCCTTTTCTCGAACGATATCGGAATCGACCTCGGCACCGCCAATTCCCTCGTCTACGTCCGAGATCAGGGGATTGTCCTGCGCGAGCCGTCCGTAGTCGCGATCCAGGCCGGAACGACCAACGTCCTGGCGGTGGGCGAGGAAGCGAAGCGGATGCTGGGCCGCACACCGGGCAACATCGTGGCCATCCGGCCGATGAAGGACGGTGTGATCGCCGACTTCGAGATCACCGAGGCGATGCTTCGGCACTTCATCCAGAAGGTCCACCACCGCAAGCTGATCGCGCCCCGCGTCGTGGTTGCCGTCCCCTCGGGGATCACCGAGGTGGAGAAACGGGCCGTGAAGGATTCCGCCACCCATGCCGGTGCGCGGGAAGTCTATCTGATCGAACAGCCGATGGCGTCCGCCATCGGCGTCGGCCTGCCGGTCCATGAACCGGCCGGCAACATGATCGTCGACATCGGCGGCGGCACCTGCGAGATCGCGATCATCTCGCTCGCCGGCATCGTCTTCTCCCGGAGTGTCCGGGTGGGTGGCGATGAATTCGACGAAACGATCGTGGCGCACATGAAGCGCGCCCACAATTTGATGATCGGCGAACGTACCGCCGAGGAGATTAAGATCCGTATCGGGTCGGCGTTTCCGCTCGACCAGGAACTGACCATGGAGGTCAAGGGCCGCGACTTGAGCGCGGGCCTTCCCAAAACGGTCGTCATCCGGTCCGAAGAGATCCGCGCGGCCCTGCAAGAACCGCTTTCGAGCATCCTGGAATCCGTCCGGATCACCCTGGAACGCTGCCCTCCCGAATTGTCCGCCGACCTGGTGGACCGGGGGATCATGATGGCCGGTGGTGGCGCCTTGTTGCGCAACATCGACCGTCTGGTGGCTCAGGAGACTGGACTTCCCGTCCATATCGCTGACGACCCGCTCAGCGCTGTGGCCACGGGAACCGGCCGCGTGCTGCAGGAACTGTCCTTCCTGCGTCGCGTGGCTTCCTCGACCTCATCCTGATCTCCCCGGTGGCGCGTTGGGCCGAATTCCGGTTCAAACGTGCTCAAAAGGCCCCATTACCTGGCGTTGGGAGGTACCTTGGTCCTCCTGCTGGCCCTGCTCAACCTGCCCGCCTCTGTCGCGGAACGGCTCAAGCTGGTTGTCAGCGGCTCGTTCCTGCCCCTGTTTGGCCTTCGCTCCGCCACCCACTCCTTCCTCGACCGCGCCAGCTACCAACTCCTGCCCCGATCGGTCCTCATCGAGGAACTGGTCAAGGCGCGTAAGGAGATCTCCGACCTCCAAGCCAACCTGCTTCAAAGCCAGGATGCCATCGGGGAGAACGCCCGCCTCCGTGCGGCCCTCGGCAACCCACCAAAGGGTCCTTGGAACCGTCGCTTCGCCCGGGTCATCGGACGTGATTCCACCACTTGGTGGAGAACGCTGCGCATCGACCTCGGTTCCCGGGATGGCATCCAGCCCAACCAGGTGGTGATGACCGCCGCCGGCCTCGTCGGCCGTGTCAGCCAGGTCGGCCTGACCCATTCCGATGTCGCCCTTGTCGGCGACGCCGAATGCGGCGTTTCCGTGGTCGTCCGCGAGACAAGAGACCAGGGGATCATCAAGGCCGGACAGGCCAGTTCCAGCGAAGGCGGGTTCGTCGAGCTGTCGCTGCTCCAGAACAGCCCGGATGTGATGGCCGGCCAGACGATCCTCACCAGTGGACTGGGTGGGGTTTTTCCCTCGGGCATTCCGGTGGGGGTGATCCAGGATTCACGCGCCATGGAAGGCGGCCTCTTCACGACCGCCCGCGTCCGGCTTTCGGCGGCGTTGAACCGCCTCGAAGAGGTGTGGGTGCTCCAGCCATGAACCCGCCCCGCCTTTCCATCGCTTTCCTGTTCCTGCTCTCCTGGCTGGGCGTCTTCGCACAGACCCAGTTCGGCGGCTTCCGCGAACTCCTGGGGGTCCCCTTCTCCATCCTGCCCGCCCTGATCGCCTATTCGGCATTGACCCACGGGCTCTGGACAACCACGGCGTTGGCGGTGGCGACGGGACTCTGGGTCGACTCCCTCTCCGCCTCCAAGCTGGGAGTCTCGGTGGCGCCCCATTTCTTCGTCGCCCTGTTGCTGCACCTGCGCAGCCACCTGATCCTCCGCGACCAGCGTTACGCCCAGTTCTGGATCGGGTTCGGCAGCGGGACGGCAATCCACGTCCTTGTCCTCCTCCTGCTGTCCGCCGGACAACGCGAACCGCTCAACGGCTGGGCCACCTTCTGGCAGATCCCGCTGATGTCCCTGATGAACGGGATCGCCTGCCCTGCGGCATTCATCCTCTTCGACGCCTTGGGTCTCGCCTTCGACTACCGACCGGTCACCCAGTCCAGCTTTCGCAGCGACCGCCAGACCGTCCGCGGACGACACGACAGAATCCACTGATCCATGCTCGTCTTCGACCAACTGAACAAAGGGCAACGCCCGCTCCGGCACCTGGCCTTGGCCACCGGGCTCGGGTTCGCCGTGCTCCTTGCCGGACTGGTCCGGGTTCAGATCCTGGGTCGACAACGCTTCCAGCAGTCCCTGCAGACCCAAAGCTACAAGGCGGTCCGCGTGCCGGCCATGCGGGGACGTATCCTGGACCGATCCGGACGCGAGCTCGCCGGAAATTCGCCCCGGTACCGCCTCGACGTCTACCTCGAGGAACTCAGTCCTGACTTCACCCGCGAATACACCCGGATCCGTCGAGGCATCCTTTCGGCCCGGGGCGCGGGAGCCCAACCGACGCCGGGTCTTTGGACACGCCTGATGTCGCGTCTCCGCCGGGAGAAGACCAAGCCCCTGATCTCCACCCAGGAAAATGAGGGCCTCTGGAGGGCGGCTCGTTTCCTGGTCGTTTCGAACGTGGTCGCCCAGGTCTCGACGCGGGTCGGGATGCCCCTGACCTTGACCGAATCGGATCTCCACCGCCATTGGGCCAATTCCAGGGCGCTTCCACTCGCCGTGCTCCGCCGGCTTTCCCCTCAGCAGGTGGCCCTGCTGACCGAGCAGTCGTGGTCGATGCGCGGCATCAGCATCGAACTCCAGCCGGTACGCAGCTATCCCCATGGTCCCCTCGCTTCCCATGTTTTGGGCCATCTCGAACGGGCGGACGACTATTCCGACGAGGACGAGGAGGCCTTCGACTACCGCCTTCGCGACTACCGGGGCGTCGCGGGGTTGGAGAAGGCTTTCGACGCCGCCCTTCGAGGTACTGCGGGTTCCAAGAGCATCCTGGTCAACAGCGCCGGATACCGCGTCGGGGAAACCATCGCCTCTCCAGCGGTTCCGGGAAGGAATCTGGTCACGACCCTCGACCTCGGACTCCAGCAGGCCGCCGAAGCGTCCCTGTCCCAGGTGAACGGCGACGAACGAGGCGCGGTTGTGGTTCTGGACGTCCGCAATGGTGACATCCTGGCTGCAGCCAGCGCGCCGGCCTTCGATCCCGGCGAATGGATCGACGGCGTCAGCCAGGCCCGATGGACCAACTTCTACGACGTCCCAAAGCGGACGCCCTTGATGAACCGGATCACTGACGGCGCCTACTCGCCCGGCTCCACCTTCAAGATCGTCACCGCCCTGGCCGCATTGGAGAACGGGCTGGATCCGGACCGGACCTACCGAGTGGAACCGAATCCTGCGAATCCGGCGAAGGGTGCCTACTTCGTCGGGCGGCACCGCATCGGCGACACGGCGCCGCCCGGCGACTATGACTTCCGCCGCGCCTTCATTCGGTCTTCCAATTCCTACTTCATCGATGCCGGCCTGAAGGCGGGTTTCGACCGTCTGCTCGCCACCGCACACCGGTTCCATTTCGGTGAACCGACCCGGACCCAGCTCCCCGGCGACGAGGACCGCGCCGCCTGGATGCCCGATGGCGACGAGGCCCGCGCCGGCCGATGGCAGCTGGGGCGCTTGGCCAACTTCAGCATCGGACAGGAGGTCACCGTGACGCCTCTTCAATTGGCGGTGATGGTCTCCACGATCGCCAACGGAGGAACGGTCTTCTACCCGCGTCTGGTCGACCGGCTCGAAAGCGGGGATCCTCTCGCGGAAACCCGTGTGGAACAGGTCCGTCCCGGGCAGGTGCGCAGCCTGCTCGGCGCGCGGCCGGAGCACCTGGCCCTGATCCGCGAGGCGATGCGTGATGACGTGCTCGCCGACGAGGGAACCGGAAAGGCCTCGCGGTTGGCCGACTTCTCGGTGTGCGGCAAGACGGGCACCGCGGAGATCAAGGGCAATGGCTTCAAGGACAAGGTGACCTGGTTCGCCAGCTTCGGCCCTTTTGAATCCCCCCGCTACGCCGTCGTGGTGATGGTGGAAAGCGGCGGCTCCGGCGGCGGGACCTGCGCTCCGGTGGCGAAGCGCATCTACGAACATCTCAGGGACCGCGGCCTGTCGGCCCCAAAGGGTCTTGCTTCCCTGCCATGATCTCAGTGCCCAGCGCCCAATTGAACCGGAGGGAGAGCGGCATCGAATGGCCACTCTGGGCCGCCGTGCTTGGGCTGATGGCCATCGGCGCCGCCTTCATCTTCAGCACCACGGGTACCACGGAGATGGCCCGGGGAGTCGGATGGCATTCCTGGACCGCCAGCAGGCAGGTCGTCGCCTACATCCTCGGCCTGGGAGTCGTGGCGGCTTTCAGTTTCGTCGACTACGCCCGCATCGCCCGCTGGTCCTTGGTCGCCTACTGGCTTGCCATGGCACTCCTGGTGGGGGTCTACATCTTCGGGACTTCCCGACATGGCGCCCGACGCTGGCTGGACCTCGGCCCCATCCAGTTCCAACCCAGCGAACTGGCCAAGCTGACCTTCCTCTTCGCCTTGGCCAGCTTCCTCTCCCGTCCCGCTGCCGAACTGCGTTCACCGGCCCTCTTCGCCAAGGGTCTCGCCCTGGCCCTCTTTCCGTTCGCGCTGATCCTGAAACAGCCGGACCTCGGCTCCGCGCTGGTCTTCCTGCCCACGACACTTGTCATGATGCTGGTGGCCGGCGTCCCGAGGAGGTTCCTCGTCAAGCTGGTCGGCGGCGCCGCCCTCCTTGTCTCCCTGATCGTCGTCGACATCCTCGTCGCGCCCCCGGGATGGCGCATCATCCAGCTACAGGAATACCAGCGGCACCGTCTGCTGGTTTATTTCGACGCCAGCTTCGCTCCGCGCGACTCCACACCGGAACAACGCCTCCGCGGTGCCCAACTGAAGCGCCAGATGTCGTGGAACGTGGAACAGGCCATGATCTCGGTCGGATCGGGCGGCCTCACCGGCAAGGGCTGGGGCCAGGGAACACAGCACAAGCTCGGCTACCTCCCAAGGCTGGGCGCCCACAACGACTTCATCTTTTCCGTCATCGCCGAGGAGAAGGGTTTCCTCGGCAGTGTCGTCGTCCTCGGACTCTACGCCACGATCCTGTTCACCGGGATCAAGATCGCCGGCGAGGCGCGCGACCGCCTCGGCCTGCTGCTGGCGTCCGGGGTGGTGACACTCCTCTTCACCCACGTGTTCGTGAACATCGGCATGAACATCAAATTGATGCCGGTGACGGGAATCCCACTGCCCCTGCTCAGCGCAGGCGGAACCTCGGTGATCTGCTCCCTGATCGCGATAGGCATTCTCCAGAACGTTCATCTGTACCGGCGACGGTACTGACCCAACCCCTCAAGAAATGAGTCAACAGACATTCAAACGCGGCAAGGGACCCATGCGGTTCAAGCCCACCCGCGGTCTCGGCGCCCCAAATCCAAGCCGTGCCGCCACCAACGCCCGACTCGAAGCCCTCGGTGAGAAGAACACCGACGAACGCGTTTTCGACGTCCGTCGGCACGAGTCGGAGATCAGCAAGGCGGAGAACCGGGCCGCCGGCCTGCCCGAGGACGCCCAGGACGCCCCCGAGGAGAACGTCTCCTCCGCCGGACGCGACCAGAGCTACCGCTCCCCCGACTTCGCGCGCGCCGCCGATGCCGCGGAGGACGACGACGCCACCACCGCCACACCCAAGCCCCCCGCACCCAAGGGCATCTTCGAGAAGGCGCGCGCCGCGGTAAAGGAGGTGGTCAAGAAGGTCCGCCGCCTCATCAAGCCTGAGGAGAAGCTCATCAAGGAGGTCATCATCAACGCGGAACCCCTCGAGACCCGCGTAGCAGTGCTCGAGGACAGCAAGCTCGAGGACCTCACCGTCGAACGCACCGGCGACGAACGCCTCGTCGGCTCGATCTACAAGGGCAAGGTCAAGAACCTGGAAGACGGCCTGAAGGCCGCCTTCGTCGACATCGGTTTCGAGAAGAACGCCTTCCTCCACTACTGGGACATCATCCCGAACGGCTTCGACTCCAACGTCGAGATCGTTGAGCGCGACGAGAACACCCGCAACCGACGGAAGGACAAGCCGAAGATCACCCAGAAGGACGTCCCGCGCCTCTTCCCGCCGGGCTCAGAGATCATCATCCAGGTCACCAAAGGGCCCATCGGCACCAAGGGCCCCCGGGTCACCACCAACCTCTCCCTGCCGGGCCGCTATCTGGTCCTCCTGCCCAACTCCGACCAGTCCGGCATCAGCCGCAAGATCGAAAGCGTCGAGGAACGCCAACGCCTCAAGAAGATCGTCCGCGAACTCTCCATCCCGGAGGGCATGGGCGTCATCATACGGACCGCCGGCGAAGAGAAGCGCAAGGCCTACTTCGTCCGCGACCTCGCCATGCTTCTCGAGGAATGGGCCCAGATCCAGGAGCGGATCAAGACGCAGCCGCTTGCCACCTGCGTGTACCAGGAGCCGGACCTCATTGAACGCACCGTCCGCGACTTCCTGACCGAGGACGTCGACAAGATCGTCATCGACAACGCGAAGCAGTACGAACTGATCCGCGACAACATCAAGCGCATCAGCCCGCGCTCCGCCCGGAAGGTCCACTTCTACAACGAGGCCGAGCCGCTCTTCGACCGGTACAACATCACCCGCCAGCTCGAGGCCGCCTTCAGCCGCCAGGTCAACCTCCGCTCCGGCGGCTACCTGATCATCGACGAAACCGAAGCCCTCGTCGCCATCGACGTCAACACCGGCAAGCACAAGCAGGCCGGGACCAAGGACCACGACTCGACGATCCTGAAGGTCAACATGGACGCCGCGGACGAGATCTGCCGCCAACTGCGCCTCCGCAACATGGGCGGGATCATCGTCCTCGACTTCATCGACATGAAGTCGAGGAAGGACCAGCAGACCATCTACCAGCGCATGAAGGACAACCTGAAGCGCGACAAGGCCAAGACGCACGTCCTGCCCCTCTCCCAGTTGGGCCTGATGGAGATGACCCGTCAGCGTCAGACGGAGAGCGTGCGTTCGTCGTTGTACGACGACTGCGCCCACTGCAAGGGCCGCGGCGTGATCAAGAGCGCGGAGACGATGAGCGTCGAGATCCAGCGCAAGCTCACCCAGATCCTCAAGGGACGCCCGAGGGACGAGAGCGACTTCCAGGTGAAGATCGTCTGCAATCCCCAGGTGCTGGACCGCCTGCGCACCCGGGACGAGAGGCTCCTGATCGAGCTGGAGAAGAAGTTCTTCGCGAAGCTCTCCTTCCGTCCGGATCCGACTTTCCACAACGAGGAATGGCGGATCTACAACGCCCTCAACAACGACGAACTGGCCCGCTCCAAGAACTGAGCGGATCCCGAAGACAGCACGGGCGGCCGGGGTTTCCCGGCCGCCCTTTTCGTTTCCAGCCTATCCCACCGCCTGTCCGTACGAGCAATCCGCCGGGCCGTTCCGT
Organism: Akkermansia muciniphila; assembly: GCA_945860685.1. Classification (GTDB taxonomy): domain Bacteria; phylum Verrucomicrobiota; class Verrucomicrobiia; order Limisphaerales; family UBA9464; genus SXXZ01. Next base: position 11,894 of record CAMASJ010000095.1, read on the forward strand.
TCAACCGAGCGCGGTCGCCGGCACGGCGGCATCCTGAGGCCGCCCGTTCTTGAAGGGCCCCCGCATCTTCAGGCCGAGGATCTCCAACAGCTCCCGGTCCTTGTCGTAGCTCGGCGAAGGCACGGCCTTGGTGAGCATGAACTCCGTCTCGCTGCTGAAGATCGAGTTCGCACCCGCAAGGAAACAGAGGGCCTGCGCCGTCGCATCGAGCTTCACGCGTCCGGCGGTGAGACGGACATCCGACTTCGGCATCACGATCCGGGCCGTGGCGATCATCCGGATCACCTCCCAGACCGGGACGTCCTCGTTCCCGGCCATCGGGGTTCCCTCCACCTTGCTGAGGATGTTGATCGGGACGGATTCGGGATGGGGCCGCACCTGGGACAGCGTTTGGACCATCTTGAGGCGGTCGTCCACGGACTCGCCAAGTCCGATGATGCCACCCGAGCACATCGTCAGGTTGGTCTTGCGGACGTTCTCCAACGTGCGGAGGCGGTCGGCGTAGGTACGCGTGGTGATGATCGTCTCGTAGAACTCCGCGGAGGAATCGACGTTGTGGTTGTAGGCGTAGAGTCCCGCCTCCTCGAGTCGCTTCGCCTGGTGCTCGTCGAGCATCCCCAGGGTGCAGCAGACCTCGAGTCCCATGTCGGTCACGCTGCGCACCATCTCCAGCACGCGGTCGAACTGGGCGTTGTCTTTCACCTCACGCCAAGCCGCACCGAGGCAGACACGGGAGACGCCGGCCGCCTTGGCGCGCTCGGCGATCTCCACGACACGACCGGTTTCCATCAGGCGTTCCGGGGCCACACCCGTGCTGTACCGGGAAGACTGCGCGCAATAGGAGCAGTCCTCGGGACAGGCGCCGGTCTTGATGGAGATCAGCTTGCTGACCTGCATCTCGGACGGGTCGTGGTGGGCGCGGTGCACGGTTGCAGCGCGGAAGACGAGTTCCAGCAGGGGCAGGTCGTGGACCGCGCGCAATTCCTCAAGGGTCCAGTCGTGTCGGATGGTGTCGGTCATGCAGGCCGGCACCTCGCTTCACGGGCCACCGGCAAAGGAAGGTTGGTCGGTGACGGACGCCTTGTAAACCCAACGGTTGCGCCCGCTTGACGGAATGGAGCGGGACTTCCGCCGCTGAGACGTTGCCACCCGCCGCCGCCCCGGAAAGACTGCGTCCATGCCGCGCCCAAGCCGCCTTCCGCAACCCTCCTCCACTGCGTCTCTGATCCTCAAGCGGACCCGGACGCGACCGGTCCTGGGGATCATCCTCGGCAGCGGCTTCGGACCGGTGGCCTCGGCCGTGGAGGTGGAGCAGGAGTTCGCGTACCGCGACCTTCCGGGATTCCCGATCGGCGGCGCCCCGGGCCATGCCGGTCGGTTGGTCTTGGGACGCCTCGGCGGCATTCCGGTGGCTGTGCTGTGTGGCCGTGCCCACTACTACGAGGGCTTCGAGCCGGCCGAGGTGACGTTCGCGACCCGGGTCCTCGCGGCCTTGGGCATCCGTGACCTGCTGGTCACCAACGCAGCCGGTGGCATCCATCTGCGGTTCAAGGTCGGCGACTTCATGATCCTCACCGACCACATCAACCTGATGGGCATGAACCCGCTTCGCGGCCCGGTGCCC
>CAMASJ010000096.1 GCA_945860685.1 Akkermansia muciniphila
GCCGACGCCACCAGCTTGGCCGCGTTGGGTCGCAGGGCGTCGGCCGGGGTCTTGGAATCCCGCGCGAACGCCGTCGGACGCCAGAGCCCCGTGACGCGGTCGCGTCCCGGATTGGAAGGCCAGAGCGTCAGGGCGTCGATGGCCTCCGCGCGGAGCGCCTCGGGGCCGCCGTCCGCCGCGGCATACTTCGCCAGCGCCACCGCGGTGCCGTCCGTGCCAAACCGGTAGTTGGCGTTGACCACGCGGCGCGACAGCGGCGGATGGTCGGCGAGCGGCTCGGAGATCAGCTTCGCCAGGGCCTCCATGGCGCCTGGGATCGGCTGGTCGTTGATCGACCGCGCGGCCTCGGTGACCACCTTCGGGGAGGCGTCGTGCAGGAACAGCGCGATCTCGTTCCGTTCCAGCTTGCGCAGCGCGAGCACGATCCCGAGCCGGACCGATTCCGACGGATGCTTTGCGTTGTTCACCAAGGCGTCGATGTCGTTCGCCCCGAGCAGGGCCATGACCCCGGCGTGGCGCAGGTAGGGATCCTTGTCGGCGTTCGCTTCCAGCATCGCGAAGACGGCGGGGATCGACTCGCGACGCCCGAGCTTGGAAAGGGCGATCGTCCCGAGCGCCCGGGTGTGCGGATCGGAATCCGTGGTGAGGCGGACCAGGGCCTCGTAGGCGCGGCCGTAACGGGCGTCGCCGAGCACCCGTGCGACGTTGGCGCGGACGCGCGGCTCGGGGTCCGCGAGCAGCGGGATCAGGCGTTCGAGCGTGTCGACCTTCGTTCCCGGCACGGTGGTGTTCCGCGCGCCGCGCGCGGCCTGGCCGGCGCCCCAGACACCGTGGAGACGGGCCTGGGTCGTCTTGCCGGAAATGGCCGACTTCAACAGCGACTTGTCGTCGCCGCGTCCGGCCAGCTCGAACTGCGCGCCCTGGCGGACCCGGAAGTTCGGATGCGCCAGCAGACGCGAGAGCTCCGAGGCGGACCGTCCGGAGAAGCCCTTCGACAGGATGTCACGGGTCTCGGCGACGACCGGCGCCCCGGAGTGCTTCGGGTCGCTGAAGCGGTAGATGCGTCCCTTGCCGACCGGCTCCCAGCCGTCGAACCAGTCCAGCAGCCAGAACGACCCGTCCGGACCCCAGTGGCCGTCGGTGGCGTTGACCGACCAGATGAACTTCTCGTCGTCCACGATCTCGAAGCCGGCGCCCTTGGGCTTCAGCTTGAACTTCACGATGCCGGAACCGCTGGAGCTGCCGCGGAAGTCGCACAGCGTGAACGTGCCGTTCCACTCGGGTCCCGCGCCGGTGCCCTCGTAGTAGCTCACGCCGGAGGGGCCGGAGGTGATGTTCTTGATCGGCGGCGTGACCCAGGCGGGCTGCGCGTCGTTCTGCGGATGCCACATCTTCTCCGAGTTCCACGGGCCGCGCGGGTTCGGGGCGTTGCCGGACTCGAGGAACTGCCAGCCGATCCGCCAGCCGCTGTCGCCGCCTTCCACCAGCCAGGTCCAACGCGCCTGGTCGCCGCCGTCGGAGTTGTTGTCGCCGGTGAAGAGGTCGCCCCACTCGTCGAACACGAGGTCCTGCGGGTTCCGAAGGCCCATGTAGACCATCTCAATGCCCGTGCCGTCCGGTTCGCAGCGGAAGACCGCCCCGGTGTCGGGCGTGCCCACCACGTGGCCGCCCTCCGTCTTCAGCATCGAGGCGCGGTCGCCGATCGAGAAGTACAGCTTGCCGTCCGGCCCGAACACGAGGCCGTGCAGGTCGTGTCCGAGGAACCCGACGCGGATGCCATGGCCGTAGCTGATGCTGCGACGCTGGTCCGCGACGCCGTCGCCGTCCTGGTCGCGCAGGTTCCAGACGTTGGGGATGTTGGCGAAGAAGACGTCCTTGCCCCGGGCGAAGACGCCCGATGCCACGCCGTCCAGCGGGGTGGCGAAGTTCTCGGCGAACACCGTGGACACATCCGCCTTGCCCGTTCCCTTCGTGTCGCGCAGGAGGCGCACGCGCTCGGTGTTGCGGTAGTACCCGGCCATCTCCTCCGGCTTCAGGTGCCGCTGCATCATCGCGAGACGGTCGTCCACGGACCGGCAGGCGAGATCCTCGTCGAGCCACGACATGATGCCGCGGATGTCGGGGACGCCCCGCCAGGCGCGGAAGCTTTCCGCCACGAACACGCGGCCGTCGTCGGCGACATGCAGCGCCACGCCGTGGGCCACGTCGGGTTCCGCGGCCCAGAGTTCGGCCTTCCAGCCCGTGGGATAGGTGAAGCGGCGGATCGCCTTCTGGGCCTCGTCCGAGGCGGCGGCGATCTTCGGGTTCTCGAACGAGGTCTGGGCGGGTCCCAGTTTGTGCTGCGCGGAGACGGAACCGGACAGGGCAAGCCAGACGGCCGCGCTCAGGGCGGCACGCGCATGGAGAACGCTCGGGAAACGCATAAAGTGCTGGAGGATATTTGCAGGCCCCCACGACGCAAGCGACCGCTCGCGCCATTTCGGGCGTGGACAGCAGGACGTCGCGGGCCCTACCCGGATTCGGAAACGCATGCCGGGATTTCCGATGGGCAGGATTCCTGGGCCCGGAAAAGCTCCTCACGTCCACCATGAACCAACTCATCACCCAGGACGCCCCGACAAGGAACGTGCCCGGACTGCTGGTCGCAACGGTCGCGCTGGTCGGCCTCTTCTCCTGGTCCTGGTGGCGTCGCCGACAGGGAAGATCCTCGCTGGCCGCCCCCGTCGTGTGGCCGCTGGCCGGCCTCGTCTGCCTGGTCGTGGCCGGTGTCGTCTCGCGGAAACTGGATCGGGCGATGGAGCTTTCGACCTCGACCGCACGATGGCCCGTGGTTACCGGACGCGTGGTCCGGTCGGTGATGCGGACGCCGCCGGTGGGAACCTCCGGACACGACTGGAATTCGACCCGGCGCGGCTCCGGTGTGGGAATCCGTTTCGAGAACAACCGGTACCTGGACCTGCTCTACCGCTTCGAGGTCGAAGGCCGCAGCTACGAGGGCAGCTATGTCACCCCGGGGAATTTCCGCGTGGGAGAACAGGAAGAGTCGCTGGCGCGTCGATTTCCCGAGGGAAAGCCGGTTGCCGTCCACTACAACCCCGCCAACCCGTCCGATGCGGTCCTGGATCCCGTGTCGGTGCGTCCCGGCGACCGTTCCATGCCCTGGAAGTTCGTCGCGGTCTCGTTCGGTTTGTTTGCGTTGGGCTGGTGGGATCGGCGTCCCCGGGTCGTGACCCGTTTGGACGCGGAGTGGGAGTAGCCGCCGAACGCGAACCGGGAATCCGGCCGACGGCCATGGAATGGACCGGGAGTTCCACTCGCTGACGTGAAGTGCGCCGTCGTCGGCTTGAAGCCCGATCCCGGAATCCCACCCGCCGGAGGACCATTTTCCGCTTCGCCCATCCGGGCCTTACCCCCACGATTCCCGCCGACATCTCCATGAAAAAGCGCACCTGGAAAATCGCCGGAATCAACTTCGACCATTTCCACATGGGCGACCTGCTCCGGTACACCCACGAGCACCCGAACGCCGAGATCGTCGGCATCTCCGACGAGCAGCCCGCGCGGATGGAGGAGGCGGTCAAGAAGGGCCTCGTCTCCCGCGACCAGGTCTTCACCGACTACCGGGAGTGCCTCGAGAAGACTCAGCCCGACGTCGTCATCCTCTGTCCCGCGGCCTCAAAGCACGGCGAATGGGTCAAGAAGGTGGCCCCCTATGGTCCGCACATCATGGTCGAGAAGCCCTATGCCGCCTCGCTCAAGGAGGCCGACGCCATGGCCGCGGCGATGGGCAAGGACCAGACCCTGATGATCAACTGGCCGCTCCAGTGGGTCGGCTCCCACCGGAAGTCGTACGAGATCGTTTCCAAGGGCGTCATCGGCGAAGTCCTCAACGTCTGGCACATCGGCGGCAACCGCGGCCCTCTCTGGCATGGCGCCGACAAGGACGAGAAGACCGCGGCCCAGGTCGCGGCGGAGAAGCCGAAGTCCTGGTTCTACAAGAAGGCCCACGGCGGCGGCTCGCTGCTCGACTACCTCGGCTACGGCACGACGCTCGGAACCTGGTACCAAGGTGGACGTCGGCCGATCGAGGTCACTGCGACGGTGGACGAACCGGCCGGCCTGGAGGTGGACGAGCACAGCATCGTGGTCGCCCGCTACGCCCACGGCCTCTCCAAGTTCGAGACCCGCTGGGGCACGTTCACCGATCCGTGGATCATCCAGCCCCAGCCGCGCTGCGGGTTCATCATCCTCGGCACCGAGGGCACGGTCAGCAGCTTCGACTACGACGACCACGTCACGGTCCAAACCCGGAAGAAGCCGGTGCCGCATCAGGTTCCTGCGGCCGCCCCCAAGGCGCCGAACCAGAATCCCGTGCAGTACCTGCTTCACTGCCTCGACAAAGGCGTGCCGCTGGAGGGGCCGGTCAGCCTCAAGATCAGCCGCATCGGCCAGGAGATCGTCGACGCCGCCGTGAAGAGCGCGAAGCTCAAGCGGACGGTGAAGCTGGCCTGATTCAGGGCCTCAGGTTTCGGGCGTCGGGCGTCGGGGAGATTTCCCGATTCCCGGCGCCTTTTCGTTTCCCTAAGCCTGACGCCTGACGCCCGTCTCCACTCACCTCCTGAGGTGGCGATCTGCGAAGTCCAGGTAGTGGGCCCAGTCGCGTCCCGTGAGGTCGTGCTTGCCCGTGCGGATGTGGTAGCCGACATGGCCGCCGACGGAGGTGTTGACCGGCGGTTGGGCCTCCTGTGGCAGCCCCTTCAGCCCAAAGAGCGCATAGACCGGAGACGCATGCCAGCCGGAGAGATACTCGCCCTTCGGGTCCGCCCAGCGGTCCTCCTCGGCGCTGCCGATGTACACCGGCCTCGGGGCGACGCACGCGATGATCGCGTGGGCGTCATGGGGTAGCTTGTCGGTGGAGTGGTTGTAGTCCTTGAAGCGGCCGCAGAACCAGTGGGGGAAGCTGGTGTTGATGCGGAGCACGGTCTCGCCGAAGAAGCGCTTCGACAGCGCGGCGCCGCCTTCGCCGGATTGGTTCGCCACCACCAGGGCAAACCGGGGATCCCGGATGCCGGCCCAGATCGCGGTCTTGCCCAGGCGCGAATGCCCGATCACCGCGATCCTCGACGCGTCGACGGCGGCGTCCTCGGCGAGGGCGTCGAAGCATCGCGAGAGTCCCCACGACCAGGCGCCGATGGCTCCCCATTCGCCGGGGGCGAAGACGTGGTTGGCGCCGCCCGGGGCCATCGCTCCTCGGAGACCGGTCTTCCAGCCCTCCGAATGGTCCGCCTCGATGTCCGCGTAGTGGGCCGTTGCGATCGCGTAGCCGCGCTCGACGATCTTCTCGAAGGGCCACGCCACCGACTCCGTGCCGCGGGCCGCGTCGGTGGCGCGGTTGTCGACGGCGCCCTTCGCCGACTTGGGGAGCCAGCCGCGGGTCAGGGGAACGTCGGTCTCGGTGGCCGCCGCGTGATTGCCGGCGAAGTTCAATCCCACAAAGGCCGGCACCGGTCCCTTCGCGTTCCTGGGCAGGTAGACCAGCAGGTCCACTGAGACCCGGTCCGGTCCGGCGGTCAACGGAACCCGGATCCGTTTGCGCACCGCCTTGCCCCCGAGGGCATCGGGCTTCACTTCCACCACGGTCGCCGGGCCGCGGTGCAGTCCCGCCGGCACCGCCCCGTATTCGTGGGCCTCGATCAGGGACATCCACTCCTTCCGCTTCCCGGCCCAGCCCTCGACGGTGGTGATCCGGCGGCCCTTCGCGTCGACCAGCAGCTCGGGCAGGGTGTAGGGCGGGACGTTGGCTTCGACCTCGTTGATGGGGATGGCGTCCTTGGACATGGCGGTGACGGCGGCGAGGCACACCGCGGCGAGCATGCCGAGTCGACGGGGATTCACGGACAAAGGCTGTTCCAGGCCGGAGATCCGGGTCAACCGCCACCTCGTCGGGAGCGGTCGGAAAGCCGCGGAATCAAAGGCCGGTGATCTCCACCGTGAAGGCGTCGGGACCGTTGGGGATGTCGGCCTTGAGCAGACCCTCCTCCGAGACGTCCAGCTCCAGAGCTTTGCCGTCCACCTTCACCTTGGATTTCGGGGTGGCGTTCCAGACCACGAGACGCCACGAGCTCACGCGGCTCTCGAAGTGACCCGTCGACTTCCCGAACCGGAGCGTCTGCCGCCGTCCTCGGCCGGTGTTGGTCACGCTGCGCCGATGGAACCGTCCCGACTCGTGCTGCATCGTCGTGCCGTCGTCCTCGTACCACTCCAGCGCCCCCGAGTGGCCGGGCCAAATGTGGAGCTGGACCTGGCCCTCGTCGTCACGGGGACCGATGGACTGCCGTTCGCGTCCCATCGGGATCACTGCGCCGGCGCGGACGAACAGGGGGATGCGGTCGAGCGGGGCGTCGGCCAGCACATGGTCCCCGCCCTCGAACCGTTCGCCGGTCCAGAAGTCGTACCAGATGTCGTTGGGCAGGTAGACGCTTCGGGCCACGGCGCCCGCCCGCAGCACCGGGGCCACGAGCAGGTCGTCGCCGAGCAGGAACTGGTCGCCGCAGGCCACCGCCACCGGATCGTTCTGGTAGCGCCAGAAGAGCGGACGCATCACCGGGCTGCCGTTGCGGTGGGCCTCGGCGAAGAGCGCGTAGAAAAGCGGCAGCAGCCGGTAGCGGATCGTGAGGCTGGACCGGCAAATCTCCTCGGTCTCGGATCCGAACGCCCACGGTTCATGGTCCCGGGTTCCGAGGTCGGTATGTCCGCGGAAGAACGGCGTGAAGGCGGCGAACTGCATCCAGCGTGCATACAGTTCCGGTGTCGCGTTCCCGAGGAAGCCCCCGACGTCGGCGCCGCAGAAGGGGACGCCGCTGACCGAGAGGTTCAGGAGCATCCGGACCGCTTCGTCGAGGTGTTCCCAGGTCGAGGAATTGTCGCCGGTCCAGACGAGCGCGTGCCTCTGGATGCCGGCGTAACCGGCGCGGGTGATCACGAACGGACGGCGGTCCGGGGCGTGGCGCAGCGACCCTTCGCGGGAGGCCCGGGCCATCTCCTGGCCGTAGAGGTTGTGCACCTCGGCGTGCGGCCGCGGTCCGTCCATGGTCCGGTGGAGCGCGTCGGGCGGCAGGGTCTTGTCCGGCCGGGCGAAGTTCGCCGGCTCGTTCATGTCGTTCCACACCCCGGCGACCCCGACGTCCAGCAGGGCCTTCTGCTCCAAACCCCACCAGTCCCGCGTCCCCGGGTTCAGGAAGTCGGGGAACCTCGACCGGCCGGGCCAGACTTCGCCGATGAAGTCCGTCTTGCCGTCCGCCTCCTTCACGAACGCGTCCGCCTCCACACCGCGACGGAGCACGCCGAACCCCGGGTCGTCCTTCACTCCGGGGTCGACGATCGTGACCACCTTGAATCCGCGCCGGGCCAGCCGCCGGATCAGATCCGCGGGTTTGGGAAAGGTGCGGCCGAAGGTGAAGACGCGGTAGGCATCCATGTGGTGGATGTCGAGGTACAGGACGTCGCAGGGCAGCTTCCGCCGACGGAACTCCCCGGCGACCTGCTCGACCCGTTCCGCCGATTCGTAGCTGTAGCGGCACTGGTGGTATCCCAACGCCCAACGCGGCGGCATCGGCGTGGTCCCGGTCAGTTCGGAGTAGCGGGCCACCACCGCGGACACCGTGGGGCCGAGGAACAGGTACAGGTCGATCTCGCCGGAATCCGCGGACATCGTCCATCGATCCGGACGGGCCTGTCCGAGGTTCCAGCATTGCCGGGCCGGGTTGTCCCAGAAGAGTCCCGCGGCGCGGCCGTCGCGCAGGGAGATCGCGAACGGGATCGAGACGTAGAGCGACTTGAGGCCGGGATGGATGGCGGGAGCGTGGCCGAGGACGTCGATGTTCCAGAACCCGCGGACCTGTCCGCGGCGGTCGAGGGGGCCGGTGGTTTCGCCCAGTCCGAAGAGGGATTCGTGTTCGGCGAGTTCGAGTTCGACGACGGCCTTCCCGCCTTGGAATCCTGTGCCGCCGCGCGGTGACGAAAACACCGTGATCCCGCGGGCGTCCTTGAGCGTCCAGGCGCCGCCGCGTCCGAGCGCGAAGGTGCCTTCGGACGTGTCGAGGGAACCACCGCCGCGTCCGCCGACGCCATGCAGGGGCGGGGAGGGCCATTCCCGTTTGGCCAAGGCACCCGAGGAACGGGTGTGGAAACGGCGTTCGCGTGTGCCGCGAAGCCGGAACAGGTCCGGGGCCAGCGCCTCGACATGCCAGAGCGTTCCGGGGCGGATGACTGGGGCCTTCATGCGGAGCGGGACCCTACCGGCCGCCCCCGACTCGGCAAGGATGCCCGAGACGAACGGACCCGGGCTGGGACGGCGCGATGCCGCGCGCCGGTCTTCAGGCGGCGAAGTCCTCCGGCGACGGCCGGCGGCGAAGCCCGTTCTCGAGGAGAAGCTTCCAGACCATCCAGGCGGCTTCGACCGCGATGGCGCGGGACATCTTCGAGGAGCCCTGTTCGCGGTCGGTGAAGACGATCGGCACCTCGGCGACCTTGAGTCCCCGGCGCCAGACGCGATGGGTGAGCTCGATCTGGAAGCTGTAGCCGTTGGAGGCGACGGTTCCCACCTGGATGGCTTCAAGCGCCGAGCGGCGGAAGCACTTGAATCCGCCGGTGGGATCGCTGAACGGCATCCCGGTGATGAGCCGCGTGTAGAATCCGCCCCAGAGCGAGAGCAGGAGCCGTCCGAGCGGCCAGTTGATGACCCGGATGCCGCCGGAGTACCGCGAACCGAGGACCAGGTCGGCTTTCTGCTGTTGGGCCGCCTGGAGGAAGCGTGGGATGTCGCTGGGATTGTGGGAGAAGTCCGCGTCCATCTCGAAGACGAACCGGTAGTCCCGTTTCAACGCCCATTCGAAACCGGCGATGTAGGCGCGTCCGAGCCCGTTCTTCACCGTCCTGTGCAGTACGTGGACATGTGGATTCTGGGCCGCGATTCCATCGGCGATTACGCCGGTGCCGTCCGGCGAATTATCGTCCACCACGAGCACGTCGAGGACGAGTGGTTGGGCCATCAGCCGACGCACCAAGTCCGGGAGATTTTCCCGTTCGTTGTACGTCGGAACAATGATGAGCGCCTCGGCGGCCATTCGGTTGGATCGACGCTACCGGCGGTTCCGGAATGTCAACAAGTGTAAGTTTCCAGAGGAATGTCATGACCGCCAAGGGGCGGTTCAGGACGGTTCGGCATTGCGCGGGACCTCCGGTTGGGGAGGCTTGGCGCATGGAAATCGCGCGCAGGACCTTTCTGGGATCTTCACTGGTGGCCTTGGTGGATGGAAAACTGACGGGTTCGACCGCGACGGCCGCTGACTCAACCGGCACCGTGATCCCGGCGGTGCGTCCGCCGTTGGTGATTTCGACCTGGCCCTTCGGCAAGCCGTCGAACGAGAAGGCCCTCGAGGTTTTGAAGGGCGGTGGAACGGGCCTCGATGCCGTCGAGCAGGGGGTTCGGGTGACCGAGTCGGACCTCACCAACCCGAGCGTCGGCCTGGGCGGAATCCCGGCGGCTCACGGCGTGGTCCAGTTGGATGCCTGCATCATGTCCGGCCCGGGCCACAAAGCGGGTTCCGTGGCGGCGGTCGAGGGTTTCGCCCATCCGGTTTCCATCGCCCGCCGGGTCATGGAGGAGACGCGTCATGTCATGCTGGTCGGCGATGGCGCCCAGGATTTCGCCCGGGAGCGCGGCTTCGAGAAGGGCCCCAAGGTGACCCCCGGCCAGAAGGCCGCCTGGGAGAAGTGGCGTAAGGCCCAGGCCGCGGAAAAGAAGAAGGCCCCGAACCACGACACCATCGCGTTGCTGCTGCTGACGCCGTCCGGGGATGTCTTCGGGGCCTGTTCCACCTCGGGTTGGGGCTACAAGATCCCGGGTCGGGTCGGTGATTCGCCGATCATCGGTGGCGGGCTCTACGTGGACAACACCGTGGGCGGCGCCGGTGCCACGGGGATCGGCGAGAACGTCATGCGCTACTGCGGCTCGTTCCTCGTGGTCGAGTTCATGCGGCAGGGGATGTCCCCGGTGGAGGCCTGTCTGGCGACGATCCACCGAATCGCCTCCCTGGATCCCAAGGGTTACGACCTCAGCATCAACTTCGTGGCCCTGGACAAGAAGGGGCGATACGGGGCCGCAGGCACGGGCAGCGGCTTCCAGTACGCGGTGTCCTGCGACGAGTTCAGCAAGGTCCTCCAAAGCCCCGGGGCCACCGCCAAGCCGATCGGACCCACGGGCGGCAATCGGCTCTGAACCGAGGCCGGCATCTGGCGTCGGGTTCCGGGCGTCAGGAAGACAGCAACGCGACCAGCTCGCGGTCGGCTTCGGGGAAAGTGTACCGTTCGAGATCCGTCGGCCGGACCCAGGCGAGTTCCGCGCATTCGACCGGCCTCGGCTCGCCTTCAAGGACGCGGCATTCGAAGAAGCGGAGATGGACGGCCTTCTCCGTGTAGGCGTGTTCGGTTTCGTACCGGAGGCGTCCGACTTCGACGTGGGTGTCGAGTTCCTCCTGCAGTTCGCGGACGAGGCAGGATTCCCAGGACTCGTCGACGTGCCGCTTGCCACCGGGGAACTCCCAGAGGCCGGCGAGGTGCGTTCCCGGCGGACGGCGTGTGATGAGCAGAAGGCCGTCCCGGACGACGATGCCGGCGGCGACTTCGATCCGTGGGGACGGGTTCACCGACCGACGCTCTTGTAGAGGAAGCCGAGGGACTTCATCTCGGCCGGGTCGAGCAGGTTGCGGCCGTCGAAGAGGATCGGCGTGGACATCGAGGCCCGGATCGCGGCCCAGTCGAGGCGCCCGAACTCGGGCCATTCGGTGGCGATCACGAGGGCCTCGCACCCTTCCGCCACCTTTCCCGGATCCTCGACGTACTCGAGGTTGGGCCCCGCGGAGAGCATCGCCTTCGTCTTGTCCATGGCCTTCGGGTCATGGACGCGCAGGCGGGCGCCACCGCCCAGAAGCCGCAGGCACAGGTCGATCGCCGGCGAGGAACGCACGTCGTCGGTGTTCTGCTTGAACGCCAGGCCCAACACCCCGATGCGCTTGTCCTTCAGCACCCACAGCGTGTCCTCGATCTTCTTCACGAACCGCTCCATCTGGCCGTGGTTGATCCGCTGGACTTCCTTGAGCAGGCGGAAGTCGTAGCCGAGCTGGTCGCTGATCTGGATGAAGGCGCTGAGATCCTTCGGGAAGCAGGAGCCGCCGAAGCCGAGTCCGGCCTGCAGGAAGCGGGTGCCGATGCGGGCGTCCAGTCCCATCCCACGGGTCACCTCCTGGACGTTCGCCCCGCTGGCCTCGCAGATCACCGACAACGCATTGGCGTATGAGATCTTCAGCGCGAGGAAGGAGTTCGCCGCGTGCTTGATCAGCTCCGCCGAGTTGGTGTCGGTGACGATCAGCGGCGCCTCGAACGGCGCGTACAGCTCCCGCATCCGCGCCGCCGCACGCTCGCTGTTCGTTCCGATCACGATCCGGTCCGGCTTCATCAGGTCGTCGATCGCGAAGCCCTCCCGGAGGAACTCCGGATTGCTCACCACGTCGAACTCCACCTCGGTCCGCCGGTAGCGCTTCACCGTCTCCGCCACCTTCTCCGCCGTCTTCACCGGCACCGTGCTCTTGTCCACGATGATCCGGTAGCCCTCGAGGCAGCCCGCGATCTCACGGGCCACGCTCTCGATGTAGCTCAGGTCCACCGAGCCGTCCGGATTCGGCGGCGTCGGCACCGCGATGAACACCACCTCGGACCGGGCCACCCCGTCGGCGGTGGACTGCGTGAACGACAGCCGGCCTGCGGCGACGTTGCGGAAGACCAGGTCTTCCAATCCCGGCTCGTAGATGGGGATCCCGCCCGCCTGCAGGGTCCGCACCTTGTTGGCGTCCGCGTCCACGCAGACCACCTCATGGCCGACCTCGGCGAAGCAGGCCCCCGTGACGAGGCCGACGTAGCCGGTCCCGATGATCGATATTTTCATGCGGATCGGACCGGGTTCAGCCCAAGCCGTTCAACAGGCGCTCAGCGCGCCGAGTTGGTCGGGGCGGCGACGTTGACTGCGTTGGTCAGCACCTGGGGGGCAGGAGCCAATTCAGGGTGTCCTTGGAGCAGGTTGGCCCGGCGAAGGGCCGCATCCTGGGCGGCGGCGTTGAAGCCTCCCCGACCCAGTTCGTCGTAGAGGGCGAGGGCGTCCTTTAACTGACCGACGGCTTCATGGACGCGGGCCTTCGAGAGTCGCGCGTCAGTGACTAAGGCGTCGTCTTGGAAGCGGCTGATGAACGCGGCGTACGCGGAAATGGCCTCGGCGGTCTTGTTCTGTGCGTCGAGGGCGGCGGCGATGCCAAGGACAGCGGTCGAAGAGAGGGAGCTGTCGGGGTAGGCGGCATCGAACGCTTCGAACGCCTTCTGGGCGTCGGCGTGGCGGCCTTCCTCGAAGAGCTGGGCTGCAGCGAGCAGTTGAGCGCGCTCGGCGGCCTTGGTTCCAGAATGGTCGGCGGCGACCTTGGCCAGGGCGTCGGCGGTGACATTCTTCGCACCCGGCGCAAGCACCGCGAACATCGCCGCATTCGCTGAACGCTCGGCGGAATCCTTCACGTTGCGGTTCACGATCCCGACCACGACTGCGGCGGACACGATGCCGAACCCGATCGCGATCAGGCGTTTGTTCTCCTCGAACCAAGTCAGGAACGCGATGGACAAGTCGGCCTCGGGCTGCTGCTCCTCGGGCTTGGGCTGGATCTGCAAACTCATAAATCGAGGGGCGATCATTGTTGCCGGACCCTGAAAGACAAGACCGAACCCACATTCCCCTCCCGCGTTGACCTGATCCGACATGGTTCCTACCGTCCGCCCCGCCTTATGCACGTTCTTGTCTGCGACCCCATCTCCCCGCGGGGAATCGCCTATTTCCAGGCCCGTCCGGAATTCCGGGTCACGGTCCTCCCCAAGCGCCTTTCCGAAGCCGAACTCCTGCCCCTGCTCTCCGATGTCGAGGCCATGGTGGTCCGGTCCGAGACCAAGGTCACCCGCAAGGTCATGGAAGCGGCGCCTAAGCTCCGCGTCGTGGGACGCGCCGGCGTCGGCGTCGACAACGTCGACGTCGAGGCGGCCACCCAGCGCGGCGTCGTGGTGATGAACACGCCTGCCGGCAACACCATTACCACCGCGGAACTCACCTTCTTCATGTTGGGCGCCCTCGCCCGAAAGATCCCCGCGGCCCATGCCACCATGGCCGCGGGAAAATGGGATCGGAAGGCCTTCCAAGGCACCGAAATCCACGGCAAAACCCTCGGCGTGCTGGGAATGGGACGGATCGGTTCCGAGGTCGCCAAGCGCGCCCTCGCCTTTGGCATGCGGGTTGTCTCCTACGATCCCTTCCTCACCGAGGCCCGCGCAAAGCAACTCGGGGTCGAGTTGGCGACCGATTCCGACGTCCTCTACCGCGAGGCCGATTTCATCACCGTCCACATGCCGGTCA
>CAMASJ010000097.1 GCA_945860685.1 Akkermansia muciniphila
AGACAGTTAAGCCCGACTCTCTCTGTCCCTCAAGAGCTTTTTCAAAATTTGTTCAATCCAACCCCAATCAGCCCCCCATCCATACATCACAAACCACTCCACATCAACAGCATGCAGAGAACCCACTTCTCAGGGACTTTTTCGCAGCCTCTCTTGGCCCTCCTGTCCCCGCTACGGCCACACGCATCGATTTCCCATTCGTTTGCCTTCGGTTTCCTGCGATTTCCGACGGATCCCACCTCTTTTCACGGGTTCCGTAGAAGTGCGCTGGTTTCCATGGCGCGCTGGGACACGCGGCCAGGCCGCTCGGATTATCCATGGATTCTGCAGTTTGGATCCGTCGAGCCGACCCGATCGGCTCTGCCAGTAACACTCTGGCCCCCCGTTCTCCAAGGGATACCTGTAACGGGTTGAAGTTGCGCGGTACGCAGCGAGTCGGGACCTTTCGGAATCCCATGAAGTTCACACTCATCGTCGCCTCGTTGACTGCGTTTTCCGCCTATGCGGCCGAATCGACCAAGCCGACAGGCACCCTTCCACCGGCCGCCAACCGCAAGGTGGATTTCGTCGGCGAGATCTACCCGATTTTCCACGAGGCTTGCATCCGTTGTCATGGCCCCGAGAAGCAGAAGGGCAAGTACCGGATGGACACCCGGGAGGGCGCTTTCAAGGTGACCTCGGACCACGGTCCGGCGATCGTGCCCAAGGACAGCGCCAAGAGTGCGATTGTGCTCATGATGGCCGGTCAGATCGATGAGATGCTGATGCCTCCGCCCGGTGGCAAAGCCGGGGAGAGCGACCCGCTGACCGCCGAACAGATTGGGCTCATTCGTGCCTGGATTGACCAAGGCGCCGAGTGGCCCAGCGGTCCGATAGCCCTTCGCAAGAAGTCGATTGGATTCGCCTCCCACATCCAACCCGTCCTGAAGCAATTCTGCGCGGAG
The DNA here is from genome assembly GCA_945860685.1 of Akkermansia muciniphila. Taxonomy (GTDB): domain Bacteria; phylum Verrucomicrobiota; class Verrucomicrobiia; order Limisphaerales; family UBA9464; genus SXXZ01. The sequence continues at coordinate 945 of CAMASJ010000097.1, forward strand.
TGCCATACCGGTGCGAGCGGGCAAGGCGGGTTCCATGTGGACAGTCTGACATCCGTTCTCAGCGGGGGCGAAAGCTACGGAAGGGCCGTGATTCCAAAGGATTCCGGTCATTCTCCGTTGCTGACCATCGTGAGCGGAAAGGACGAAGACATTCCCAAGCCGGAGAAGCACCGGCTGCCCGACAAGACGGTCAAGTTGATTCGCGACTGGATACAGGCCGGTGCTCCAGAGTAGCGCTCACCGGTCCGGCAGAGCTCTTCCATTTGACACCTGCAGATCCCACCAACGTCCGGCGAACGGGCTCAAGCAACAGGAGTCGCACCGCCGCGAAGAGTGGAGTATTGAGGTCTACGAACCCGCTCGTAGACCTCGGTTGATCGAGGCATCGCGCGTCAGCGGATTCGGCTGGCTGTTGGGTTTTCGAGAACGTGTTTTCCCGGATTTGGAGGTTATCGATTCGCTGCGTACCGCTTTCCAGGTCGCGTAGATCTCTTCTCCGTGAATCCGCAGTTCAGGGCGTCCCAATGGGAAGGCATCCTCCAAGTGGCCAGCGGTTCCATCGGCAATCGTCGGGCTTGCGTTACCTCCGAAGACGCGGGGACAGAGGGTTACCCTCAGTTCGTCGACCAACCCGGACCGGAACATCGCAGCGTTGAGACTCCCGCCGCCTTCGCAAACAAGGCGTCGAACACCCCACTTGCCCCGAATCCAAGCGAATGCGGCTTCCAAGTCTACGCCTTTGGAAGGCGAAACCCAGACCGCATCGGCAAGCGTCTCCAAACGCTTCCTCGCGCCGGCAGGGGCCTCCGACGAAATCAGCACGACTATGGGCGAACCCTTGGCTTTCCATATCGCAGCCGATGGATCCAGCGAAGCCTTGCCGCTAACTATCACGCGAAGGGGCATCTCGCTCAAGCCGGCCCGGATTCTCCTCCGCCGGAACGCGTCCCCTCCATTTCCCAGGGTCGCCCCAGTTTCTTCGATGGTCCTGGCGCCACACAGAACCGCGTCGGCGGTTGCCCGCAGAGAGTAGAGCGCTTTCAGGTCCCGCGGACTTCCGAAGGTGGTCACCTCTCGGCCGGCGGTTGCGATCTTGCCGTCGGCCGACATCGCCATGTTCACCACCACCCAAGGCCGAAGATCGGATTTGTCCGGATTCATCCTTCCATCCCCCCGTGGATCAACATGGCGTCACCGTAGGAGTAGAAGCGGTACCGTTGCGCCACGGCCTCGCGGTAGGCTCGGAGGATCTTCTCCCGTCCTTCGGATCCGGAAGGATCGGCAAAGGCGCTCACCAGCATCAGGAGCGTGCTCTGGGGCAGATGGAAGTTGGTGATCAAGGCATCGACGGTGTGGAATTGGAACGGAGGCCGGATGAAGATGTCCGTGCGACCTTCGCAGGCTTGGATCACTCCGGAATTCCTCTGAGCCACGGACTCCAACACCCGCACCGTTGTGGTGCCCACGGCGACGATCCGACCACCCTGCATCCGTGCCTTGCGGATGGCGGCCGCGGCGGGTTCACGGATCTCGAAGCGCTCCGAGTGCATCCTGTGGTCTTCCAACTCCTCAGACTTTACCGGAAGGAAAGTTCCTGCGCCGACGTGCAGGGTGACGGTTTGGACATCCACTCCGCGGGCACGAATCTGCTCGAGCAGAGGAAGTGTAAAGTGGAGGCCAGCAGTGGGCGCGGCTACCGACCCTTCCGGCTTCGCGTATACGGTTTGATAGCGGGACCGGTCATCGACTCCGCCCCGTTCTTCTTGGGATTCAATGTAGGGCGGCAGAGGAATCTCACCGATTTCCTGGAGGGCTTGGAACAGGTTGAGACCGCTTTCGAATCGGAGACGGCAATGCCCTTCCTCGTTTTTCTCGAGCAGTTCCGCGGTGAACTGAACCCCGGATCGACCTCCTTTTGACGCGAAACGGAGCATAGAACCCGGCCTGACCCTCTTGCCTGGGCGCAGGAGCACCCACCAGTCCAGCGGAGAAACCTCCTCCAAAAGCAGGATCTCCACCAATCCACCGGTGTCGACCTTTCGGCCATGAAGACGGGCCGGAATCACCTTGGAGTCATTCAGCACCAGCACATCTCCAAGTTTGAACCGGCCGAGGATGTCACGAAACATCCTGTTTTCAAGCGTGTTACGGACCCTGTCCAGAACCAGGAGGCGGGAAGCGTCCCGTTCCACCGCCGGTGTTCCGGCCACGAGTTCCGTGGGGAGCACGAAGTCGAAATCAGTGGTCTTCAATTCTCAAATGGGAGAAAATGGGAATTGCACGCCTGACCGCATTCACAACACAGCATCCACAACTGCCTCATAATTCAGGGTTTACACTATTCACAACGAAATGTGAATAACCGGTGAATAGCAAAAAGTCAGGAAACAGCTATCGTTAGTTGCAAAAAGTCAGTGAGCTCGGGTACAAAGTTGCAGCGCTTGGGAGAAAAAGTGGTCCCGAGTGGCGGAATGGGTCCGAGAGGGGCGTTGCAGGGGCGCATCCCGACCGGAACCGAGGCTGAAGTCAGGATCTGGAAACGGATAACGAGTCATGGCTCCAAGTGACGTCAAAGAACCGGGGACGAATCCCCCGTCGGCAACAATGCCGGCGGCCGGATACCCCCGCTTCACTTGGCGTTATGAACACCAGATCGACGGCCAAGGTCGAGCCTCTCTTCCGAGCAAGTGGCGTCCCGAGTCCACGGCCGGGCTGACCTTCATGGCGGTGATGATCAAGCACCCGTCCGAGGCGGAGTTCGTCATGGTGCTTCCCATGGACCAGTTCGAGCGGTTCATCAACCCGATCTGCGACGGCGACTTCACCGCACCGCTCAAGCTGGCGGAACGCCACGACTACGTGGACCGGATCATCGAGCTGGAACTCGACAGCGCCGGACGCATCGCACTGCCCAAGGAGATGCGCGTCGCGGCGCAGTTGAAGTCCGACGTGATGTTCGTGGGCTGCATCAACCGTTTCGAGCTCTGGAATCCGAAGGCCTACGAGATTGCCCGGATGTCGGAGCAGCTGCTCAAGAAGGTCCAGAACCCGGAGAAGACCTGACCATGAAGTTTCCCGCCCTCCTGAATCCGAAGAGCTGGTTTGCGCCCCGGACGGCACCGGACCGGACGACTTTGATCGTCGGGAGTACTTCACGCACCGCTGGCGTGCCGATGGGTTCGGTGAAGGCTTTGCCGGTGGAACTCGCCAGCCGGCTCTTCTCCTTCGAAAACCGCCGACGCGGTCAAAGCCGATTCGTCCAAGGTGAACTGGTCCTGCCCGAGGCCCATCCGGTCCGAAGCGACCTGTTCGAGGACGACGTCGAGCTGGTGCGACGGCGCAAGGTGTCACGTCTGATCCACGAGACACGCTCGGCTCCCTCCACCCCGGGCCACCATGATCGGGAGTTGGCCATCAACCGGCTCCGCCAGCGCGAACCGGTGTCGTCGCGTGTCGTCCAGAAACCCTGACCCGCTGCATGTCCGGTGCCCACATTCTCGCACACCCCGGTGATGCCCTCCGAGACGCTGGCCGCCCTGCGGCCGCGGTCGGGCGGACGTTACCTGGACGGCACGGTCGGTGGGGCCGGCCATTCGGAAGCCATCCTTTTCGCGAGTGCGCCGGACGGGTTCCTGTGCGGCTGCGATCGCGACGACGACGCACTGGAGGCCGCCGGACGGCGTCTCTCGAGGTTCCCGGGTCGGTTTGAACTGAGGCGTGGGAATTTCTCGGGGGCGGCGGGGTGGATTCCGGCAGGGACTCTCGACGGGGTGTTGCTGGACCTCGGTGTGAGTTCCCATCAGCTCGACAGCCCCGGCAGGGGATTCTCGTTCCAGCACGACGGTCCGCTCGACATGCGGATGGATCGCCGCGGAGGGCCTACCGCAGCGGACCTGGTGAACGGGCTGCCGACCGAGGAGTTGGCACGGATCTTCTGGAAATGGGGCGAGGAACGCGAGTCGAGGCGGATCGCCCGAGCCCTGGAAAGCGAGCGGAGAATGCGTCCCTTCACCACCACCTTGAGCCTGGCCGGGTTCATCGAGTCCCTCGTTCCCCGACGCGGCTCGCGGATCCATCCGGCGACCCGCGTGTTCCAGGCGCTGCGGATCGCGGTCAATGAGGAGCTCGCATCGCTTCAGGCCGCACTTCCGGCGTTGTTCGCGCTGCTGCGTCCGCAAGGGAGGCTCGCGGTCATCACCTTCCATTCGCTGGAGGACCGCATCGTGAAGGACTATTTCCGGACCGAGGCCCGCGAATACGACATCCAGGGATCCTACGACCACCCGGATTTCCGCATCCCACGCGCCGCACGAGGGCTCGATCTCCACCGCAGAGGATTGGTCGCCTCCGACGAGGAGACCGAAGCCAACCCCAGGTCCCGGAGCGCCCGACTCCGGGTGCTCGAACGCCTTTGATCATGGCCGGAAGCCCCCATCCCACCCCGTCGGAGATCCGGTTCGGCACCGTGCTGCGGGCCATCCTTGGATCCGCAATGATCGCGGGCCTGGGGGTGCTCTGGGTTTTGCAGAGCCGTGAGCACCAACAGCTCCAGGATCAGATCACCCTCAGCAAGTCGAACTGCACTGTCCTGACCCACCTCATCCGGCAGGATGGTCGGGAACTGGACCCGCTGCTCACCCGGCCTTCCCTCCTTGCCAAGGTTCAGGAACTCGGACTGGGCCTGACCAACATCACCTACGCACAGGTGGTGAAGGTGACGAACTCGTCGCGCGAGCGTTCCTTGGACATCACTTCCCGACGGCCGTCACCCCAGGCGCCGGTACCCGCCATCGCAACCGCTGTTCCCAGATGAACCCGGACCTTCCCAAGGATTCCAACCGGCGCCTGAGGACCATGGCGTACATGTTCGTCAGCGTCTTCGCGCTTCTCGCAGGGCGTCTGGTCTACATTCAAGGGCTCCAGCCCGATTCGCCCCGCTACACGCTCGGCGGCACCCCAGCCCGCGTCACCTACACCCCGGCCCTGCGCGGGGAGATCCTCGACAGCCGCGGACAGCGGATCGTCCATTCCCAGCACGTCTACAACATCCGTGCGAACCCGGTACTGATCGCCGGACACGCGGACTCGCTGGCGCGCCATCTGGCCCCGGTTTTGGCGACCCCTGCGGAGCGGCTGGACGAGGCCTTTCGAATCCGGCCTGAGCTTCGATGGAAACCAGAACCGCAGACCAACCTCGCCGGCGGTTGGTCCACCAACTGGACCCAGGTCTACTTCACCAACCAGAGCGTCCTCGTCGCCTCCAACCTCAGCCTGGACGCCTGGACCGCTGTGAAAACGAACCTCGCCGCCTACGCGACCGCAGAGGAAGTGAGGCTGCGCGCCGCTTGGTCCGCGCTCGATCGGCGCCGGCAGAACCCGCCGTCCTTCGCCTGGTGGGACCTGCCTTCCAAATACCGGTTCCGCCGCCAACTGGCCCTCGAACGCAAGGAGATCGCCAAGGTTCTCCGGCCGCTCCGTGTCGCAAACGACGTGATCCGGAAGACCGCACTCGCCCCGGAACTGCTGGAAAACCGGGTCTACCCGCATGAACGGCTGAGCGCACCGCTGCTCGGCGCGGTGACCAACGGCCCCATCCCCATCGTCGAGTACCGCACCTCCGCCGGAAGCATGCACGTCGCAGCACGGGAATTGCCGCCTCGGATCCAGGGAGCCTCGGGGATCGAACGCCAGTTCGACGACGAACTACGCGGGGTCCATGGCAAGTCCGTCTCCCGACGCCGTGGAAGCCGAGAGCTCGCCAACACCCGGGAGCTCGACATCGTCCCCCAACCCGGCGCGAACGTGCGCCTGACCCTGGACGCCAATCTCCAGTACGTCGCCGAGGACGCCCTCCGGCGTGGCATGGAGCGTCTGCGTCCCAACTGGATGTCGGCGATCATGGTCCGGCCGTCCACCGGCGAGATCCTGGCGCTGGCCAACGCCACCAGCCCGACCTACCTGCCTCCCGGGGTGACCAACGCCGCGTACTACCGGTCCCAACCCCAGCGGAACCACGCGGTCTCGGAACTCGTCGAACCCGGCTCGACCTTCAAGCTGGTCACCTATGCAGCAGCCCTCGAGGCGGGTCGGATCAACCCGGATTCCCGGATCGATTGCCAAGGCGGCGTCTGGATGCCTCCGACCGGCCGTCGCAAGACCGTGAACGACGCCCGCGGACACAAGCTGGGCAACGCCAGCATCGAGGAGGCGTTCGCCCTCTCGTCGAATGTCGGCGCCGCCAAGATCGGCTACTACGAGCTCTGGGACCCCAAGAGCGCCCCGCGCGACACACCCCTCTGCCGGATGGCCTCCAACTTCGGCTTCACCCGCAGGACCGGGATCCTCTGCGGCGGCGAGCCCACCACCCGGATCCCGGCCTGGGACGGCATGGGCACCCAGCTCATCCTGTCCTACGGCTATGGCATCTACGTGACCCCCCTCCAGGTCACCATGGCCTACGCGGCCATCGCCAACGGCGGCACGCTCATGGAACCGATGCTGGTTCGATCCGTGGAGGACGCCTCAGGAAACGTGATCCGGACCTACAGCCCCCGCGTGGTCAACCAGGTGGTCCGCCCGGAAACCGCCCGTCAACTGGTCCGCCTGCTGACCGCCGTGGTCGGTCCCAAGGGCACCGGGAAGGATGCGGCGATGGCGGAGTACACGGTCGCGGGCAAGACCGGCACGGCCAACAAGATGACCCGCACCCACCTGGCCAGCGGCGTCACCGCCCATTTCAGCACCTTCGTCGGCTTCTTCCCGGCGGAGAAGCCGGAGATCTGCCTCCTGGTCTGCGCCGACGAACCGACGGGCACCGACGGCCGCGCCGCGTACGGCGCCGCCACCATCCCCACCTTCAACCAGATCGCCCGGGAGACCGCCAGCTACCTGACCCTTCCCCCGTCGCCCTCGCTGGCTTTCGACATCTCGGCCCGTCACTGACCATGCATCTCGAATCCCTCATCGAACGCCTGCCCGGGGTCTCCGCGCTCCCCGCCCGCGGAACGATCCCGGCCACCGAGATCCGCAGCGTCACCTCCGATCCGGACCGCGCCGGACCGGACACCATCTTCGCCGCGATCCCGTCCAGGATGGCCACCGATCCATTGGGAACCCAGACCGCCATCGGTCGTGGCGCGCCAGCCGTGATCTGCCGGCCCGGAACGGTTATCCCCAAGGGCACCCACCGCATCGTCGCCGACCAGCCCGGAAGGACCTTCAGCGCCGCCGCCGCGGCCCTCAACGGCAACCCCCTCTCCCGTCTCCACCTCTTCCGGATGGGCCTCGCCGGCCGGGTCTCCGGCGCTGCGGCCGCCTTCCTGCACGCCCTCCTGGAACACGCCGGCCACCGTTCCGCGCTGCTGACCGCCGACGGCGGCCTGGTAGCGGGCCGGCATTTCCCGCAGACGCCCGCCGAATCGGACAGCCACGAGTGGCACCGGCTGTTCGCCGCGCACGTCCGCTCCGGGGGCACCGCGCTGGTCGTGGAGGACCACTCCTCGGTCAACGAGGTCTTGGGCAGCATCGCCCCCCTCGCCGAGACACGGGTCGGCGACGCCGGCGGTCGCTGCATCCGCCCGGTCGCGCTGCACTGGCGTGGGAGCCGTGTGCGGATGGAGGTCGGCTCCGTGGAGCGGCTCGCCCACACCCCGATCACCGGATCCGGCAGCCTTCGCGCCCTCGACGCGGCGATGTCGGCCTGCGCCGCAGCCGGCGCCGATCCGGTCCGGCTGGCATCCATGGTACCCGGCCTCACGCCCGCGACCGGCTTCATGGAAACGGTCCAGGCCGGCCAACCCTTCGGGGTCTTCGTCGACGGCGCAAACGACGCGGCCTCCGTCCGGGAACTGATTCGCGAGGCCCGGGAGATGACGCAGGGTGCCGTGATCCTGGTGACCGGAGCCGATGCCGGTTCGACCGCCCTGGCCCGCCAGCAGTTGGGCGAGGCGGCCTCCGAAGCGGACCGCGTGATCCTCACCGCCGACAACCCACGCCGGACCGGGTTCGCTGCGATCACGGCCGAGGTGCTCCGGGGGACCACCCGTCCGGCCCAGACCGAACCCGACCGCCAGCGCGCGATCCTTTCCGCGATCCGCCAGGCCCGTTCCGGCGACGTCGTCCTCCTTGCCGGCAAGGCACGCCGGCCGGTCCAGGAGATCGACGGTACGATCATCCCTTGGGACGACCGGTCCCATGCCCGGGACGCCCTCGCCGTCCGCGGATGGATAGGAGACCTGTCTTGAATCCGGCACGCCCCCATCTGCTGGGTCTGGTCGCGGGATTGTTCCTCGCAGGGGGACTCGTCGTCTCGGCGACGTTGCTGACACGCACTTGGCTGAAGGTGTCGGACGCCGAGTCGATCGGCGTCACCGGGGCCGCCCGACGGAACGTGGAGTCCGACCTGATCCTTTGGCGGGGAACGGTGACCGTGGAAGACACCACCCTCCTCGGGGCGCAGTCGACGCTCCAGTCCCACACCGAGGCCTTGGGCATCTTCCTGCGCCGGCATGGACTGACCAACGCCAGCCTCCTGCCCATCGTGATCCAGCGGACCACCTCCCGCATCGAGCGCGGAGGGGACTCGGTCACCGCGAACACCGGCTTCCGACTCAGCAGAACCGCGGAGCTTCGGGTGCCGCAGATCGACGCGGTGCTGGCGATGGACGCCGACACCGGGGAACTCGTCCGTCAAGGGATCGAGTTCACGACCTTTTCCCCCGAGTTCATCTGGACCAAGGCAGGCGAGGCGAAGGTCGAGATGCTGGCCGACGCGGCCGCGGACGCCCGCCGCAGAGCGGAGCAGATCGCATCCCAAGGCGGACGCGGGATCTCGCGGCTCCGTTCCGCCCGGATGGGGGTGTTCCAGGTCACGCCGCTCCATTCCACGATCACCTCGGGCGACGGGATGAACGACACGTCCACCCGGTCGAAGACGGTCACCGCCATCGTCCACGCCAGCTTCAGCCTGAATTGACGCGATGGAACCCCTCACCCTCCAGAACTGCATCGAGGCCACCGGCGGAAGGGCCTTCCGCCTGGGTTCCGCAGCGTGCGTGTCCCGAGTGGAGACGGACTCCCGTTCGGCCAGGCAAGGCGACCTGTTCTTTGCCCTCAAGGGAGAGCGTTTCGACGCGCACGACTTCCTGCCCGAGGTCGTGGCGCGAGGAGTGGCGGCGGTGGTGGTCCGCAACGGCTCGGAGGACCGTGTCCCCGCCGGTCCGGCGGTGATCGTCGTCGACGACACCCGCGCCGCGCTGGGCCGGCTTGCCGCGGCCTACCGACGCCAACGGATCGTCCGGACCGCATGCGTCTGCGGGTCGAACGGCAAGACCAGCACCAAGGAGATGCTGGCGGACATCCTCGCGACCCGGATCCGTACCCTGCGATCCGAAGCCAGCTTCAACAACGACATCGGCGTTCCGCTGAGCCTGCTCCGGATCGACGCAAGCCACGAGGCCGCGGTGCTGGAGGCCGGGACGAACCACCCCGGCGAACTGGCGCCCCTCGTCGCGATGATCACGCCGGATGTCGGCCTGGTCCCCAGCATTGGCCGGGAACACCTGGAACACTTCGGAGACCTCGCCGGCGTCGTCGAGGAAGAGTCCGCATTGGGCCGCGGCCTTTCCCAGCAAGGGGTCCTGGTCCTCGGAGGCGACATGCCGTCCGCCGATGTGCTCGCGGCCGCGACCCGGGCCCGGGTGGTCCGCGCAGGCTTCGTCGCCGGGAACGACTGGCGAGTCCGCCTCACCGCCACGCGGTGGGAGAGCACGTCGTTCCAGCTGACGGCCCCGCATCCGGAATGGTGCCTGGAATTCGAGCTGGGAGTGCCCGGCCGACACATGGTCGCCAACGCCGCCGTCGCACTGGCGGCCGCCGCCGCCATGGGTGCCGAACCGGAACCGGCACGCCGTGCCCTCGCCGCATTCCGCGGCGCCAAACAGCGGCTCCAATGGACCGAGCAGGCCGGGGTGCGGCTGCTCGACGACACCTACAACGCGAACGCCGACTCGATGCTGGCCGCGCTGCAGACGCTCTCCGACCTCCCGTGCGCCGGACGCCGTGTGGCGATCCTCGGGGACATGGCGGAATTGGGCTCGCATGCCGGGGAGGCGCACCGGGAGGTCGGAGCCGCTGCCGGACGACTGGGCCTCGACGTTCTCGTGGCCATCGGACGCCATTCCGAGCTGACGCGGGAAGCCGCGGCCGGAACCAAGACGCGACTCTCGTTCCCGGATGTCGAATCCGCCCTGCCGGCAGTGCGCGATCTACTGCGGAACGGAGACACCGTGCTCGCCAAGGCTTCCCGTTCCAGCCGTTTGGAACGGGTGATTGAAGCACTCCGCGAACACCTCAGGTCCGGGGAACCGCCCTCCAACTGAACCATGCTGTACCGACTTTCAGAACTGTTCCCGCAGGTTCCGTGGTCCGTGTTCAAATACGTGACGTTCCGGAGCGCCGGCGCCGCGGTCACCGCGTTGCTGCTTTCCTGGATCCTGGGGCCCCGCGTCATCGCGTGGCTCCGGGACCTCCGTTTCCGGCAGGAATACCGGCCGAAGGACGTCCGCGGCGGAGAAGACCCCACAGCGGCCGCGGCCGATCTCGCCAAGCGAGGAACCCCCACCATGGGAGGGATCCTGATCGTCCTGGTGTTGGACATCACCGTGTTCCTCTGGGCCCGCCCAAACACCATGGTGCTCCTGACGATGCTCTCATTGCTCGTGCTCGCCTTCCTCGGGTTCTACGACGACTGGCTCAAAGTCACCAAACAGGACGCCGGTGGAGCGAAGTCCCGCCTGAAACTCTTCGTCCAGACGACCCTGGCCTTCGGCATCGGAATCTACCTGTGGATGCGCCCATCCACCCGGGTGCTGGTCAGCGACATCCAGGTGCCCTTCCTCAAGGAACCTCTGCTGGTCGGAGTTCCGATCCTCGGCATCCTCCTAGCCGGATTGACCATCATCGGCAGTTCCAACGCCGTAAACCTCACCGACGGCATGGACGGCCTGGCCATCGGTTGCACGCTGATCGTCGCGGTGGTCATGCTGATCCTTACCTACCTGGCGGACAACGTGAAGCTGGCCGCCTACCTCCAGATCCCCCATGTCCGGGAGACGAGCGAGCTGACGGTCGTCTGCGCGGCGCTGATCGGAGCCTGTCTAGGATTCCTGTGGTTCAACTGCCACCCGGCGGAGGTCTTCATGGGTGACACCGGCAGCCTGGCCCTCGGAGGCACGCTCGGGATCATGGCGGTGCTCATCCACCAACCGTTCGTGCTCATGATCGCCGGCGGGGTGTTCGTCGCCGAGGCGCTCAGCGTCATGCTCCAGGTCGGATGGTTCAAATACACGCGGAAGAAGTATGGCGAGGGACGCCGCATCTTCAGGATGTCGCCGCTTCACCACCACTACCAGAAGCTCGGGTGGAAAGAGTCGAAGGTGGTCACCCGCTTCTACATTGCAGGGATCCTCTGCGCCGTGATGGCCCTGAGCACGCTCAAGATCCGATGACGACGCCACCCAAGGACCGTGACAAATCGTCGTCGAAAGGCGGTTTCCCCGATCTTTCCACGCTGCTGGGAGGGATGCTTCTTGCCCCCTCGACAGCGCGGGCTTTAATCGCTTTGCGAGCCGGCGGAATCCGTCCGGTCGCTGCCAGTGTCTGTCGCGACGGCGACCGGTGCGAACCCCCATTTGTTCCAGCGGCTGCCGGAAGGCTTCGGGTCCCGACGATCCAAGTCCATTCCGGTGTCCCTGCGGCCTCCACCCGGAGTGGAGGCGACATCGCGTTCCGTCTTGGACGCGCATCCCTTTTCGGCACGGCCCGGGTGGAGGACCCGGCCGGAACGAACCCGCCCCACCCAATCCTCGAACCGCGACGCCGTGGCGTCGTCACCAACCAAGAATGAGCACACCCAACCCGCTGGTCCCCCAGGGCTCGAACCTCGAGCAGGCGGCCCGAAGCAAGTCCACCCTCAGCATTGCCGCGTTCATCGTCGGCGCACACGCCGCCGTCTTCCTCGGCCTACTGTTGATCGGCTGCAACAAGGAGAAGCCCTCCGGCGAATCCGGTCTCGCCGACGGTCAGGCACCTGCATCCGACTCCGCCGTGACCCCGGGAGCCGGATTCTCCGACACCAACTCCACGGCCTTCGCCACCAACGCCGTCGATCCCTACGCGCAGCCGGTCTCGTTCCCCGGATCCGCGCCGACGAACGGGCTCGCCACCTCGGCTCCGATCTCGCCGATTCCGCCCCAGCTTTCCAGCGATCCACTCGGTGGCCAGACCCAGTCCCAGCCCACCGAGGCTCCTTCGAGCGGCAGCGAGTACACCGTCAAGTCGGGTGACATCGCCTACAACATCGCCAAGAAGAACGGGGTCTCCCTGAAGTCCCTCAAGGAAGCAAACGCCGGTATCGACCTTGGCCGGCTGAAGATCGGACAGAAGATCCAGCTGCCGGCCGCGGCCGCGAAGCCCG
>CAMASJ010000098.1 GCA_945860685.1 Akkermansia muciniphila
GGTCCGGGTCACTTGGCGAACTCGACGCCGAGCAGCAGCATGACGAACGGCGCCGCGTTGAAGACCATGTGTGCGGCGATGGGCGCCAACAGGCTTCCGGTGCGGTCATACACCAACGCCAACAGCATGCCGAAGCCGGTCAATGGCACGAGTGCCCCCAGGTTGAAGTGCACGGCGCCAAACAGGATCGCCGATCCCAGCAGCGCCACCCGCGGCCATCCGCTGTCCCGGATCGTGGCGAAGATCACCCCTCGAAACAGGATCTCCTCGGCCACCGGCGCACCGATGCCCGCCGCGAGATAGATTCCCAGGCGGCCGGTTGGACCTGCGGCGATCAGCAGTTCCACGGCGTTCTGGATCGGCACCTCGAATCCCAACATCCGGAACAGCCCGGAGACCAATGCCTGAAGACCATAGGCGGCCGGTAGGAACGCCAATCCAGCCAGGAGTCCGGCACCAACATGACGCGGCCACAGGGGGTTCCGGCATCCGAGCACTTCCGCGAAGCCCCGCCCATGGGCTCTCGACAGTCGGACGAAGCCGAAGAGCACGAACACCAGGAACACCGTCTGACCGCAGACCAACCCAAACCACGAGGGGAATCCGCTGGCTTTGAGCCAGCCGGCCACGAGGCCTTGCTGTAGGAAGCCAGCCCCAGCCCACGGCAGGAATCCCAACGCCTCGGGCCATTCCCATCCGACATGGAGACGTCCGTCGGTTGGTGTTCCGGGGACCGGATTCATCCGTTCAGGCTGGTCGACTTCCGTCCAAGGCCGTCGTCCGGAACCAGCTTGCCGTCCTCCATCCGCAGGACCCGCGACATCCGGCCGGCCAGTTCCGGGGAATGGGTGACCACGAGCAACGTGGTCGCCAGTTCAGACTGGAGTTCCAGCAGCAACCGGGTCACGTCGGCCGCCGAGGCCCGGTCGAGGGCGCCGGTCGGCTCGTCGGCCAAGACCAAGGCCGGTGAGCGGATGAGCGACCGCACCACCGCGACACGTTGACGTTCGCCGCCGGAAAGCCGGGCAGGAAGGTGTTCGAGCCGATGTCCCAGTCCGACTCGATCCAACAGACGACGTGCCCGTTCGAGCACCTCGTCTTCCACCCGGTCCACCCCGGCGAGGCAGGGAACCAGTGTGTTTTCCAGCACGGTGCAGTGCGGAAGCAGGTGATGGGATTGGAAGATGAATCCGAGGCTGCGATTGCGGAACTCTGCTTGGGCCGTCGGGCTGAGCGTGGACAGGTCCTTGCCTTCGAAGAGGATCGAACCGGCGTCCGGCCGATCCAACGTCCCGATCAGGTTCAGGATCGTGCTCTTGCCCGAGCCGCTCGGTCCCATGATGGCGGTGCTGGAACCGCGTTCGAGGACCAGGTGGGCGTCGCGCAGGACTTCGATCCGGGCATCCCCGGCCGGAAAGGACTTCGACACCCCGATCAGTTGCAGCAGCGGCGACGACATGGTGGTGGAACAATAGGCGGGGCCAACGGAATGTCAGTCTGGGAATAGTCACCGATTTGTGAGCAACTTTGACGGCTAACGGTTTGACGCCACAAGGGGTAGTGGCCTAATTTAAGTCCTGCCACAGCCGGTTGTTGGCTGACCTCCTATGCGCTGTCCGAAGTGTGCCTGTCAGGATGACAAGGTGATCGATTCCCGCTCTTCCAAGGAGGGGGCGACGATCCGTCGTCGGCGGGAGTGCCTGCAGTGCGAGAACCGGTTCACGACCTACGAGCAGATCGAGCACGATCCATTGGTGATCGTGAAGCGGGATGGGCGGCGGGAGGACTTCTCGCGGGAGAAGCTGGTGGCGAGCCTGAAGCGGGCATGCCAGAAGCGGCCAGTTTCGGAGGATGCGATCGTGGCCGCGGTGGACCGGATTGAAGAATCGCTGGCGGCGAGTTTTGAACGGGAAGCCGGCAGCACGGCAGTCGGGGAGCGTGTGATGCGGGAACTGCGGGCCATGGACCAGGTGGCCTACGTGCGGTTCGCGAGCATCTACCGCAACTTCGAGGAGGCGAGCGATTTCGTGAACGAGGTGGAGCGGTTGGAATCGCTTCCACCGGATGACAAACGTCAACTGGAGCTGCTGGCGGAAGCCGCGGCGGTGGAGAAGGGACGACGAAAACCATGATCGCCCTGAACAACGAGTTCCTGTTGGTGGCCAAGGAGGATGGCGGGTTCATCCCCTGCTCCGTTGAACAATTGACCTTCGAGCTTGCCGGCGGCGCGGCCGACCAGATCGATCCGGAGTGGCTGAAGCAGGCCGCCGCCGGCGTGCTGCACTATTTCAAGAACGAGCTCGGTCAAACGCATGTCACCGTGGCGGAGTTCGCCTCAGCCTTGGCCCGGGTTTTCCAGGGACTCGGGCTCACGGCGGAAGTCACCACCGAACCTCTGGCGGCGGGAGCCAAGTCGAAGAAGTCCGCCGCAGCGGGCAAGACCACCGGCGAGTCTCCGGAGGCCCCAGCGGCGCCCGGCAACCCTACTGCCAAGGTCTGGCGGGCGGACCTGAGGAAGATCGCGGTCGAAGCCGGGAAGCTGGGCGAACTGGAGTTCCAGAGACGTCTGCGGGCGTTGCTCGACGAAGCCATTTCATCCAGCCCCGAGGCGGTCGAGTTCTCGGGTCTGCGGGGATGTGTGAAGCAGATCACGGGGCGGAAGATCTGGTGTCCGGAGTGTCGCCGATGGGAAGCCTGGCTCCTGGACCAGATCCAGACCTGGTTTGGCGAACGGGCCAGTGGGCGTCGGGTTGCCTTGCTCGTCCGCTAGCATTCCGACCCCGTACCAACCACGATGTCCCTCCCGGATGAACGCCTTCTCCTTCCGACCGAATCCCCGGATTCGGAGCTCCCGGCCAATGAACGCTGGAAGCAGCTCCCGCTTGGGCTCATGAACGAGTATCGCGTCCAGTTCGAGGTGTTCGAAGGTCCGTTGGATCTGCTGCTCCATCTGGTCAAGAAGCAGGAGGTGGACATCTACCAGGTCAACCTCACCCGGATCGCCTCCGAGTTCGTCGCGTACATCGACCAGATGCGCGAGCTGGACCTGGAAGTGGCCGGGGAGTTCCTCGTGATGGCGGCGACCCTGATCTACATCAAGAGCCGCGAGCTGCTGCCCGCCGACAAGAAGCCGGAGGTGCTTTCGGAGGAGGAGGACGAGGAGGATCCGCGCTTCGAGCTCATCCGTCGGCTGGTCGAGTATCGGAAGTTCAAGGACGCGGCAGGCCGTCTCCAGGTGCGGGAGGTCGAAATGGAGTCGATCTACGAACGTCGGCCGCCTCGCCCGGAACTCGAGGAACCCGAGGCGCCCAGGAAGGCCCCGGTCTCGGTCTTCGACCTGATCGAGGCGGTCAGCGCCATCCTCAAGCGCTTCGGCGGCCGCGACGAATACCGCGAGATCCAGGCGGATCCGTACACGGTGTCGGAGAAGATGTCCGCGCTGAGGGAATGGATCGCGCAGCGGGGCACGCTACTGTTCTCCGAGCTGTTCGCGGGAGCCCGGACTAGGTCGGAGGTCTTGGTGACTTTCCTGGCCATGTTGGAACTCACCCGTCTGAGGACCCTTGTCCTCCGACAAGGGGAGGATTTCGGCGAGATCGAGATCGGTCTCGCACCGCCGGAACCGGTCGCCTCCGCGGAAGCAGGGGAAGTGGCCGTCGAACCCGAGTCCAAACTGGATTCCGAAATCGCCGAATCGGAGCCCGCGGCGCCGCCGGCCGGAACGACCACGGAAGCCGCCGGGGAGACGACTCCTCCTTCGGCCTGAACCGTCCTGCGACGGAGCCCCCATGCCCGAGGCTTCCGGTTCCATCCCGGTTCCCCAGCTCGATTCCCCGGTCTCCTTCGTGCCGGGCATCGGTCCCGCCCGCGTCCGGCTGCTGGAACGGCTCGGCATCCGGACCATCGGGGATCTCCTGCTCGATCCGCCCCGACGCCATGAGGACCGCCGATCCTTCAGTCTGGTCCGGGAACTTCAAGTCGGCCAGACGACGGCGGTGCTCGGACGCATCGTCGCCGCGGGCACGAAGAAGTTCCGCCAAGGAACGCGGTCGGTGTTTGAGTTCGTGCTCGATGACGGCACGGCGCGCCTCCATTGCCGCTGGTGGAACATGCCCCACATGGAACGTCAGTTCGCGGTCGGCGAGGAGTGGGTGGTGCACGGCAAGGTGCGGTCCCTCAAGCCCCGCACCATGGACCACCCGGAAACCGAGCGACTCGGGACCGCCTCGGAGGCGGAGGATCGTTCGGCGGCTCCGGATCCGGAGGAACCCCGGCTGCACGTCGGCCGGATCGTGCCGATCTACCGGCTGACCGAAGGGCTGGGACAGCGGGGACGGCGTTGGATCGCGTGGGTGGCTCTTCAACGGTTCGGGCACCTGTTGGCCGAACCCGAGCCCGACCTGATGTCGAAGGCGGTGCGGGACGACGGAACCCATTGGCCAACCCGTGCGCAGGCGGTGGCGGACATCCACTTTCCGACCAACGGGACCGCCGCCAACACGGCCCGCGAGCGGTTGGCCATGGACGAGTTCATCGCCCTCCAGCTCGAGATCCAGCGGCGAAGGAAGAACCTCGAACTCAAGGCCAAGGCCCTGCCCTGCGGCGGCGACAACCGGTTGATGCGTCCGTTCCTCGCCTCGCTGGGGTTCCGCCCGACGGACGCCCAGGCTCGGGTCTTGCGGGAGATCCGTTCCGACATGGGAGGCACGGTGCCGATGCGGCGTCTGCTTCAGGGCGACGTGGGCGCCGGCAAGACGTTGGTTGCCGCCGGCGCGGCATTGATGGCCTTGGAGAGCGGCTTCCATGTGGCGGTGATGGCTCCCACGGAAATCCTGGCGGTGCAGTTGGAACAGGTGTTCGCCCGATGGTTCGCTCCGCTCGGGGTCGAGGTGTCGTTGATCACGGGCTCCAACAAGCCGGCGGGACCGGGCTCCCTCTTCACCGACACCCCGACGCTCACGGTTGGCACCCATGCGTTGATCGAGTCCGGCTTCACTCCCGACCGACTCGGCCTGGTGGTCATCGACGAACAACACCGGTTCGGCGTCTCCCAACGGGAACGGCTGCTGCGAAAGGGACGCTACCCCCACCTGCTGGTCATGACCGCGACGCCGATTCCGCGCACCTTGGGCCTCACGCTCTACGGGGATCTCGATGTCAGCATCCTCGACTCGAAGCCGGCGGGCCGAAGCCGCATCCGGACCCATCTTCGGACATCGGATTCCCTCCCGAAGATCTGGTCCTTCGTCCGGAAGGAACTGGAGGCCGGGCACCGGGCGTATGTGGTGTACCCGCGGGTGACCGACACCGGGGACGACGATGCCAAGTCCGTGGAGGCCTCGCTGCCGGTGATCGCGAAGGCGTTGGCACCCCACGCGGTGGGACGGCTCCACGGGCGGGTTTCCGCAGAGGAGAAACACCGGACCATGGAGGCGTTCCGCAGCGGAAAGATCGAGGTGCTGGTCGCAACCTCGCTGATCGAGGTGGGCGTGGACGTCCCCGAGGCGACGGTGATGGTGATCGAGAACGCGTCCCAGTTCGGGCTCGCGCAGCTGCACCAGCTCCGAGGCCGCATCGGCCGGGGCGGATTCGAGTCCCACTGCATCCTGGTCTCCGGCGAGACGCGGCCAGAGGGCCGTCAGCGGCTGGAGATCCTGGCAGGCACCGACAACGGTTTCGACCTGGCCGAAGCGGACTTGCGGCTGCGGGGGCCGGGGGAACTGACCGGTGAAGCCCAGAGCGGACTTCCGGACCTGCGCTTCGGGGATCTGGTGCGCGACGGGCGACTGGTGTTGTCGGCCCGGGAGCTGGTCCGGGGACACCTTTCCGGAGCGAAAAAGCCGGACTGGCCCTTCAATGGAGATGGACTACGGTCCCGCCCATCCCAATGAGTTCCACCCGAGAGCAGCGCGTCATCGAGGATCCGTGGCGCGTCTTCAAGATCATGGCGGAGTTCGTCGACTCGTTCGACACGCTGTCGCGGATCCCGGCGGCGGTGACCATCTTCGGTTCCGCAAGGACCCGCCCCGAGGATCCGTACTACAAGGCTGCGGTAGCGATCGCCAACGGGTTGGCCAAGGAGAAGTTCGCCGTCGTCACCGGCGGCGGTCCAGGAATCATGGAGGCCGCCAACAAAGGTGCAGCCCAAGGCAAAGGCCCCAGCGTCGGCCTCAATATCGAGCTGCCGTTCGAGCAGAAGGGCAACCGGTTCTCCAACGTCTCGGTCAACTTCCACTACTTCTTCAGCCGCAAGGTCTGCCTGGTGAAGTACAGCATGGGCTTCGTCTATATGCCCGGCGGCTTTGGCACCTTGGACGAGCTGTTCGAGGTGGTGACCTTGGTCCAGACGGGTCGTATCCCGGCGTTCCCGCTGATCCTGTTCGGTCGGGAGTACTGGGAGGGGCTTCTCGACTGGTGCCGGACCACGATGGAAAAGGAGAAGATGATTTCCCCGGGTGACGTCGACCTGCTCAAGGTCGTGGACACGCCCGAGGAAGCGATCAAGATCATCTTGGACTACCGCCGCACGGTGGGTGTGCCGGAGAACGTTCCCGACGCGTTCCGTTGACCTGGACGGCGGGTCGACACCGGGACGGCAGCGGGAAGCGCTTCCCCGGAGGCCTGATACTCTGGATACTTGCGGGAAGTCACCGGTCTGTAACGGAAACGACCCGTGGTCGAATCGCAGACATTTCCACATCACACCATGTTCTCACTTCAACGACTGGTCGGGGGCGGCGACATCTTCTTCGACCTGCTCGAGCAAAGCGCACGCGAGGCAAACGAGAGCGTCCAGATCCTGGTGAAGACCCTGTCCAGTCCGGGCCCGACGGCCTTGGACCAGTTGGCGCTGGTCCGCCGCAAGGACAAGCGCATCACCGAGGAGATCCAGGAGCGGTTGGTGACGACGTTCGTCACCCCCTTGGAGCGCGAGGACATCGACGCCTTGGCGACCGCGCTCTACAAGATCCCGAAGACCCTCGAGAAGTTCGTCGAGCGGTTCATAATCTCCCCGGAGCGGATCCAGCACACCAACTTCACCCGGCAGGCGGAACTGCTGCAGCAGTCGATGGAGACGTTGCTGACCATGGTGGGGGACCTCCGGGGTTCCCCCGACCTCGCCAAGGTCAAGGAAAAGAACGACCAGCTCCAATATCTGGAAGGCGAGGCGGACAAGCACATGACGGGTTTGCTCAAGGAACTCTATTCCACCCGACATGATGCCGTGACCGTCGTCGCGCTGAAGGACCTCTTCGACCTTTTGGAGAAGGTGATCGACCGATGCCGTGATGCCGGCAACGTGATCGTGCAGATCGTGCTCAAGAACTCCTGAACCGCCCGACATGGCCCTCCTCCTAACGGTCATCCTCGTGGCCCTGGTGTTCGAGTACATCAACGGTTTCCATGACACCGCGAATTCGATCGCCACGGTGGTCTCGACCAAGGTCCTGACTCCCCGGCTGGCGATCCTGTTGGCGGCCTGCACCAACCTGGTTGGTGCCCTCTACGGCACCGCGGTGGCCAAGACCATCAGTTCAGGCCTGTTGGACTCGAACCTCGTCCCGTCGGAACTGGGAACCCAGATGCTGATCTGCGCCCTGGGTGGGGCGATCGTGTGGAACCTGGTCACCTGGTGGTTCGGCCTGCCCTCCAGTTCCAGCCATGCGCTCATCGGTGGACTGATCGGCGCCGGCGTCGCCGCCGCGAGCAACAACCTGGCTGTGGTCGTCCTCCGCAAGGTCAAGGAGGGAGCCCCTTGGTACAAATACGACGGCCTGATCTACAAGGTGATCATCCCCATGTTCCTTTCGCCGATCATGGGTTTCCTGGTGGGCATGCTGGTGATGACCCTGCTGTACCTCCTGCTGCGAGGATGGACGCCCACCTGGGTAACCCGCGTCTTCGGCAAGGCCCAGTTGGCCAGCGCGGCGTACATGGGTTTCAGCCACGGTTCAAACGACGCCCAGAAAACCATGGGCATCATCGCCCTGGCCCTCGTGGGCGCCGAGAAGGCGGGCACGCTGGTCCAACTCCCCAGCTGGCTGCAGTTCCTGCATCATCCGATGTCCATGGACGCCTCGGGCACCGAAGGCATCGCGAGCTGGATCAAGGTCACTTGCGCGATGGTGATGGCCGCCGGCACCGCCGCCGGCGGATGGAAGATCATCAAGACCATGGGCCACAAGATGGTGAAGCTGCAGCCGGTGCATGGCTTCGCCGCCGAGACGACCGCCGCCACGGTCCTATCCGTGGCGGCCCATTTCGGCATGCCGGTTTCGACGACCCACGCGATCACCACCAGCATCATGGGTGTCGGCTGCGCCAAACGGCTCAGTGCGCTGAACATCGGCGTCGTGGAAAGGATCCTGTGGGCGTGGGTCCTCACCCTGCCGGTCACGGCGACCATCGCCTACGTCCTGATGCGGCTGGTGCGGGCTTTCTGAGCTGCCCCTGGGCTCCTATCACCCCGACTGGTTGGAAAGAGACAGTCGTTGAACACAGAAGACGGGCCGGACCCAGCTGGAAGGGTCCGGCTCGTCTTTTGCTTCCGGGCGTGCAATCGGTCCGCCGATTTCGGAAACCTTCCCTGACATGCTTGAACGCTGGTTCCAACTGGCCGCCCACGGCACCAATGTCCGCCGCGAGATCGTCGGAGGGCTGACCACCTTCGCGGCGATGGCCTACATCCTGGCGGTGAATCCCGGGATCCTCAGCGAGGCCGGGATCGACAAGGGGGCGCTCATCACCGCCACCGCCCTCGCCTCCGCCATCATGACGGTGGTCATGGCCCTGGCGACCAACTACCCGATCGCCTTGGCCCCGGGCATGGGGCTCAACGCCTTCTTCACGTTCGGCATCTGCCTCGGCGCGAAGATCCCCTGGCCCGCCGCACTCGGCATCGTCTTTTACAGCGGCGTCGTCTTCTTCGTCCTCAGCGTCACCGGCATCCGCCGGAAGATCATTTCCGCCATCCCCCATGAGCTGAAGCTGGCGATCACATGCGGCATCGGGCTGTTCATCGCGTTCATCGGCCTGAAAAACGGCGGCGTCATCGTCGCCAGCCCCCCGACGCTCGTGAGCCTTGGCAATTTCCGCGAAGCCGGGCCCCTGATGGTCCTGTTCGGCATCGTGCTCGCCGCTGTCTTAGTCTGGCGCAAGGTCCCCGGCGCCATCGTGATCACGGTCATCGCGCTCACGGGGATCGGATTCCTCCTCCGTGGACCCGACGGAAAGGCGCTCACCTCCGTGCCGACCGCCGTGGTCTCGATGCCGGCTTCGTTGGCCCCGACCTTCCTGAAGCTCGATCTGGGCTACTTCTGGCAGCATTGGAAGGAGTGCCTCCCGCTGATGCTTGCCCTGCTCTTCGTGGACCTCTTCGACAACATGGGCACGCTGATCGGCGTCTGCCAGCGGGCCGGCCTGCTGGATGCCGACGGCAACCTGCCGAAGATCGGCCGCGCGCTCACCGCGGACGCCACGGCGGCCATGGTCGGCTCCACACTTGGCACAAGCACGGTCACCAGCTACATCGAGTCCGCAGCCGGCGTGGAAGCAGGAGGCCGGACCGGACTCACCGCCATCACCACCGCCTTCTGCTTCTTGGGGGCCCTCTTCCTCACGCCCCTGATCGCCGTGATCCCCAGCGTGGCCACCGCGCCCGCGCTGGTGATCGTCGGCGTCTTCATGATGCAGAGCGTGGCGGAATTGGACCTGCGCGACTTTTCCAAGGCCGTTCC
Organism: Akkermansia muciniphila; assembly: GCA_945860685.1. GTDB lineage: Bacteria > Verrucomicrobiota > Verrucomicrobiia > Limisphaerales > UBA9464 > SXXZ01. Next base: position 9,738 of record CAMASJ010000098.1, read on the forward strand.
GGCCGTGATCACCATGCTGGCCATGCCGCTCACCTTCAGCATCGCCGAAGGCATCGCACTGGGCTTCGTGGTCTACGTTTCCTTCAACCTCCTCACCGGACGTGCACGCCAGGTGACCCCGCTGGCCTACGTCCTTGCTGCACTGTTCCTGGCCCACCTGATCTTTCGCTGAGGTCTATCGGCACCATGCCGAAAAGCCACGCCGAGCCCCATCCATGTCACGCCTGCAGTCCTCGTTTGCGATCCTCTGGATTGCGTTTTTCCTGACCGCCTGTTCCACACCCCGACCGCAAGCGGTCCAGGCTGGACGACGCGGAGCCACCCGCCCGCTCATCGCGGTGATGGGTGCCTATGCTCCTGAACTGGCCGCCAACGACGCCGTGTTCGCGGAGTCGGCGACCTTAGTCTCCAGCGAACGGGTCAACGGCCTCGAATTCCGCCTCATCCGTTTCGCCGGTCATGACCTCCTCCTCTTCCCCAGCGGCGTCAGCATGGTCAACGCGGCAATGAATACCCAGTTGGCCATCGACCGGTTTGGGGTCACCCACGTGCTTTTCGCCGGCATCGCCGGGGGCATCAATCCGGAGCGGCACATTGGGGACGTGGTGATTCCGGAACGCTGGCACCACCACAGCGAGGCCGCCTACCTGAACCCCACACCCGACGGCAAAGGGTACGTGATCCCGAAGTACTTCAAGGCCTCCCATGAGAACTTCGGGTTCATCTTCCCCGACCACGTCTGGGCGATCCGCGATGGGATGAAGGCGCCGGAACGGCAGTCCACCTTCGCCGTCGACCCGGGTCTCCTAGACATCGCCCGCAAGGCGGTCCGGCAGGCGCCCCGGATGGAGTTCCGTGGACGCGTTGCCGAAGTCCACGTCGGTGGCGACGGCATCGCCGGGCCGGTGTTCATGGACAACCGCGAATACAGGCGCTGGGCCTTCCGCGTCTGGAAGGCGGAGTGCCTCGACATGGAATCCACGGCCATCGGGCAGGTCTGCTGGGCCAACCGCGTGCCGTTCCTGATCATCCGGAGCCTGAGCGACCTCGCCGGCGGACAGGAGGGGATGAACGACGCGGACTTCACCGAGGGCCCCGTGGCGCAGCACGCCTCGCTGATCCTCCGGGAGGTGATCCGAGGCATCACTGTAGGTCACTGAGGCGAACCATTCCGCGCCGGCGCAGGACGGAAGCCGGGCACCTCGGGCGGCCTGCATCCGATCCCATGGGAGTTGCGGCTTTGCACGAGGAAGGTGTCGGCGGTTCCTTCGACAGGACATTGCAATCGTCTGTGCGCCCCGTAAGTTTCCAGTTCGCATACATGAGTTTGTCCCTGACCGCGCCGTCCGAATCCCGTCCCCGACCGTTTCCCCAGAATCCACCCGGAGTGTTGGTGCACCGGTTTGAAAACGGACTGGAATTGATCCTCCGTGAGGATCGCTCCGCGCCGGTGGTGAGCGTTCAGGCCTGGTGCCGGGCTGGTAGTGTCGACGAGGGCAAGTGGATCGGTGCCGGTCTCTCGCATGTGCTCGAGCACATGCTGTTCAAGGGCACGACGACCCGCGGCCCGGGCCGGATCGACCAGGAGGTCCAGGCGGCCGGCGGCTACATGAACGCCTATACGTCGTTCGACCGCACGGTGTATTGGATCAACGTCCCCGATACCGGCGCGCCGGTGGCCATCGACATCCTCTGCGACATTGTCCAGAACGCCTCGCTGCCGGAATCCGAACTCGAGAAGGAACTCGACGTGATCCGACGTGAGATGGACATGGGCGAGGACGATCCCGGCCGACGTTCCAGCAGGGGCCTGTTCTCGACTGCCTTCACACGCAGCCCCTACCGGCATCCGGTGATCGGCTGGCCGGACATCTTCAACTCGATCCGCCGCGAGGACCTACTGGCCTACTACGCCGAGAAGTACGCGCCGAACAACTGTTTCCTGGTGGTGGTGGGGAACATCCGGCCGGCGGATGTCATCGCCCAGGTGGCCGCCGCCTTCTCCAAGGCCAAGGCCCGCGCCGTGCCTGAAAGCGTGCTGCCGGTGGAGCCCCGTCAGACCGGTCCTCGTGAGACGCTCGAGGAGGCGCCCGTGGAGTTGGCCCACTTCCATTTCGGATGGCACATCCCGGAGGTCCGCCACAACGACATCCCAGCCCTCGACGTCCTTTCAACCATCCTCGGCAGCGGTCGCAGTTCGCGACTCTACCGCACCGTTCGCGACCGTTCCGCTTTGGTCCACTCGGTCAACGCCTGGATCTACACGCCCTCGCTCGGGGGCCTCTTCGGGGTCAGCGGCGTCTGCGACGGCGACAAGTTCGCCGCGGCTCGGGACGCGATCCTCGCCGAAGTCCACCGCCTCGCTTCCGAACCGGTCGCCCCGCTGGAATGCTCGAAGGCCGTGAAGCAGTTCACCGCCGGCATGCTGGCCTCCCGCAAGACCATGGAAGGCCAGGCCCAGGACCTCGGCGGCAACTGGATGGCGGCTCGTGACCTCGGTTTCTCGGAACGCTACCTCGAGGCGGTGAAGCAGGTCACCCCGCAGGACCTCCAGCGGGTCGCCCAGACCTACCTGGCCGACTCCAACCGAAGCCTCTACGGACTGCTCCCGAAGGGATTCCGGCCTGTCGAGGACTCCGCGGCCGAGGCGTCGGCAGACCATCCGATCCACCTCTATACGCTCTCCAACGGTCTTCGCCTGCTTGTGAAGGAGGACCACCGGCTTCCCTTCGTCCAGTTCCGCGCCGCGTTCTCCGGCGGGCTCCTCTACGAGACCCCGGCCGACAGCGGCGTCACCGCCCTGCTCTCCCGGATGCTCGTGAAGGGCACCGCGCGCCGTTCGGCGGAGGAAATCGCGGAAACGATCGAGGGACTCGGCGGCAGCCTCGACGCCTACGGTGGCAACCACAGCTTCGGCCTCAGTGCGGAGGTGTTGACCGACGACTTCGCGGTCGGCCTGGACCTCTTCACCGACGTCCTGCTGCATCCTAAGTTCCCCACCGGCGCCATGGAACGCGAACGGGAGGCCCAACTCGCCTCGATCCGGGGCCAGAAGGACCAGCTCCTCCAGTCGGCGTTCCGCCTGATGCGTCGCGGCCTTTTCGGCGAAACCGGCTACGGTTTGGATAGCTCCGGCACCGAGGAATCGGTCCGCTCCCTCTCCGTGGCGCAGCTCCGCGAATGCCACCAGAACCTGGTGCTGCCCGCGAACGGCATCCTTGCGGTCTACGGCGACATCCATGCCGAGGCCGTCCGCGGCGCGGTCGAAACGGCTCTGGCCGGATGGAAGCCCGGGAAGGTCGCTCCGCCACCCGCAGCGGTTCCCAGCACCGTCACGCTGCGCTTCGACGAGACGCGGGAGAAGGAACAGGCGGTGTTCGTGATCGGCTTCCCCGGGACCACGTTCCACTCGCCGGACCGCCACGCGCTGGAGCTGCTCCAGGAAGCCTGCAGCGACATGGGCTCCCGCCTTTTCATGCGAATCCGGGACGAACTCGGGCTTGCCTACTATGTCGGCGCGTCGCAGTTCCCCGGACGTTCGGAAGGCTACTTCGCATTCTATTGTGGGACTTCCCCGGGACAGGTCGACACCGTCGAAACCGAGCTGCGGGCGCAGGCGGAGATCCTGCGCCGGGATGGGCTCACCGCCGA
>CAMASJ010000099.1 GCA_945860685.1 Akkermansia muciniphila
GTACTCGGCGATCTCGGACTGCTGCGACAACGCCACAACACCCCATGCGAGGTTGTCGTCCACCGGAACCGGATTGGCGATGAACCGCACCGGTCCCAGCGGACTCCGGAATCCGTGGTCCACCTCGAAGCCCTTGCCGTCCGACGTGGATTTCCAGACGTCCTCGAACACCGCCACCCGGAGGCCGTCGGGCATCCGGAACAGCATCGAATGTCCGGACTCGCTTCGCAGGCCGCCGTTCTCCCGGGACCAGGTGGTCACCACGGCGTTGGTCCAGGAACCGCCGGGACCGCGCACGATGCGATGGACGCCGCGCGACGTGGAGTCGGTCCAGACCGAGCCGTCCGGCATCTCGTGGATGTTCCGGACCTCGCCGAGTTCGGACAGGTGCGCCTCGATCTCCCATTCGGCGCCCGGCCGTTTCCTCAACACGGTGAATCCGTTCGCCCGTCCGGCGAACACCCGCTCCGGATCCGTGGAAGCGGTCATGGCGTAGTAGCGGTTGTCCGTCGGCAGCACCTTACGGCTCGTGGTGCCCTCGATGAGGTGCAGTCCGTCCGTCCCACCCACCAGAAGGACTTCTGGACGGGACACCATCGACTGCGGGGAGACCGGTTGGACCGGATGACGCGTGATCCGCGACGGGCCGGCGCCGGTCTGGAGCCACTGCAATCCGGTCGGCTGCGACAGCACGATCCGTCCCTCATGGCGCACGATCCCCACCGCCGAGCCTGGTTCGAGACCGTTCCTCGTATCGAAGACCGTGACCGCATTCGGGAGGTCGATCGCCACAACCCCCTGGTCCGTCGCGAGCCACCAGTTGCCGTCCGGATCCTCGGCCGCCTGATGGATGCGCTCCGTGGGCAGCCCCTCTTTCCGGCCCAGCTTCCCGAGCACACGTCCCGTGGTGTCGATCCGCCAGACTCCGTTCGTCGCCGTGCAGAGGAGCATCGTGCGGTCGCGCAACGGCTTCACCGAGATCACGGTCTGAGGGCGCAGCAGCGCGTTCAGCTCCGCCGACACCGGTTCGACCGAACCCGATCGCATCCAGTGCAACCCCCGCCGACGCGTTGCGATCAAGGTGCCTCCATCCCAGTCCCGCACCGTCGCCAGGATGTTGGTCCGCGCCACACCGTTGGTGAGCAACGGAATCCAGTCGGCCCCGTCAAAACGGAAGAGACCAACCTGCTCCCGGTGCAGGTACACCTCCTCGCCGGCCACGAAGACGCTGGCGTAGGCCGGCGCGTTGGTGAAGGTCCAGGTCCGAACCGACTTCCCATCCCAATGGAACACGTTCTCCGCACCGGAAAACCAGGCCTCTTTGCCTCGGGTCGCGATCCGGTCCACCACCCCGACCCTCGCCGGGGCGTCCGGCCCCTTCGGATTGAGCATCTCCCATCGCCACCGTCCGAACCGGTCCTTCCGCGCCGCACCGAAGCTGTCGGCGCCGCCGGCGACCACCGTGCCGTCCTCCGTCACCGCCACGGCCCGGATCTGGGAAATCATCGTCTCCAGGCGCATCCATTCCGCGCCGTCGTAGGTCATCACGTAGCTGGCGGAGACGGTGATGAGCGTGCCATCGGGCGCGAACGCGATCCCTGCGCAATGCGGGTTGGCGGTGTAGTCCTTCGCCGTGAAATGCCGCACCAACGGAAGGCCTTCCTCCGGATGCGCCGCGCGCACCGCAGTCGGGAGCACCGCGAAACACAGGGGAAATAGGAGTGCCTGAAACAGGGAAATCGTCTCGGACCGGAGCATTGTTGACCGGATCCTGCGTCTGCAGCCGAAGTGAGTAAACCCTGCCGCCACAACCTCAATTGTTTGCCGCCACCTCCTCTCCCGGAGGCCGCCGCTTGCATTCCTCGGCGGGAGGTTTAGGGAAGGCGCATGGATTTCCGCCTCTTCCTCCTACGGATCGCCCTTACCCTGGCGGCCTTGGCTTTGAAGTCGGAAGCCCAGGGCATCCGCGGCGTGACCCGACGCACGCCAACCGTGGTTTACGGACAGAACGCCTCCCAGTTCTTCGCCGCCGGCGGAGTCCCCCTGAATGCTCCGACCAACGTCGGAGGCATCCCGGGTTCGCCCCAAGCCGCGAATGGAGCCGGATTGGCCCAACAGGGTCGCCAATTCCCACAGGGTCCGGTGGCCCAGCCCGGTTATGCCGCCACTCCGAGCCGACTTCCGTCCGGGATTCCCTCCCGCGCACCGGCCGCGATGAGCAGCCGTCAGCCCCAAGGACCGTCGACACCAGCAAAACCGGCGACAGGCCCACGTCCCATCTCCCCCGCCGGTCAGAACGCGACGCCCACCCGGATGCCGGCGCCTCCTGCGCCTTCCCGCTGATCCGCCCGGTCATGCGCGATCCCGAATCACCGGAGGCACTGCCCCATCCCGAGGCGTCGGCGACCTCGGCCTTAGACGATCAGGTTCCCCGTGAGGAACTCGACCGGCTTTCGACGCTTCAGATCTTCGACCTGCTCCAGGTCCGTCTTCGCCTCGGCCGGATCTCCCAGGGCGACCTCGCGTACCTGCGCGAACGGCTCTCGAACCTGGAGGAACAACAGGACCAGGCCCGCGAGGCCCTCGAGCAGATGGATCGCCTCGTCGATGGATTGCGGGCGCCGGCGTTGCGGTCGGCCACCTGCCTCGGGCCGGCCGAGGACGGATTGGTCTGGCTGGCTCTCGGCGGCGCCGATTACCTCTGCCGTCCCGATCCATCCCTGCCGCAGGAGCAACTCGAGATCGGCGCCCGCCTCCTCTGCAACGAGGCCTTCAACGTCGTCCGGGTCCTCGGATTCGACCGCACCGGCCCGGTCGCCCGGATCGAGAGCCTGCTGCCCGACGGACGTCTCCGGCTGGGCGGCTCCTCGCCCGGCGGCACCGCGACGGTGGTGCTGAGGTCCGCTGGCCTCGCCAAGGAGAAGCTCCGAGCCGGAACCGAGGTGCGACTCGACCCGCAGCAACGTGTCGCCGTCGAAGTGATCGGAACCCAGCGGCCCTCGGATCCCCTCACTGAACGCGTCGAACCGGTGCCCTGGGAGGCCATCGGCGGACAGGACGAGGCGGTTCGGGCCATCCGCGACGCTATCGAACTGCCGTTCCTGCATCGCAGCCTGTTCGAGACCTACCGCCACGCTGTGCCCAAGGGCTTCCTGCTCCACGGTCCGCCGGGCTGCGGCAAGACGCTCCTGGGCAAGGCCACCGCCTTCAACCTGCGCCGCCAGATCCGCGAAGCCACCGGCGTCGACCGACCGGAGTTCTTCCTCCACGTGAAGGGACCCGAGGTGCTCAACATGTGGCTCGGTGAAAGCGAACGGCAGGTGCGCGAACTGTTCGTCCGCTGCCGCCAACGGGCCGAGGAGGGCCAACTGGCCTTCCTGTTCATCGACGAGGCGGAGAGCATCCTCGGCATACGGCGCGCCGGTGCGGCAGCGGGCATCCTCTCCACCCTGGTGCCGATGTTCTGCACCGAGATGGACGGCATCGAACCGCTGTCCAACGTCGTGGTCATCCTCGCCTCGAACCGGCCCGACCTCATCGACCCCGCCATCCTCCGCCCCGGCCGAATCGACCGTCGCATCCGGGTCCGACGTCCCGACCGCGAGGGCGCCGAACGGATCTACGCCATCCATCTCGGCGGTGACATCCCCCTCGCCGAGCCGCGGGAATCCTTGGCTCAGGCGGCCGCGACGGCCCATTTCGCGCGGACTCCCTCAACCGAGTTCCTGGAGGTCCTTCACCGCAGCGGACGGCGCGAGGTCCTGCACCACGGCGACCTCGCCAGCGGCGCGGTCATCGGCGCCGTCGTCGCCCGCGCCAAGGAACTCGCCATCCGCCGCGCCATCACGTCCGGGGAACCCGGGTCCCTCGGACGTACCGACCTTCTGCAGGCGCTGGAGCTCGAGCATGCCGGAGACGCCCTGTTCCCGGTCTCGGACCTCACCGAGGACTGGATGAAGCTGACCGACATGGATCCCCAGCAGGTCGTGCGGTTGGGGCCGGTGCGCCCCCGGAGCCGTGGCACGCCTTCCGTGGTCTGACGCCGGACACCGGCGGAATGGGAAGTCCCGACCCGATCAGCTCGATTTTCCGTCGTCGCCCGGAGGCGGAGGCGTCTTCTGCACCAGGGCGCAGCGGAGCGCCGGACGCGCCACCAACAGCCACTGCCAAAAAGGCACGAAGAGGAACCACTTCCGGGCGTCCGCCAATCGTGGCAGGAACAGGAACGCGTAGCCGTAGGCCAGCAGGCCGAGCACCGCGGCGACGCTGGTCGCCAAACCGAGGACGCGGGTCCGGTCCGAGAACCGGCCTCGCCAACCGGCCACGATCACGAGGAAAAACGGCAGGATGCCCCACGGCAGGAGCAGCCCGTAGATCGGCGATCCCGGCCGCCCCGGCTCCGAGGCCAAGGTGGTGAAGATCCCCGCCGGCAATCCGCCGGCCAACGCCGCGAACAGCACCAGCACGAAGCCGGGCGGAAGCTGGTGCTCCGCGGATCGGCCCTCTTCCGGCCGGTTGGGGATCTCGGATTCCATCAGGCCGCCATCTTGGTGCCGGAAGCCCGTTCGGCAACGTCTGAGATCACGCCCCCAACGCCTTCGCGGTCGCCTCGAGGCTGGCGAGGTCGGAGACGTTCAAAACCTCGGGTGACTTGTCGATGCGACGCAGGAAACCGGACAGCGCGTTGCCGGGGCCGAACTCGATGAACCGCGTGAAACCTTGGGACAGCAGCAACCGCATGCTCGCTTCCCAACGGACCGACGAGGTCACCTGCTCCACCAGGACCGGCGCGATGGTCTCGGCTGCTCCGTGGGCCGCGGCCGTGACGTTCGAGATCACCGGCACCATCGGCGTCGTGATCCGCACCGTTGCCAGTTCGGCGGCCAGACGCGGTCTCGCGGACTCCATCAGCGGCGAATGGTAGGCTCCGGCGACAGTGAGCGGGATGGCCTTGCGCGCGCCCTTCGCCTTGCAGGCCTCGATTGCCGGGAGAATGCGGTCCGACGGTCCCGAGATCACGATCTGACCCGGGCAGTTCAGGTTGGCCAGGGCGACACCGGTCGCCTCGCACGCCTCGCGGCAGGGTCCCTCCTCCAAACCGATGATCGCCGCCATGGCACCGTGGGTCGCCTCGCACGCCTCCTGCATGAAACGTGCCCGCAGGCGCGTGATCCGGAGGCCGTCTTCGAACGTCATCGATCCCGCAGCCGCAAGCGCCGTGAACTCGCCCAGCGACAGTCCCGCCGTGGCGTCCGCCTGCAGCGAAGGCACCCTCTCCTGCAGCAGCTTCATGGCAACCCAACTGACGAGGTAGATCCCCGGCTGGGCGTACTCCGTGCGGGTGAGCGCGGTCTCGGGACCCTCGAAGCAGATGCGCGAGAGGGGACAACCGAGGGCTTCGTCGGCCCCTTCGAACAGGGCCTTGGCCGTGGGCAACGTCGCCGCCAGGTCCCGTCCCATCCCAACCTGCTGGGCTCCCTGTCCGGCGAATAGAAACGCGGTCTTCGACATGAAGCCGCGGAGTCAACCGGCTCCGGTTTTGCCGGGGAAGTCCAATTTCACGACGTCCGTCCCCTCCAATTCAAACGGCCAGGCCACCGCGTCCGGAAGGCGGCATCCATCCATCCGTCGAGGTTTCAGGTCACGACACGCCCACGTTTCCAACCGGCCAACGTCTTCCCATAGCTCTCCTCAAGGCGGTCGAGGTAGCGGTCGGGGTGGAACTGCGGATAGTGCCGCTGGGCCCCGGCGGCGAGCCGGTCGCGCAGTGGCCGGTCCTCCAGGAGCCGTCGAACCGCGGCGGAAAGCGGCTCGGCAGAGCGTTCCGAAACACGGAGGCCGCTTTCGCCGTCGAAAAGCCATTCCTCGACCCCGCCACCACCGAAGGCGACGACCGGCTTGCCGTGGGCCATGGCCTCGGTGCCGATCAGGCCGAAGGGCTCGTGTCGCAGGACGGGGAAGACCACGAAATCACACCGGGCGTACTCCAGCTCCATCGCCTCGGCATCCAGCTCCCCCGGCAACTCGACTCTGTCCGCGATCCCCAGCTCGGAGGCCCGGTGCCTCAGGGCATCCAACTCCGGACCCAGACCCGGCATCGAAAGCCTCCAGGTCCCCCCGCCCAGCCAGGCCACCGCTTCCAAGGCCACATGGACCCCCTTCTCTCGGGCCAAACGGCCGGGCACCAGGATCCGGCCCAACTCGGCCCGGTCCGCGAGCTTCGACGGTTCAGAGGACAACCGAATCAGGTCGATCCGGTCCCCCGAATACCCGTTCTCCAGAAGGCCATCGCGCATGAGCCGCGAGGCCACCTGAAGCCGGATGCCAGGCTGCCGCTTCATCGTGGTGAACGACTCCGCCGACTTCCACCACTGCCAGTTGTTGCTGGGCCTCATCCCTCCACAACCGAGCAGGTAGTTGTGCACAAGACACAGCGGCCCATGTGCCCGATGGCACGGACGATATCCCCTCAGCATCCGATGGCCGCCCCCGCAGAAATACGACTGGTCGTGCAGGAACTGGCACATCGCCGTCCGCTCAACGATCCGGTCCAGGACTCCGCTGGCCTTTCGGGAGTGGGACTGGAGGAGGTCGGGACGGAACTCGTCAAAGATCTTCACCAATGCCGCGGTCAAATCCGCATCGTACTCCGCCCTTCCTTTCGTCGAGTGCGGAAGCTTCCAGGACGGGCAGTCCACCTCGACCCGATCGCTTGGCATGTGGTGGGCTATCCCGATTTCGTAGCCTCTCCGTTGGAGTCCGCGGCAGGTGTCCAGCACGACGCGGCTCACGCCCCCGTTGTACAGGTGCGGGAAGTCCACAAGCATCAGGATCCGCTTCACCACAGGCGAGAGTGCGTACCCCCGGCCCGGAGGGTCAATCCATTGGCGCGCCTGCGGAAATCACCCTCGGGTAAACGCCCCAACCCATATCCACAGCGCCTGCCGGAGGCCCAGAGACCCCTCACGTCGTCTCCTACCCGTGCACGTCGTAGGAGACGAGGTCACGAGTCTCATGCCTATTCCCAGTTTGGGCGCCGGCACCGTCCATTCCTCTGTCCCCATAGACTCCAACCCGACACGCTCTCCACGGAGTCCCCAAATGCCCCAGCCCCACCTCAGCCGCCGCGACGCGGTCAAGGCCCTCGCCGGCGCCGGCGCCTGGGCTTTGGCCAACACTGCGTCCTCCGCAGCCACGCCCGGCCCGGGAAGCCGACCCAACCGCATCCAACGGGAGAACCTCCTGCCCGGCACCCGCGACTGGATGCTTACCCGCACCCGGATCGATCCGGCCACCCGATACCGCTGCCCCTGGATCGAAGGCTACGCCTCCCGGACCTCGGTCCGTGCCGGTGAGCCGCTCTCCTTCCACGTCAGCACGCGGCCGGAATCCCCGTTCACGATCCGCATCTTCCGCATGGGCTGGTACGGCGGCGACGGCGGACGTCTCATGAAGGAGCTCGGCCCCTTCCCGGGCAAGGCCCAGCCCGATCCGGATATCGGCCCCAAACGCCTCCGCGACTGCCGCTGGACGCCCTGCACCTCGCTGAGGATTCCCGGCGATTGGCTCAGCGGCGTGTACCTGGCCCAGCTCACCGAATCCGGCGAGGGGCTCCAGAGCTTCATCCCCTTCATCGTGCGCGACGACCGCCGGGCCGACTTCCTCTTCCAGTGTTCCGACCACACCTGGCAGGCCTACAACCGCTGGCCGTCCCAGTTCTCGCTCTACGACGACGGCAAGGACTCCTGGTACTGGGGCGGCGGCGTCCAGGTCGGCTTCAACCGTCCCTACGGACTCTACTGCCAGATCTTCGACCAACCGCAGTCGCTCGGTTCCGGCGAGTTCCTCCTGTGGGAATTCCCGTTCGTCCACTGGCTCGAACGCGAGGGCAACGACGTCACCTACATCTCCAACTCCGACACCCACCACGACCCGAAGGGACTCCGCAGGGTGAAGGGATTCCTGAGCGTCGGCCACGACGAGTACTGGACCCTGGAGATGTACCGGAACGTCGAGGCCGCGATGAAGGACGGCATGAACCTCGCCTTCTTCTCCGGCAACGCCCTCTGCGGACGGGTCCGATTCGACGCCTCGGGCAGGGCCTTCGAGCGGGTCGCCGTCACCGGTCCCGCAGGCGGCATGCGCGACTTCGTGGCGATGAAGTCCCTGCCCCACGAACGTCCCTATGCGAACGAGCTGGTCGGCGCGCACAGCACCGGTGAGGTCACCGGCGGCGCCGACTGGATCTGCACGAGGCCCGACCACTGGATCCACGCCGGCACCGGCATGAAGGCCGGCGACACCATCCCCGGACTCATCGGATGGGAATGGCATGGTGACCCGGCGCCGATCCCCGGACTCGAGATCGTCGCCACGGGCCCCACCCAAAGCGCCCCCGGCAAGCCCAACGGCGGCGTGTACACCGCGACCGTCTATCCCGGGCCGAAGGGCAACTTCGTGTTCAACGCGTCGACCTGCTGGTGGGCCGACGGCCTCTCCTCGCCGCCCGGCTACATGCGGCCGAAGGTGTACACGGAACCCAAGGGACCCGACGCCCGGGTCCAACGCATCACCCGGAACGTCCTCGACCGGATGCTCCGCCAGAAGTCCTAAGGAAGGCTCTGGCCACGGAGACGCGGAGGACACGGAGGGGGGACACTGATTTGACGGATTTCACGGATTCCGTGGGCTTCGAGGAGTGGGAGTGTCGTGGGAATGGGGACGGAGTCGGGGCGGGGATTTGGATTAAGATTAAGATTAAGATTAAGATTAAGAGCAGGATCGGGAGTATTGATGGAACCGGCCAATCCGGGGAATCCGTGTCTGCCTCCTTGGCGTCTTCGCGGTTTGGCGTGAGTCCCCCCAATCCGGAATCGGAGATCCGGAATCACGAATTCCCCAGGACTTCCACGAGGTAGCGCAATTCGTCCTCCACCTGGCCGCCATCGGGCAGCGTCTGCCGGATTTCGGTGCGCACGGCTTCCCGGAAGTGTCGCCGGAAGCGGTGCACCGCCACCTTCAGCGCGCCGTCGCTCAGACCCAACTCGGAACGGACCTTGGCCTGCGCGTCGGCATCGGGTGTGCCGGCCAGCCACGGGCGCAACGCGACAAACTGCGCGCCCTTCCCGGCATCGGTCAGGTCCTTCTCGACCGCCGACATCGCCCGGGACATCACCGCCATCGCCCACGAACGGTCGAAATCGGAATCCCGGACGGCACCGGACGGATCCGCCGGCTCGGGGAAGTCCTCGTCGTCGAGCGACTCGGCGGGAACGCCGCCACCCCGCTTCAGGCGACGCTCCCGATCGCGCAGATCGTTGAGGAAATGTCGCAGCGCCCCGAGCAGGTAAGAACGAAACCGCCCACGGGCCGGATCCGCACCCGGAAACCCGTCCCCGGCGAGGACCTTGGCGAAGAATTCCTGGGCCTGTTCGCGGGCCACTTCCTCCCCCGTGCCCGAAGCGCGCATCGACCGGAAGACCGGCTCCCAGTAGGAGGCGCACAGTTCCGACAAGGCCAACCGGGCTTCCGCACCCGGACCCCGGGCGCGCAGCACCAGGCTCCACCGCGTGGGACGGAACCGCCCGGGACCGGAGACATTCCCGGGCGGTTCGGAGGTCGTGGTCGGCGAGTTCATGGCTGCGGCTTGGGAACGGTCGGACCCGGGTTCCCGCCGGAAGACTCCTCAAACGCCTGGACCGCGGCGCGTGCGCTTTGGAGTTCGAGGCGGGCCTTCTCGAGTTCCTCCCTCGGGGTCCTGCCCGCGGCAACCTCCGCCTCGATCCGTCCCAACGTCCTCTTCCGGTAGTCGAGCCGGGCCCGCCGCGCGAGTCCGGCATCCCCGTGGACCACCGCCTCCGCGAGCACCATCGAATACTCGGCCTCGAGCATCTCGGGTCCCTGCGGTGCCAAGACGCCCGCCTGGGCCTTCCTTCGCCGCACAGCCAGCTCCTTTTGCGCCAAGGCCAGCCCGATCACAGTCGCTCCATTCGCCCCGCTCGGCAGAACCCGACGCCGGACGCGAACCTTCTCTCCCCCCAGTTCAGCCAGCGAAAAGGGCCAGGCAGGCGAGAGCGCGTGAGGCTTGCCCGCGCCGATCATGCCCGCTTCCCGAATCAGGTTCTCGGGATCGCCCTCGACGAACCGCTCGTGGACCAACAGGCCGTCGGCGGTAAAGACCTCCACCCGGACACCGTCTCCGTTCGGACGCTTCGTGACCCTCAACTCGATGTCCGCTTGGTGGGTGCTCGTGCCGTCTTCCGGGAGCAAGGCGAACTCGTGGCTCCGTCCGCGGAACTCGACGCTCCAAGTCCCGGGGCGGTTCGACACCAGCCGCCAGAGGTCACGGTGTCCCTCGGCTCCTCGACTCGAACTCAGAAGGGTCAGGTCCGCCCCCGCCGCTCCGGCATCCAGAGGATCCGGCACTTCGACTGCGGTCGGCTTGGCGGATGCCTCCATGTTGGTCGACCGTCCGGTAAGACTTCTCGCAGGCAACGGAGGAAGGAAAGGAACCACCTCGAACCGGGCTTCGATGCCATAGTAGACGACGGCGTTCCCCGGAATGATCCCCGCGACATGTTCCCTGGCATCACGGGTGACAGCATCACCATAAAGCAATTGGCGAAGGGGCCTAGGGTGGCCGTCCGCCTTCCATTGGCCCCTGAACTCGATGAATGCATTGCCGCGTCGGTTCAACGCATTCCATTCGGGTTTGCCTTCGCACAGAAAAACACGCGGCCCCGCCTCGAAGCCCCGTGGAAGCCCATCCTCGTCCGAGCGCCGAAAACGAAGGGAACCCTTCTCCATCGACCAGGCGAGTCGGGAACCTAGCGTCCCAAGTTCCTTCGGCTCGAAGACGGTCTCCAACTCGGGAATGACGCTGGGGACCCCGTTGGACCAATAGATCGTCTGAAGGCGGATGCGACTCGAGGGATGAAGATCCTTGGCAATCAGCTTCAGGATGCTGAGACCCGGGTCGGTGGGTTCCGCGCCGGGCGACAGCCCGACGAAAATCGAAGGCTTCCACCGCTCCGCAATCAGCGATGCGGTGAAGGCACCACCGGAAATGGCGAGGAGCAGCAGGGGCACCCAGCGCCACATGGGCCCCGCCACGAATCCCATTCTTCTGCGATAGCCCCCGACGATCAGGACCACGACAGCCAGCCCGCCGATGATCGCGGACGCGAGGCGCAGAGATGAGCCATCCACCTTTCGGACCTTGGCGGACAACGAATCCAACACACCCGTACCAGGACCGTTCTCGGCAGGAGTACCGAACGGCTCTTCGAACCGTTGAAGCCGGACCTTCTCATTCTCCTCCTTCGGCGTCACCGATGCATCTTGGGGCCCCGTGCCTCCTTGAACACCCGGGTCGACCACTGTCGCCAGAGGCGCCTGCGGCACCGGGGATTTCCCGGGAAGCATCGCAAGGGTCGCGGCGAAGACCCCGAATGCCACGGCGACCACGAGTGGGATCCAGAATCGCGGTCCGAGTCTCCGGCCACTCCGGAACCGCCCCATCGCCCACAGGCACAACCCCACCCCGCTCGCGGCCCCCAGGACCATCGTGGCGAACAAGCCTCCCTTGATCACCTCGTTCCCACGACCCAGGACCACGAAAAGCCAGATCGCGGCCACGACACCGACGGCGCCGACTGCAGCCAAGGCCGTCATCCAGGAAACCGAAGGCGAATTGCTGCCGGAGTACGGCGCCGCCGTTCCTTCCCCTGGCGGCACCTCAGCCGGCGGCCGGCCATGCAGCCGCGTCCACGACTCGACGAGGAGGCGATGCCAATCGTCCACCACTGCGTTCGTGGTCCAGGTTGCGTTCCAAGCGGACTTGAAGGGAGTGAACAGCAGCACCTCCTCCTTGGCTCCGGCCTCGCGACGGAACCGGACCGCGACGTGGTTCAATCCCGTCGGCTTGGTGAGACGTGGGTATTCGCCGAGGGAAATCCCGCTGATCGCACGCAGGGGGATCTCGACGGAGGAACTCCCGCCGCGGAAGGACAGGCGATCCCCGGCCAACTCGAGTTGGCCGTGGCCGGTGTAGATGTAGAACTGGGCCCAAAGGGTCCTCAGATAGCCCGGGTTGCTGATGAAGCACGAATCGCGACGGAGGACGGCCGCAAACGGCTCCACCTTCGGCATTGGCGCCGGCGTCGAGAGCCCTTCGACCTCCGCCCCGACTTGGGCCGCGCTCTGCTGGCGCAGCTCCCGTTCCTTGGCCAACGCCCGGAAGACGATCTCGTCCACCCGCGCATCGATGTAGGTCTTCGCCGAGGGCGCCGGGAAACGGCCCAACGGCAGCTCACCGGTGAGCAGTTCGTAAAAGACCACCCCAAGCGAATAGATGTCCGCCCGATGGTCCACGTCGTCGGGCCGCTCGATCTGCTCGGGCGCCATGTAGTGCGGCGTCCCCAATCGGGCGCCGGTCTGGGTCAACGTGATGTCCGCCCCATGGCCCGTGCCGTCGCCAACCAGCTTCGCGATGCCGAAGTCGGCGATCTTCACCCGGCCCTGGCCGTCGAGCAGGATGTTCTCCGGCTTGATGTCCCGGTGGAGCACGCCCTGGGAATGGGCGTATTGGAGGGCGTCGCAGAGCCGCGGGACGATCTCCAGGGCCTGGGCCGCGGTGAAGCGCCCGGCCCGCATCGCCTGGCGCAGGTTCGCGCCGTCCACGAACTCCATGGTCAGGTGGCAGAAGCCACCGGACTGTCCGAAGCCGTAGACGCCGACGATGTTGGGATGGGTGAGACGGGAGAGCGTGCGGGCTTCCCGGTTGAAGCGCTCCATGAACGCCGGGTCGGCGGCCAAGGACTTGGGAAGGAGCTTGAGGGCCGCCTCACGGCCGTCGGACTTCATCCGGACATGGTAAACGCAGCCCATGCCACCGGTACCGACCAACCCGAGGATCTCAAGGTCCGGAAACGCCGCGGCGACCTCGTCCAGGGAAGGCGGCGTCGCTCGCGAACTGGAGGTGGAACCGGCATCGGTCGGGGTGGCGGCGCCGGTCAGGACGCAACGGGGACACAGCCCGGCCGGTGCCCCGTCGGGGATCGGCGACTGGCAGTGCGGGCAGCGTGGGGTGACGGCGGTTTCCGGATTCATGCACCCCTTACTGAGGCCTTCACCCACCGGGATTACGCGAATTCGTCGTCGAAGAGAATCCTCCTCGGCTGAGCGAGCGGTTCACCAACAGCAACAGGGCCCCGACGGCGAACGTGTAGAAGAGGAAGTTCGGCGTCCGGGTGGTCCAGGGAAGCCAGGGCCAGGGGAAGCGGAAGAAAGCGGAATTGAGACCGAAGTAGAGCAGCGCAATCGCCCCGAGGGACATGGCGGCCAGCCCCCGGGTTTTCCCGGCGGATTCCAGTCCGGCGTTCCA
>CAMASJ010000100.1 GCA_945860685.1 Akkermansia muciniphila
CCCAATGGTTGGCCTTCATCTGCTTGTAGATGCGGTAGGCCTCCGGGTACTTGAGCGGCAGCACGTTGAGCTCCGCGGTGCGCAGGCCGTTGATGACCCGCTTCGATTCCTTGCGCTGACGCGCCTTCTCGCGGTCGAGACGAAAGGTCTTACCCCGGAACTCGTGGATCACATAGCGGCCGTCGTCGCGTTCGGAGAACTCGGGTGCGCCCGACGCGGGTGACGGGGATGTGGGGATGGAAGCGATGGTGGCTGCGTTCATGGTCGGCCGAATTCCCGTGGCGTCGCGCGCCAACGCGACGCGGGAACCGGAGCCCTCCTTGTTGAAGGCCCCCGGCACCCTGCGATGACGAAGCGCCCGGGACTGGAAACCGCCAGCCAGGTTCGCCCCATCCGGTCCTTGGCGGGACCGTTGCCGTCCCGGAATACGCCGGTTCGGCCCGATGAGCTCCAGCAAGCCGGTCTTCTGACTCCGGGGTCCTTCTACTTCGCCCGCCTTTCCGGCCTTCTGGGCCAGTGGCTCCAAGGGCGTTTCGTCACCCGTCACAGCGGCGCTACCGCGCGGGATTCTCACCCGCTTCCCGATTCTCCCACGACCTTGGTCGCAGGCACTTGCTGGATTTTGACCACTACAGGTAGTGGCTCGATCGAAAGAACCCCACAATAGGCGGTCAACCTACCCCGGTGCGTCAATGCGATTCGCGGCCGGAACGCATCAAAAAAGACGACGGAACTGCGGCATTTGCCTTGCCGGTGGGATTCTCCTGTTTTCCCGCAGGAAAACGAGGCCCAGCCCGCTTGGACCCGCGCCCGGAGGAAGAATCCGGCCTTCCCTTGCCAGCCGCCGAAAGCGGACCAAGTCTTGGCCACGCCCGATGAACGAATTCCACGATTCCGCCCTGGTGCTGTTGGGACACGGTTCGACGCTCAACGCCGAGTCGTCGGTGCCCACGCTGCGACACGCCGCGGAACTGCGCCGGCGCGGGATCTTCGGCCAGGTGGTCACCGGGTTCTGGAAGGAGCACCCGTTCTTCTGCGGCGTCCTGCGTTCGGTTTTCACGCCACGGGTCTTCATAGTCCCGCTGTTCATCAGCGAGGGCTACTTCACCGAGGAGGTCATCCCGCGCGAACTGGGCCTGGCCGGCTTGGGCCAACTGGGGTTCCCCCGCGTGCAACGACGCTGCGAAAGGACCTTCCACTACTGCGGCCCCGTGGGAACCCATCCCAGCATGACCGCGGTGATCCTCTCCCGCGCCCGCGGCATCGTCGAAGGTTCCCCGAACCCACCGGCCCCGGCGGAGACCTCCCTCTTCATCGCCGGCCACGGCACCGGCAACAACGAGAACTCCCGCCGCGCCATAGAGGACCAGGTGCTCCTGATCCGGAAGATGGGCGTGTACCACGACGTGCATCCGGTGTTCATGGAGGAGGACCCGCGGATCCAGGAGGTCCACCACCTCGCCGAGACCCCCAACGCGGTGGTGGTGCCGTTCTTCATCAGCGACGGCCTGCACAGCTTCGAGGACATCCCCGTGATGCTGGGCGCCCCGCCCGACGCGGTTCAGGAACGGCTGCGGCGCGGCGAGCCGACGTGGATCAATCCGACCGTGATCCAAGACCGTCGCATTTGGTACACCCGGAGCATCGGCGACGAGCCACACATCCCCGACGTCGTCGTGGAGCGCGTCCGCGAAAGCGCGTTGCTCGCCGCTGTCGAAACCCCCGGCGAAGTGCCCGGCATGCGGCTGGTCGCGTGAGGGTGCGGCATCGCTGCTGTTGCCCGACCGGCGGGACGCGCTAGCCTCGGATCCGATGAAACGGATCCCGTGGTTGCTGTTCCTGCCGCTCGCGCTGCTCCTCTCCGCCTGTCGCAAGGAGGAGTCATACCACGCCGGCGGCACCAACGCCCCCACCGCGGAGGCCGGATCCGAGGCCGAGGAAGTCCCGACCACCTACGAGGTCAAGGGCGTGGTCCGGAAGATCAACGCCGACCGCAACCAGCTTGTCGTGAAGCACGAGGAGATCCCCGGCTTCATGGCGGCGATGACCATGCCCTTCGACGTCCGTCCCACCAACGAGATGTCCAAGGTGAAGCCCGGCGATCGTATCGCGTTCCGTATGCTGGTGACGACCAACGACGGCTGGATCGACAGCATCCGCGTGCTCGGAAAGGAGACCAACGTCGTCGCCGATCCCTCGCCAGTCCGCTTCGTGTCCGCCGCCAAGGCGCTTGTCGCGGGCGACCTCCTGCTGGACTACACGCTCACCAATGAGCTCGGGAAAACCATCCGGCTCTCGGATTTCCGGGGAAAGACCCTCGCCCTCACCTTCATCTTCACGCGCTGCCCCTACCCCGACTTCTGCCCGCGCATCACCGACCACTTCTCCCGCGCGCTGAAGAAGCTCAACGCCACGCCAGGCGCCTCCACGAATTTCCATCTGCTCTCCGTCTCCTTCGACCCGGAACACGACAGCCCGGAACTCCTGCTGGCCTACGCGGAGCGCTACGCCTACGACCCTCGGAAATGGAGCCTCGCCACTGGGGCCTGGGACCAGTTGGAGCCGCTGACCGCGCACTTCGGCCTGATCTTCGGACGCGACGTCCCGCCGGAGAAGATGGAGCACAACCTCCGGACCGTGGTGATCCGACCCGACGGCAAGGTCCATGCGATCCTCAACAGCAACGAGTGGGAGGTCGACGAGTTGGTGCAGGCCATCGAGGCCGCAGGCAAGGCCGGCTGAAGCGGCTCCGGCGAAAACCAGCCCGTTGTCGGTGGATTGGCGGCTGGCTGCGCCGATCCCTTCAGCATCGTTCCGCTCAGCGGTCCACGCAGACTCGGCACAGGACGGTCGCATCGGCGGTCCAGTCCGTTCCGGGCGGACGACTCCGCGGCCGCCACGTCCGCACTCCACCCGGCCCGGTCCAGCCAAGGAGATCCTCCAACTCGTCTTCCCGCGGCGCCGACGGTCCCGCGGCGCGTTCGGCGGTCCACTCCCCCTGCTCCGAGCCGTCCTCGTGGCGCCAACGGCCCGTCAGGCGCTCTCCCTCCACCCGAACCCGGATCTCGAAACGGTCCTGGATGTGTTGAACCTCGAGGTTCAACGCGGCTTCGTCCCAAGAGCCCGATGGAATCCGTGCGAAGCGGTAGTCGGTGTCCGGATCGAAACGCCCCACCAGACGTCCGCGCACCGCACCCAGGTCCATGCCGAACCGCAGCCGCGAGCCATCGGCCCGCACCGCGCGGACTTCCCAATGCCCGGACACGCGCGCGGAATCCCTTTCGTCGGAAGCCGGCCACGCATGGAAGACCGGATCGGCATCGGCTTCGAGTCCGCGCGGTGGCGTCCGTCGCAGCTCGAAGACTTCACCATGGGGAACGCGATACAGCGGCACACACCCGGCCACGCCCTTGCGGGAGACGACCGCCCGGAATGCGGTGTTCGTCCCGTCCTGCGCGACGATGCCGTTCTCCCGAGCCAACAAGTCCCGAAAGCCACCCTTGGCATCCTCCTTCACCACCAGCCGCGTCGACGACAAACCGGCATCGGAGCCCCTCAACGCGGCAAGACACCAGAGAATGAGCCCACCCAACAGGACGTCGTGGAATCGAGAGATCATGGAACGGGAGCAGCTGACCCGCGGGAGATCCGATTCATCGGTGAACAGGCAACGGGATCCAACGGGATTCGAGCTTCTTCATTCGAGATTCCAGGTTGGGAGAGGTGAGGCGCAGAGGGTTTGCCGCGGTCCGCGAACGAGTTTGGGGTCCGTGTCGAATCCCACAACGCGAGGGGACTCACGCACTCCATGACGCTCGCGCGCTTCTCTAGGGCGTGGGGTCCTCATTGGAGGCTTGAAGACCCACAGGGGAAAGGACAGGGAACAAACTGAAGAGGCGGACTCTTCAGTTGCCTGCGCCCAGATCCCTGTGTTTGGAAGATCGCACTGCGTTCCACAGCAACGCTTTCCGCTGCTCCCCGCATGCATGGTCACTCTTTCACGACGGACCGCCTCCCCGATTCAATTGATGTTTGGAGACGCTCTCCTTGTTGACTTCGCCCAACCCAACCGATTTGACTGCTCGAGACCATGACAGAATCCAGTTCCGTTTCAAGTGCCTATAACAAGTGGCACGACAGTCTTGGAATCGAAACCGAGACCCAGTGTCCATGGCATCAGTCGATCCGCAAGGCCCTGCCCAGAATTGGCGGGCTTGGCGGTAAGCGCATCCTGGAGATTGGTTGTGGGCGAGGCGCATTTTCCATTTGGATGGCCTCCCAGCGGCCAGCACCTGCTGGAATTGTTGCGGCAGATTTTTCTGAACGAGCAGTTGAACTCGGAGCGGAAGCGGCAGTGAAGGTTGGAGTCTCTGGAATTCAATGGGAAGTGCAAGATATCCAGAGGATCAGACATCCTGACAATAGCTTCGACCTCGTGGTTTCCTGTGAGACCATTGAACACGTCCCCGACTCCGCCGCTGCGTTACGCGAACTTGCACGTGTCCTAAAGCCGGGCGGGCAGTTGATGCTAACGCATCCCAACTATCTGAGCACATTTGGTCTCTACCGGATTTATTTCTATCTTCGCGGCCGAACATTCACCGAGGAAGGCCAACCTATCAACCACCCGCTCCGAATCACTCAGGTTTTGAAGTGGGTCCGCGAAGCAGGACTCCAGATCGAACACTTCACGGGTTGTGGTCAGTATCTCTTCATCCCGGGACGGGCTCCCTTGCAGCTTCGATGGGCCGAACGGCCTCGATGGTTGATGCGCTGGTTCGGGTTTCACCCGTTAGTCGTGGCTGTCAAACCGATTGCCTAAGATCCGGAAGGGATATATTCTACACCAGAAGTACCCGGAGTGAAGGACTACGGCGTCGACGAGCGGTCCGCTCATCGCATCGGGTCAGAAGAGTTCCCCCTGCCCCTTCTCCATTCGGCGGAAGGAGGAGACCGAGAGGTCCGGGGCCTTCCTCGCCAGACCGTGGCGGTTGCAGGCCACCTCGAACATCCGGTGGATCTGCTCCGCCACGAAGCCGCTGCCCCGCATGCGCGAGCCGAAGGCCGCATCGTTCAGGGCGCCATTCCGCATGGACCGGACCTGGCCCAGGACCTTGTCCTTCCGGTCGGGAAGGTTCCGTTCGAGCCAGTCTTCGAAGATGGGTGCGACCGCATTCGGCAACCGGAGGACCACGTGTCCGGCGAAGGAGGCCCCGGCGGCGGCGGCGGCTTCGAGCAGGCGCGGGATCTCATGGCTGTTCACCGCCGGGATCACCGGTGCGACCAGAACCCCGACCGGGATCCCGGCCTCGGCCAACTTCCGGATGGCGGCAAGCCGGGCGACGGCCGGCGAGGTCCGCGGCTCGAGGGTCGAACGGAGCGCGGGATCCAGGGTGGTCATGGAGATGAACACCACGACGCATCGGTGACGGGCGAGTTCGGACAGCAGGTCGATGTCGCGGGTGACGAGGGCGTTCTTGGTGACGATGGCAACCGGGTTGCGGAACTCGGCCATCACCTCGAGGCATCCGCGGGTGATGCCGAACTTCCTCTCCGCCGGCTGGTAACAGTCGGTGACGCCCCTCAAGGCGACGAAGTCCGGCTTCCAGGAAGGTTTCGACAGCTCGGCGCGGAGCAGTTCCGGCATGCGCGGCTTCACCACGATCTTCGTCTCGAACTCGAGTCCGGCCCCGAAGCCGAGGTACTCGTGGAACGGCCGGGCGTAGCAGTAGGCGCAGCCGTGCTCACAGCCGCGGTACGGGTTGAGCGACCACTCGAAGCCGATGTCGGGGCTGTTGTTGCGTGTCAACGCGGTCTGGCTGATATCCTCGAAAAACTGGGTCTTCGGGGCCGGTTCCTCCGCGGGATCGAGGTCGGCGATATCCGGGTCGACGGTGCGCCAGGAGCGGACGAAGCGGTTGACCGGATCAAAGCCCGCCCCGCGATGGGGATCCGGCAAAGGTTTCCCGGATGGGCTTGGCTTCGAATCCATGGGTGACATCCAGACAGGCCAGGTCGGACATCCGCGGGGAGACGGCCTCTATGCCGGCACCCGAGGTGCCCATCTGCTGGAGGCCCTCCAGAGTCGTTGGACCGGGAGGCAATGGGAAGCGCAAGGTGGCCACGGTGCGCCCAGAGGTCGTCGCCTTCGGCATTTCCCGACTTCGATCCTCCTGCAAAGATCCGTCCATGTCCCACCGTCCTCTGATGCTGCCGCGCCGGGCCGCCCTGCGTCTCGGCGGAATGGGTTTGCTGGGACTGACCCTGCCCAAGCTGACCCTTGGCGAGGAGTTGGCGAAGACCGCGCTGCACCGCATCGCACCCCGGGCGAAGACGGTCCTGTTCCTGTTCCAGTGGGGCGGCCCGAGCCACTTGGAGACCTTCGACATGAAGCCGGAGGCGCCGGAGGGGATCCGCGGCCTGCACAAGCCGATCGGGTCCAACGTGCCGGGCCTGACGGTGAACGAGCGTCTGCCGCGGATTGCGAAGGTGATGGACAAGGTGTGCCTGGTACGTTCGGTGCACCACACCATGCGGAACCACAACTCTGCAGCCTACTACGCGTTGAGCGGGCATGCGCCGCCAGTGGACGACATCCGGCTGAAAGACACCCAGGACCTGTTCCCGGCCTATGGTTCGGTAGTGGACCGCCTGTCCCCAGGTCCCGATCCGGAGGTGCCCACGTTCGCGGCGTTCCCGCACGTGATCAGCGACGGATCGGTGACCCCGGCCCAGCACGCGAGTTTCCTCGGCAAGCAACACGACCCCTTCCTCGTGAAGCGAGATCCCAATGCGCCGGGATTCGGCCTGCCGGAACTCAGCCTGCCGGCCGGCATCAGCCATGAGCGCCTGGGATCGCGACGCGAGCTCCAGCGGATCATCGACGGCCAGACCCGACTCCTGGACCACTCGGCTACCGCGCGCGGCATCGACGCGTTCTACGAGCGGGCGTTGGCGATGCTGCACTCGGAGCGGCTGCGGGAGGCGTTCAACCTGGAGGTCGAGAAGCCCGGGCTGCGGGACGCGTATGGACGTCACACCTACGGACAGAGCTGCCTCCTGGCGCGGAGATTGGCGGAGGCCGGCGTGAAGTTCGTGACGGTGTATTTCGACCAGTCGATCGGCGGACAGGACACAAAGGGCGGCGGCTGGGACACGCATGGCTTCAACAACACCCGGATGTTCCCGATCATCGAGGGCCGTCATCTGCCGATGCTCGACCAGACGTTGCCGACGCTGCTGACGGACCTCGACGAACGGGGCCTGCTGGACACCACGCTGGTGCTCTGGATGGGCGAGTTCGGGCGGACTCCGAAGATCAACGGCAACATCAGCCGCGACCATTGGCCCGACTGCTACACGGTCCTCCTCGCCGGCGGCGGCGTGAAGCGCGGCTTCGCCTACGGGGCGAGCGACCGCCACGGCGCCTATCCGGCGGAGAACATGGTGCGGCCCGACGACGTCGCCGCGACGGTGTTCCACCTGCTTGGCATCGATCCGCACACCGAGGTGCGGGGACAAGGCGACCGCCCCGTCGCGATCACCTCGGGCAACGTCATCGAAGGTGTCCTCGCATGATCGCGGGGCGCCTGTGGTTCTGGGTCGGAGGGGCCCTTTCGGCTTTGGAGGCGTTGGCGGCCGATCCGTTCGTCGCGACCGACATTCAACCACGGGGCCTCGTCCTCGGCGCACAGGAGATCTCGATTCCGGCGAACCTTGCCCCCGAAGGCACGCGGCTCTGGACCCGCTTCGCGGCGACCACCGAGCCTGGAATCCTTCGCGGCGACCGGCTCTTTTTCGCACTGAAGACCGACGTCGCAACGGGGATTGCTCTGGCCCAATTCCATGGGCCAGGCGGCATCTCGCAACCGTTCCTCCTGCGCACCGGCTCGATGCCCGTGGACCGAAAGCTTTCGGCCGAAATCGACGCAGGGCGCGGGGTTCGGATCGCGGGAACGACGGCTCTGGACCTGACCTTGCCGCCGGCGACGACGCGGCGCATCGAGATCGAGCTGGCCCGCGGAGTCCGAGTGGACGTGGAGGCGTTCGCAAGGCGCCTGGGATCGGGCTTCGATCCGTTCCTAGAACTGATCGACCCGCGTGGACGCAGCCTGGGAAGCGTGGACGACACCCTAGGGCTGGGAAGGGATGCCCGCGGGAGTTGGGACATCCGCAGCGGCGGGCGACACGTCCTGCTGCTGCGCGACTCCTCGCATGCTGGCGGCAAGGACCACTGGGTACATCTCGAGATCTCGATCGGATCCAGCCGGGAGAAGTCGAGGGACCCGGCGACGCGGGAACGGAAGACGCGGCCCGTGGAAGCAACGGCTTTGCCCGCGGTGAGGACGCCGGAAGGTTCCTTGGAAGGAGTGCTGACGAAGCCCGGGGACGTGCTGCGGTTTCCGATTGAGGGCGTGAAGGGGACGAGCCGGTGGATCGAACTGAGGATGCGGCGGCTGGGATCGCCCGGGGACGCGGAGGTGTGGATCGAGGACGGAGACGGCCGGCGGGTTGCGGGATTGGATCCATCGCAGGAAGACGACGGCGCCTTCGGATTCACCTTCGAAAGCCAAGGGCCGCACCGGCTGTGCGTCCGCGAGTTGACCGGCGGCGGGTCCGCGGAACATCGCTTCCAGCTGCATTGGCGACCGGGACGAGGCGGCTTCGGGATCCAATCCGAGAAGCAGACCCTGGAGATCCTTCCCGGCGGCACAGCGGAGTTCCCGTTGCGCGTTTCCCGGAAGGACTTCGACGGAGAAGTCGTGGTGCGGGCGGAAGGACTTCCGGAGGGTTTCGGCGTGGAGCCGACGACCCTGGCGGCGAAGTCCAAGGAAGGCAGGGTGACCTTGAAGGCCGCGGCCGGCGCGACACCGGGGAGCCGCGTGGAGTTCCGACTGGTGGCGGAGGGGAAGATCGAAGGAAACGCAGTCCGCGAATCGGTCCGGACCCGGGCCGCGCTGACGAAGATCTGGCCGGGGCGATTGCATCCGCCGGAAGGCTGGGACGGGGTCCTGTGCGTCGGTGTGGTCGCGAAGCGCTCCCCATGAACGGAGCAAGGGCCGCACAACCGGAGTCGTGCCGCCCTTGGATTGATCCGGAACCCGCGACCCGGGATCGGACTACTTCTTCTTGCCGAAGAAACGGCGGAGGTTCTCGAGGCCCTTGACCGCGATCTCGTCGCGGGTGGGTTCCATGCGGCGCCAGATGGCGGCGGCGCGGGCGATCACCTTCACATCGGTGGTGAAGCTCTCGATGACCACGTCACCCTTGTATCCGACGGACTTGAGAGCGGCGACGATGGGCTTCCAATCGAGCGAATCGTTGCCCGGGGTACCGCGGTCGGTGCCGCAGGCGTGGAAATGGGCGAGGTAAGGTCCGGCCTTGCGGATGGCGTCGGCCTGGTTCTTTTCCTCGATGTTCATGTGGAACGTGTCGAGGTGGAGCTTCACGGCCTTGGACTTGATCGCCTTGACCAGCTTGAGGCCCTGGTCGGTGGTGTTGAGGAAGTCGGTCTCGAAGCGGTTCAGCGGCTCGATGCAGAGGGTGACGCCCTTCGACTCGGCGTACTTGGCGAGCGGCTTCAGGTGCTTGACCACCTCGGCGAACTGCTGCTTGCGCTCGGCGTCGGTGTGGGAGCCGATGCGGCCGACCACCGAATAGATGGGGCCGATAATCGAGGGGCAGCCGAGGACGACCGCCTGATCGATCAGGGCGGTGATGTAGTCGGAGGCGGTCTTCTGCTCCTCTGGGGTGCCGCGGAAGTCGCGGCCTGGACCCATCGCGGCGCAGATGCTGCCGATCACCAGACCGTGCTTGTCGGCCGCGGCCTTGACCTTGGCCGGGTCGATGTGTTCTGGGGCCTCGACGGGGATCTCAATCGACTCGAAGCCCCACTTCTTGAACTTGGGGAACAGCTTGACCGAGTCCGTCGTGAACGGGGAGGTGAACAGGAAGGTGTTGATGCCGAATCTCATGGTGGTTCCGTAAAAGGATTGTTGAGGACGGGGCGGGATTCAACCGCGGAGAGAAGCGCCTCCGCGGGATCCGGACGGGTTCAAGGCTCGAAGGTGGCGCGATGGAAGCGGGCGAGATCCCGATGTCCGACCTTCGCAGGCTTGTCCAGCCCCTTCAGCCTGCGGGTATCGGGTTCGACCCAACGCCACTGCTCGGCATGCCCGTCGGCGAAGGAAAGGACACCACCGTTGCCATGACGGCTCGCGGCGGTGTTCTGCCAGGTCCAACGGGGCGGCGCGGCCTGCACGGCGAAGTAGCCGTCGTCGATGCTGTCCGCGTCCTCGTCCACGAACACCATCGCATTGGACGGATCGGGGCGGGTGATCTGGTCCAGCTTCGACTTCGGCGGGGCGCTCGGATTGACGAAAGTGATGCTCGGATCGCCGCCGATCTGGCCGTTGATGGAATAGCTACGGACCCGGAGGACGGGGCGTCCGGCAACCTTGAAGCCGAGGGCATCCGAAGGGCACTTGTAGATCTCCGTGCTGGTGTTGTAGGGGAAGAGCTTCCCGTTCCGGATGTCGAGCTGGTTGGTCGCGCCGGGCATCGAGGAGACGCTGCCGCCGATCCAGGCGTTGGTGGTGCCCAGATAGTTCAGGACAATCTTGTCCTGATTGTCCATGGGGTACATTTGCCAAGCCAACTGCATCTGCTTGAGGTTGCTCAGGCACTTGAGACCAGTGGCCTTCGACTTGGCGTTGGCGAGCGCCGGCAGAAGCATGCCGGCAAGGATGGCGATGATGGCGATGACCACGAGCAGCTCGATGAGCGTGAACGCGCCACGGTGGGAGAGGGGATGACGAGGCTTCATACGGGGCAAGGCCGACCTTTTGGGGGACCGCTCCGGTGTAGGCTGGAGCGCAGAAACGATCCAGCGCAAAGACGTGGAAGCCCCAGAATCGGCGCCGGGAAACGCCCACCGGAGTCGAGGCGGGCGGAAAAGTGAAGGCGGGCTTGGGGGTGACACACGGTTTCCACCGCCCAAGCCCGCCCGTCCGACCACTCGGCCGGACCAAATCGAGACACCCAAAGCAAACAGGGGGCCAATAGCGGTCCCAAGAAGCGACGGCCACACGTCGACGCGACCGGACATCGACATGGGATGTCGGCGACACTTGCCGAACGGCCGGATTCCGGAAGGATCCAATCGTCGATGAGCGAATCCCCTCTCCCAGCAGCCCGCCCCTCCATCCGGAAATGGCCAGCCGTGGTCATCCTGATCCTCGCGGCGGTCGCGATCGGAATTGTACAGTCATGGACGGAGTGGCCGTTTCGGCGCAAGGAACTGATTGCGGTCCCCATTTCGACCGGCGTCCGCTTCGTTTCGCTGACCATCGCCGCGATCGCGGGCGTCCTGCTACTGCTCTGGTGGCTCTTCCTTTCTCGGGCCGCGCTGCGCTTCCGAATCTATCCGGTCATCGCGTTGGCCAGCCTTGGCGTCTTCGCGAAGCTCACCCTCCGGATCGGCGGCTTCACGGGCGACCTGATCCCAACGTTGGAATGGAAATGGCAATCCACCCGCACGGTCCTCGGATCCGAGTCGGCGACGGGAGGCTCCGTCCTTCGGGGCGACTATCCGCAGTTCCTTGGGCCCGACCGGAACGGCATCCTCTCCGGAGCCCGTCCCCGCATCGGCACCGGAAGCAACGCACCGGTGGAGCTCTGGCGGGTTCCGGTGGGTGCGGGTTGGTCCGGCTTCGCGGTGGCGGGACGCATGGCGATCACCTTGGAGCAGCATGGAAACTCGGAACACGTCGTCGCACGGGACGTGATCACGGGACGCCACGTCTGGTCGGTCACCAACGAGGCCCGCTATGCCACGCCGCTCGGCGGGGAAGGTCCGCGTTCCACGCCCACGATTGACGGAGGACGCGTCTTCACCCAAGGCGCGACCGGATGGCTCCAGGCCATGGAACTGGAGACCGGCCGCGTGCTTTGGGGAACCAACATCCTTTCCTTCTCCGGCGCCGGACTCCCGGAATGGGGGATCTCGGGATCCCCGCTGGTCGTCAGCAACCGCGTCTACGCACTCGCCGGCGGACGTGAGGGCAAGTCGCTGTTGGTCTTCGACGCCGCCTCCGGCCGGGTGCTTGCCACCGGAGGCGACGGCTCCGCGAACTACGCATCCCCCGCTTGGATGACTCTGGCCGGGATTCCCCAAGTCGTGGTGATCAACGGCCGTGCCGTCACCGCACACGATCCCGTCACCGCGAAGATCCTGTGGACCCGGCCCTGGGGCACCGGTTTTCCGCTGGTCGCGAACCCGGTCGAGATCCCGGGGAACCGCCTGCTGGTCTCCGCCGGCTATGCGGTCGGATCCGAGTTGTTGGAAGTCGTCCGCGACTCCGGCGGTTCGCTCCTGGCGTCCAACGTCTGGAGCTCGAAGCGCCTGAAGGCGAAGTTCTCGAATCCGATCCGCATCGGGTCGCTGGTCGTCGGGCTCGACGACGGCATCCTGGCCGCCATCGACCTCGCGGACGGGTCGCAGAAGTGGAAGGAGGGACGCTATGGACACGGACAGGGTGTCTGGATCGGCGGGCTGTTGATCCAGATGTCCGAGGAAGGGGAGTTGGTCGTGTTGGAGCCGGACGCCACCGGCCCGAACGAGCGTGAGCGGATCCGGGTGTTCGACCGAAAGACCTGGAACCCGATCGCCTTGGCGGGAGACCTCCTGCTGGCCCGCAACGACCGAGAGGCGGTGTGCTACCGTTTGACCTTGGAGACGAAGGTCGCCGCGGTGCGATGAGCGGCGCGGGTCAGTCCTCGGAGATCCGGACCCGGTAGAAGCGGTCCACATCGGTGGGGATCGGGATCAGCGCTTCCGCATCGACGTGCGCCGTGCCGGGATCGTTGGACGGGTGCGGATACCGGGACCAGGATCCTGAGGCGTCCAATCGGTCGTTCCATTCGACCTCGAACCTGCGGCCGGCCTTCTTGGGAAAGACGAGGCGGACGCCCTCGGAATCCTTCCTTAGACCCACCGACCACCGGCGGACCGGATCGAGGGGATCCTCGCCGAGCAGGTATTCCTCGTAGTTGGACAGTCCATCGGCATCGGGGTCCGAGTTCCGTGCTCGGGAATCCGGGTCCGACCCGGGAAGACTCCGCTTCACCCAGACGTCGAAGATCACCCGGTTGGGAAGGTCGTTGGTGATCCATTCCGCCACCACGCGGATCGCATTGGTGTTGAGGAGAAACGAACCCAGCGGCGGCATGTGGGCGACGCCCGGCTCCGCGATCCGCTTAAACAACATGGATTGGGAGAGGTCCCCGGGCGTGACCAGCTTCGAAGCCAGGCTGCCGACCGGAACGGACTCAGTCACCCCGATGATCCCCATGGCGTCGAGC
>CAMASJ010000101.1 GCA_945860685.1 Akkermansia muciniphila
CACCACGTCCGGCTTCACCTGCTCCAGCTTGGCCAGGGCGATGCGTCCGTTGGCGGCGGTGCCGACCACCTCGATTGACTCGTCCTGAGCCAACGCCTCGGAGATGACACGCCGCATGACGACCGCGTCGTCGACGATCAGGACGCGGATCCTGCCAGTGCGGTTGGGTTCCATCGGGGTTTGTGGCGCTCGGGTTCCTCGTTCCACCGGCTCAGGCGACGAGCTCCAGGCAACGCATCTTGTCCTGGAACATCTCCTCGGTGAGCGGCTTCATGAGGTAGTCGTTGGCGCCCATCTCCACCGCGGCGGTCACCGCGCTCATGCTGCTCTGCGCGGTCACCATCATGAGCTTCCAGTTCGCATAGGTCGGGTTCGACCGCAGGATCCGCAGGAGCTCGATGCCATTCATCACGGGCATGTCCCAGTCGATCAGCACCGCGTCGAACGGCTGGTGGCGGGCGATCTGTTCAAGGGCGTCCTTTCCGTCCACCGCCTCGGTGACGGTGAAGCCGAGGGGACGTGCGTAGGAGGCGAGGATGCTGCGCATGGTGCGCGAGTCGTCGACGATCAGGAGCTTCATGACGGGATGACGGACTGGGGAGAGGGATCGGAAGGGGGTTGCAGGGGCACGGCGAACCAGAAGCGGGAACCCAGTCCCACCTCGCTCTCGAAGCCGATCCGCCCCTCCATGAGGCCGACCAGGCCCCGTGCGAGGGCGAGTCCGAGGCCAAGTCCGCCGGCGCGGCGGTTCTGGCCCGAATCCACCTGGCGGAACCGGTGGAACAGCGCCGACTGGCGCTCCGCGGGGATGCCGATGCCGGTGTCCGCGACCCCGATCCGGACCTGCGGTTCCATCCGGGAGAGGTCATGGAGCGACGGGATCTCCTCAGCCTCCACGGTGACCACGGCACCTCCGTGCTCGGTGAACTTGGCGGCGTTGGAGAGGAGGATCCCGACGACCTGCCGGAACCGGCGCGGATCGGTCTGGATGCGGTCCGGGAGCCCGCTTCCCCGTCGGAACTCGAGGTGTAGCCCCCGGCCTTGGAAAAGCGGGGCGAACTCGGCCACCGCATCCGCCACGACGGCGGCCGGATCGAAGTGGGCAGCCCCGAGGGACAGCTCGCCGGACTCGAGACGGGTGAAGTCGAGGATGTCGTTGACCGCGGACAGAAGCCGGTCGCCGGAGAAGCGGATGGCCTCGGCGCATTCGCGGACCGCCGGGTCGGACGAGGTGGCCACGAGAACCTCGGACATCCCCAGGATGCCGGCCAGCGGACTCCGCAGCTCGTGGCTGACCACTGCGAGGAACTCGCTCTTGGCGCGGCTGGAAGCCTGGGCTTCCTCCGAAAGGATCAGGGCGGCGTCGAGCGTCTCCTGGAGTCGGGAGGCGTTCCATTCCGCCTCCTCGCGGGCCTTGCGGTACTTCTCGGCGAGGATCCGCGGGTCGGCGTCGGCCAATCCGACGACGGTTTCCGACGGGAAGGCTCCGACGTTCCCATGCTCAGACGAAATCCCACGGGCTATCCGGAGAAGCCCGTCAATCCTGTGGTCGGACGCCGCGGACGAATCATGGAGGGCCACGGCCAGGGCTCCGAAGGTCTCCCCGTCTCCATGCCGCAGGGACACCGCGAGGAGGTGGTCAGGATTGTCGGATCCGGAATCGACGCCCAGAAGGACCCACGGTTCGTCGACCTCGCGGAGCACCGAGACGAGCGGCGCCAGTTCCGTGGCACGCGAGGGATCGGCCCCGGCGACGGCGGCCACCTCCAAGACACCCGCGGGATGCAGGGCCACGAAGGCCGTGACACCTCCGAAGAGGGCCGAGGCCGACTCGACAGCGTCCCATCGCCGATCGCCCGACACGGGCTCCGGAGGCCGGGCGGACACGTCGGAAGCGGCGACGGATGGGTGGGTCAGGGTCATCTGGGTGGAAACCCCGGGGCCGGCGGCCCCGGGGTGGAGGGGTGGACCGGTCAGACCTGGGCGGACTCCACAACGCGCTTCAGCTCGGCGGCAAGCCGGGCGAGTTCGTTGGCGGCAGTAAGGGTATTGGTGGCGCCCTCGGAGGTGCTCTTGGCGGCCAGGGAGACGCTGGTGACGTTCCGGGTGATCTCCGTGCTGCCACGGGCTGCCTCGGACGTGTTGCGGGCGATCTCGTTCGTCGTCGCCGTCTGCTCCTCCACCGCGCTCGCGATGGTGTTCGAGATGTCGTTGATCTGGGTGATCACCGAGCTGATCTGGGAGATGGCCTGCACGGCGCCCTGGGTGTCGCCCTGGATCGTCTCGATCTTGCGGGAGATGTCCTCGGTGGCCGCGGCCGTCTGCTTGGCCAGCTCCTTCACCTCGTTGGCGACGACGGCGAAGCCCTTGCCGGCCTCGCCGGCGCGCGCCGCCTCGATGGTGGCGTTGAGCGCGAGCAGGTTGGTCTGCTGGGCGATGGAGGTGATGACCTTGATGACCTGGCCGATCTCGATGCTGCTCTCGCCGAGCTTGGAGATGGTCTGGTTGGTCTCCTCGGCGACGCGGACCGCCTGGGTGGCGATGCGGGCGGCCTCGGAGGCGTTCTTGGCGATCTCCTTGACGCTGGCGCTCATCTCCTCGGCGCTGGTGGCGACCGTGGCGATGTTCTGGCTGACCTGCTCGGAGGCGGCCGCGGCGACGCCGGCCTGCGCCGAGGTCTCGGTCGAGTTCGTGTTCATCTGCTGCGCGGTGGCCGACAGCTCCTCGGAGGCGGCGGAGAGCGTCTGCGCGTTCTCGTTCACCGTGGCCAAGGTGGACTTGAGGCTGTCCGTGAGACGCAGGACCGCACGCTGCTTCTCGGAGATCTCCTTCCAGTCGACCCGTTCGGCCTCGAAGACCTCGATGAGTCCGCCGCGGGCGGTGTTGAAGGCGCGGGCCATAGCCCCGACCTCGTCCTCGGCGGTGACGGGCACCTCGCGCGAGATGTCGCCGTGGGCCAGCCCCTCGATGGCGTCCTTGACCCGGCTGATGCCGCGGACCACGCCGCCGACGACCTTCCAGAGGACCAGCGCTCCGATCAGGAGGCCGACGGCTCCGACGGCCAGCACGGTCCGCTTCAGGGACTCGGTGGCGGCGAAGACCTCTTCGGGTTCGGACCGGACAAGCGTGGTGAAACCGGAGCCGACGTATCCGAGCACCGGGGCGCTGCGGCTGTAGCCGCCGACCTGGATGAACTCGTGTCCCGAGGCGCGGCTCATGCGGGCGTTGCGTCCGGTGACGATGCCGTTGACCGGGGCGCCGGCACGGGCGGCCTCAACGGCGGCGGCCTCGTTGGAGCTGAGGAAGTTCACCTTGAACAGGTCGTCGAGTCTCGGCTTCTCGCTGCCGGTCTCGGCGGGATCCACGTCGAGGATCAGCGTCCCGGAGCGGTCGACGACGTTCAGTTCGGCGGTCCCGAGGCCCTGGCGCTTCAGGCTGGAGTACTCGTCGGCGACGATCTGCTCGACCATCGCGGAGCTGAAGCAGTTGTGCCAGAAGCCAACCAACGTGCCATCGGACTTCGTGACCGGGGCGGTGAAGGTCATCGACCAGGTCGGGGCCTTGGTCCCGTAGAGTTCGGTGACGAACTCGTCGTTGGGGACCGGGTCCGTGACGACGGTGCCGGAGAGCAGCGGGGAACCGTCGACCGGGGCGCCGGTGGTGAACTTCTTGGCGGCGGCCGCCTTGAACCACTCGCGGCCCGAGACGTCGCGGCCCAGGAGCGCGTTCGCGCCGGTGATCGGGGTCCCCTCGGCGGTGACGGAGTTGACGGCGACAATCCGGCCGGAGGTGTCGGTCACGAAGCTCACCGGGTAGCAGCCGTAGGCCTTCACGTCGGCGTTGACCGCCTCGGTGATCTGCGA
Source organism: Akkermansia muciniphila (assembly GCA_945860685.1). Lineage (GTDB taxonomy): Bacteria > Verrucomicrobiota > Verrucomicrobiia > Limisphaerales > UBA9464 > SXXZ01. The sequence continues at coordinate 3,864 of CAMASJ010000101.1, forward strand.
GCGGACCGAGTCGTCGATCCGGCTGAGGTCCCGGTGGACGACGGTGTTGAGGCCGAAGGCCTGGACGTCGCCATAGCGTTCGAAGAGCGTGCGGTCGATGCGGTCCTGGATGCTGCGGGCCGAGGCCTGCAGGGCGAAGGACCGCTCGGAGGCGAGGCGCGTGGACATGCGGAGCACGGCCACGTAGATGGCGGTGACGCTCAGGGCGAGCACGACGAGGGCCGGCACGAGGAGCTTGCCACGGAGGCTGCCTCCCAGGCGGAGCCCGGATGTGCGGACGGGGGCGTCCGAACCACCGGCCGGAGGACGGGATTCGGCGACGCGGCGCGATTGGGTGTCGGGGCGGACGCGCGGCTCGAACGGGAGCGGAGCCACGACGGTATGACTGCTGGTGTTCATGGATTCGGTTTCGGAAAGGGGTTGGGGGGTAAGGTTCCCGCGATCAGGGGGCAGGGACGGGCTCCGGGAGTTCGACGACCTTCGAGGTGTCGAGGAGGATCAGCAGGCGTTCCTTGAGCCTGAAGACGCCGGTGATGACCTGGCGGGCCGCGCCACGGACCGTGTCGGGAGCGCGGGTGAGCCCGGCGGCGTCGACCTCCACCACGTCGCCGATCTCATCCACCAGGAGGCTCACGGGGCCGTCAGGGGTGTGGATGACGACGTTCGTCGGAGGCAGGGAAGCGGAACGCGGGGGCAGGCCGAGCCGGCTCCGCAGGTCGAGGGCGGTGACGATCTGGCCGCGGAGGTTGATGAGTCCGCGGATGGCCTCGGGGGCCAGCGGGACGCGGGTCATCTCCTGGTGTCGGATGATCTCCTGGACCTTGAGGACATCGATCCCGAAGAAGAAGTCCCCGAGGGTGAACGTGCAGAGTTGGCGGGTCTCGCTCATGTTCGGTTGGCTGGATATCGGATCAATGGGCCGACAGGTGTAGGCGGGTCGGATCGAAAAGATCGACCACACGGCCCTGGATGACTGTGGATCCCAGCAGGCCGGATCCGTCGCCGGCCGACCGTTCCGAGCCCTCCTCCTCGACGATGTCGCTGACATGCCCGACGAGGATGCCGACGCTGCGGCCGCCGGAGGAATGGACCACCACCTGGGCGTTGTCCGACGACTCCTCGGGCTCCGGCAGGTTCGGGACGAGTCGGTTGAGGGGCACCAGCGGCAGGATGCCGCCGCGGTACTGAATGACCTGACGTCCGCCGGACCATTCGAAACGGGAACGTTCGAACTCCTCCAAGCGGTCCACCGAGGACAGGGGTATGGCGAGCCGGGATCCGCCGCCAGCCTCGATGAGGAGCAGCTTCTCCCGGTTGGCGAGCACGGAGGCGGCGCGGTTGGGATCGACGGCGGCGGCCTGGGCGGTGGCGTCGGAGAGCACGGCCGCCCTTTGCGCGAGGCCGAGGACGTCGAGGATGAGGGCCACGCGGCCGTCGCCCATGATCGTCGCCCCGGCGTAACAGGTGAGACTACGGAAGATCTTCGAGAGCGGCTTCACCACGATCTCCTGGGTGTCATTGATCTCGTCGACGACGAGCCCGAACTGACGGCCGTCCGCCTGGAGCACGATGAGGTTGGATCCGGTTTCGGACCCCGGAGTCGCGGCCTCGGCCGGCACGATGCCGAGCTCGCGGTCGAGCATGGCGAGTGGCAGGAGGCGTTCGCGGAGGCGGTACACCGGTGCGCCGTAAAGCGACTCGATGCCGCGGCCTTCGCCCGCTGTGTCGATCCGAACCAACTCGACAAGGCTGACCTGCGGGATGGCGAACCGCTCGCCGCCGGAGGTGACGATCAGCGCCGGGATGATGGCCAGGGTGAGCGGGATCTTGATGCGGAGGGTGGTCCCGGAACCCAGCTCGGAGAGGAGCTCGATCGAGCCGCCGATGCGTTCGATGTTCGTCTTGACGACGTCCATGCCCACGCCGCGGCCGGAGACGTTGGTGATCTTCTCCGCGGTGCTGAGGCCCGGGAGGAAGACGAGGTTGAACGCTTCGCGGTCGGGCATCCGGGCGGCCTGTTCCGGGGTGATGCGGCCATCGCGCAGGGCGCGGGCGCGGACCTTCTCGGCGTTGATGCCTGCGCCGTCGTCGGCGATCTCGATGATCACCTGTCCGCCTTCGTGGTAGGCCCGGAGCACAAGGGCTCCCTCCTCGGGCTTGCCGGCGGCGACGCGCCGTTCCGGCGACTCGATCCCGTGGTCGATGGCGTTCCGGACGATGTGGATCAGCGGGTCCTTGATCGCCTCGATGATGGTGCGGTCGAGCTCGGTCTCGCGGCCCTCCATGTAGAGGCGGACCTTCTTGCCGAGTTCGGCCGAGACGTCGCGGACGATCCGCGGGAAGCGGGTCCAGACGTTGCCGATGGGCTGCATCCGGGTCTTCATGACCCCTTCCTGCAGCTCGGTGGTGATCACGTTCAGACGCTGGGCCGTGCTGAGAAGGGTTGGATCCTGGACCACGCCCGCCTTCTGGAGGATCTGGTTCCGGGCGAGCACCAGCTCGCCGACGAGGTTCATGAGCCGGTCGAGGTGGGCCACGTCCACCCGGATCGCGCTGTCCTCGGCGTTGGAGCGTCCCGCGTTCTCGGCGGGAGGTGCGCCCGCCGAAACGGAAGCGGCGGGAGAACCGGCTGCGGCTCCGGCACCCGAGCCGGCGGAAGGCGCGGCGGCTTCCGGGAACGGAGCCGGGGTGGGAACCGGTGCAGGGAAAAGCGGCTCCGGCATTTGCACGGGCGCCAGATCGTCGTCGAAGAACCCGAATCCGGCATCCGCACCCGGCGCTGAAGTCGCCGGGATGGGTTCGGCGCACTGGGACTGGACCACGGACGAAGCCGGCGAGGCGACGGGCGCGGGAACGATGGGCTCCACGGCACCCAGCGGTTCCTGCAGGCGGTCCAGCAGGGAGATGAGCGGCGAATGGTCGGCGTCGCCCTCCGATCCGGAGGCCTCCAGGGAGCGGAGCATCGAGCGGAGCGCGTCCGACAGCTTCAGGAGCGCGCTGATCATCTCGGGCGAGGCGCTGATCCCGCCGCTGCGGAGGAGGTCGAGCAGGTTCTCACCCGTGTGGGCGACCCGCTGGATGTGCGACAGGCCGAGGCAGCCGGCCGTTCCCTTGATGGTGTGGATGACGCGGAAGATGACGTTCAACGAGTCCGCGCCGGCGGTTCCCGACTCGATCTGCAGGAGTTCGTGGTCGTAGCGGTCTAGGCCTTCGAAGCTCTCGACGAGCAGGTCGGCGATGAGCTGCTGCTGGATGGAGGCGTCCATGGGGATGCGGGAAGGGTCTGGGAGCGGTTCAGGCGGGAAGGACCCGGGACATTACGGCGAGGAGCTGCTCCGGCTGGAACGGCTTCACGATCCAGCCGGTGGCCCCGGCGGCTCGTCCGCGGTTCTTGATCTCCGGGTCCGACTCCGTGGTGAGGAGGATGATCGGCGTCCGCGCGAACGCCGGGAGCTGCCTCAGCTGACGGGTCAGCTCCAGGCCGTCCATGTTCGGCATGTTGACGTCGGAGATGATGGCGTCGACGGCTCGTCCCTTCAGGACTCCGAGGGCGGCGACCCCGTCCTGGGCCTCGATCACGTCGAAGCCGGCACCCTTGAGGGTGAATGAGATGACCTTCCTCATGGTGAGGGCGTCATCGACGGTCATGATGGTCTTGGGCATGTCTGGTTCGGTTTAGAAAAGCTCGACGTTGGCGCCGATCCCACGGTCGTTGGGCTCGGGCTTCCGCCCGGACGACGTGTCCTCCTCAGCCGGGGCGGCCATGGGGGCCGAAGGGGAGTCGAAGAGTTCCACGGAACCGCCGAGCGGATCGGCGGCAGCGGAGGCCGGCGGGGTCCCGGGCCAGAGGGACACCGCGTCGTCCGCCACCGCGGCCGCGGCCGCATGGGCGTTGCGCTCCGACTGCATGGTGTAGTTCCGGTGGAGGACGCGGAGCCGGCCCTCCAGGGCCTCCTTCGCCTCCGGATCGCGGATCTCCTCCGCCGGCCGGTCAGCGATGCGGGCGAAAGCCCCGCGCAGGGCATCGAGGGTGGGAAGCGAAGGCTCGACGAACCTCAACGCCATCTCGGTCGCGGAGGCTTCCGCGGTGAAGACGGCGTTCGACTGGCCGACGGCCATGAAGGAGTCCAGCGTCGCGTCCCGATAGTCGTGGAGACGGACCTCGAGCTCGCGTCCCATCCGGTCGAGCGCCCCGTGCGCGTCCACCGCCTCCGCATGCAGCGCCGCCGACTCGCCGATGGCCTCGGCCAAGCCCGCGATCAGCCGGTCGAGGTCGTCCGAGGCATGCTCGTTGAGGCGGTAGATCTCGTCCGAGATCCGGGTGGTGTTCTCCGAAAGCACCTCGAGTCCGGTCCCCTGCCCGACCTGGGCGGCCTGGATCTGGGCGTTGAGGGCGATGAGCTTGATGTGGCCCGAGAGCTGGCGCATGACGCCGGTCACGTTGGAGGCCATGCCGCCGAGCGGCTGGAGCGTGCGGTGGGTCTCGTCCTGGACCGCCACGATGGTCGTCAGCATCGCCCGGACCTCCTCCAGCGAGGTGAGGAGGATCTGGACCATGCCGTCCTCGGACGAGGTGACGCTCTTGAACTCGGACAGGCTCATCGACTCGGCGTCGAGTTCCTGGGCCAGCTCGATGATCCGGTGGACGCCTTTCCTTCCCTGTTCCTCGGCCAGCCGGAGATCCCTCAACACCGCGTCGATCTGCTCGACCTGGATGCGTGCGGTCTCACGGGCGAACTGCCGGTGGACAACCGCCGGAAGCCCACCCGGACCGCGTTCGGCATCGACGATCTGCCCACAGGCGGACCGGACATGTTCGAGCTTCTGCCGGACGATGTCCTGGCATTGAAGGGCCACCAGGACCTCCGCGACACCGGAGTTGATGTTGCGGCTGACCGAAACCAGAGAGACGTCGCGCTTCATGCTGTCGCTGACCTCGGCCATGAGATCGCCGAGCGTCTGCCGCATCTGGTTGCGCTTCTCGACGGCGGTGGCCTGCTGCCTCACCGCATGGCGTTCGATGCGGTCGATGAGGCCCGCGATGCTGTCCCGCGAGCGCCCCAGGTTGTGGTACTGTTCCCCGAATACCTGTCCGAAGCGTCCGAACAGCTCCTCGATGTCCCGGGTTAGGCCGAGGAAGGTCGACTGGACGTCGGCCGGCAGCGAGGCGGACTCGATGCGGAAGAGCGTCTGGACGTACTTGAGCGGGGAGAGCGCACCGCCGAGGAGCTCCTCATGGCGTCGCATCGACTCCAACTGCTCCTGGTAGACCCTCAGCCGACCGACCAGGTCGAGGGTGCGCACGTGGCAGCGCTCGATGAAGTCGAGTCCCTGGCCGAGGGTCTCCATGCCGGTCCGGATCAGCTGCTCGCCCCCGGCCTTCCCGGTGACCAGCTCCAGCAGGCGTTCGCTGCGCTGTACGATCTCCTCGGCCTGTTTGGCATGGCGTTCGAGGGAGTAACCGGTCGCCATGAACCGCTTCTCCAACTCGGCCGTCATCCGCTCAAGGTCCTTGGACCTCTGGTTCAAGGCGATCCGCTCCGGCTCCGTCTCGAGGTGGCCGGCACCGCCGTGGCCATGTGGGATCGACGCGAGGCCCCGCACCTTCCTGAGAAGCCGTGCGGCGCCGGTGCCTAGACGGCTGGAGAATACCTGGAGTGGTCGGACCATGGAGTCGGTGGAGAAATCCCCGCGGGGATCCTATCGGCTGCCCGACGACACCCCTTAAGTGGGAACCCGTGTTTGCCGTTGAGCCACTGGACCGGTCCGGGAACAGACTTCCGGACCAACCACCAATGACGATCAGTCCCAGGGAAAATCCGGCGGGAGGCCCAAGGAGGCGCCGCGTGCTCGGCGTCGACGACGACCCGGTCATGCGCCACCTCATCGAGGGATACCTGAGGGCCAACGGCTACGAGATGGCCCTGGCGGCGAACGTCCCGGAGGCGAGGAACCTGGTCTCCAGCCGCGGCCCAGGCCACTTCGACTGCGTCATCACCGACTTCAACATGCCGGGTGAGACCGGCCTCGAGCTGCTGACCTGGCTGAAGGAGCAGGATCCGGAGCTGGCCTCGATCATGATCACCGCCGCCGGTGAGCGGCAGATCATCGCCGAGAGCCTCCGGGCCGGGGCCTCCAACTTCCTCGACAAGCCCGTCCGCCTCGCCGAACTGCTCCGCGCGGTGAACGAGGGATCCGCCCTCACCGAACGCCGACGCGAGGCCACCAAGAGCGTGGCCGACGTCCGCGACGTCAGCCGCGCCCACCACCGGATGCTCGGGCGCGTCCACCGCTCCGGGATCGCGGGACTCGACCTCCGCCACTACCCCCAGCACGACGCCGGCGGCGACTTCGCGGTCGTCTTCCCGCTCGCCGACCGGGGCGCCCTGCTCATTGCCGCCGACGTCTCCGGCCACGACATCCGTGCGGCGTTCGTCTCCGCCTACTTCCAGGGACTCGCCCGCGGCCTCTTGGAATCCAAGTCCGCCGCGGGCCGCGTGCTCTCACGTTTCAACGACTACCTGGTGCGGGAATGGAACGAGGACGGCACGGACGTACCGACCTCGCTCTCGGTCGCCGCGGTGGAGATCGACCGCTCCGCGGACCGCGCCCTGGTCCACAACCACGGCGCCCCAGCGGTCCACCACATCTCCGACGACGGCGAGGTCACCGTGGTCCACGACGGAGGCGGGTCACCGCTCGGCTGGTTCGACGACCTCTCCGGCGTCGAGGCGTCCTCCGTGCGGCTTTCCGGCGGCGGTTGGCTGGCCTTCTGGACCGACGGCTTGGAGGAACATGCGGCCAAGCTCGGGGTCGATCCCTGGGCGCTGGCTGGGGTGCTCCAGTCCCATGATGGCGGCGACGGCGAACGTCCGGAGGTCCTCGCGGAGGCTCCCGACGACATCATGCTCGTCTGGTTTCCGCTGGCCGAGGACGGCCCCGCCATCCCGACGTGGAAGCCGGTCATCGCCACCACGTACCACGGCGGGCAGGTGGCCGACATCGATTCCCTCCAAAGCCACTGGGAATGGAGCCTGCGGATGGGAGTCCCGGACCTCGCCGACGACCGGATGTACGAAATCATCCTGTGCCTGCGGGAGGCGGTGCTGAACGCGCTGGCCCACGGATGCCGGAAGGATCCCGCATTGCGGGCCCGGATCCAGGTCCGTAGGCGCACCGGATCCACCGCCATCCGCGTGGTGATCCAGGATCCCGGCGAAGGACACGACTTCGACTGGAAGGGCCACAACATGGCGGCGGCCGAGAACCTCGACGACCGCCACCGCGGATTGGCCTTCCTCCACAATTTCCCAACCTCGATCCAGGTCGAGCGCAACGGCGCCTGGATGACCATGGATTTCGAACCCGAAGCACTGCCCGCGTCCCCATGAAACACCAACTCACCGCCACGACCCTGACGCTCCATATCGAGGGCGACATTCTTTCCACCACCATATCCCCCCTGCGTGCGGAATCGCTCCGCCTGCTGGAATCGACCGCCATCCACTCGGGGACCTGGAACGTGATGGAACTCGTCCTGACCGACGCGCGGATGGTGGATTCCGCGGGGCTCAACTTCCTCGTCTCGCTGATCAAGGCCGCCAAGAACCGCGGCGCCGCCGTGCGGGCGGTCGTTTCGAGCCGGACCGTCCACCGCACCTTCGTCTTCACGCGCCTGGACAAGCAGGTGGAACTGGTCCTCCGCGAGGAGGGGGCGAAGGCGACTTCGGCGGCCTGATCGATGAGAGCCGAGCCGGCCGGGGACGTCGCCGGTCAACGGCCGAAGTGGCGGAGGATCTTCGCCGGGAAATGGGGCATCGCCCGCAGGACCTCTTTCAACATCCGAGGCGACATCTGGGACGGCACCGTGGCGGTGACGTAGGCCCTCGGATGGACCAGGTCGGCGGGCCACGGTCGGTCCGCGGCCACGGCCGCCGGGAACGCCCCGAGACGGGACTCGCGGACGAAGACGAACAGGTTCTGCACGTACCACCAGGCGACCCGTTCGTTGCCCCAGATCCGGTGGCGCAGGCAGTCCAGTGCCCGGAATCCGTTCCGACGGAACCGCTCCTGCCAATAGCTCTGGAACTGCTCGTTCACATGGTGGGTGCCGCCCTGCCCCGGGATCGCGGCGCTGAAGACCACCACGTCGCCCAGACGGCACAGGTCCTCGACGAAGGAATCCGCGCGGGAAGGGTCGAGGTGTTCCGCCACCTCGAGGCAGTTGACCAGGTCGAACGTTCGGTCGAGCCGGAGCGGCTCCATCAGGTTGCGACGGAGGAACCGGTCCTGGGGGATCAGCAGCTGGTCGACCTGCACGATGTCGCCGTCGATCCCCAGGGCCTCGGCGCCGGCATCCGCGTAGGCGCGCGTCCAGGTGCCGGAACCGCAGCCGACGTCGACGACCGACTTCGCGGGAAAGAGACCGAGGACCAGGGGCACCACCTCGCGCGCGGAGGCGGAAGAATCCTCCTTCAGACCCTCGTAGTACCGGGTGGAATAGGCGCTCATCGGTGGGCAGATTAGGCAGGGAGCGGTTCCGGAAAAAGCAAACTCTCGGAACAAAAGCCTTGCGAGATTCCGTGTGCCTCCTAACGTCCCGGCCGCCTTTCGGCACGCGCGGTTAGCTCAGTGGTAGAGCACTACCTTGACACGGTAGGGGTCGCAGGTTCGAACCCTGCATCGCGCACCATCTCCATTCCGGTCGGCGTTCCTTCCCCGATCCGCCGCTTCCGTTGCCGGCATTCCGTTGGGTTCCCTTCTGTTGCCAATGGGCTTGATCCCGGTGCGCCTCGCTCGCCCGTTTCCTCCAGCCAGCACAGCCAGGCGAATGATGACGGATGCGTCGCGCCCGCTTCGTCCACAACCCACCCGAGACGATCGGCGCTCCGGTTCGACTGCTGGAGGACTGGCCGCTGCTGCGCCAACTGTGGGTGGAACCCCGCTTCCGCTGGTCCGCTGCGGCGACGATGCTGCTCGCGATCCTGCTCGGCCTGTCTATCCCGTCCTGGGGTACCCAGACCTTGCCTGATGGGTTGTCCCTGCCCCGCCCCAGCCTGCTCCACCGCGTCGAGTCCGGACTCCTCCGGAACCGGGCCACCCGTCTCGAGGCCGCCGGAGACCCGCACGGGGCCGCCATCCTGTGGCGTTCCGCGCTGGCCTATGCTCCCGCGGATCCATCGAACCTCCGCGGCGCCGTCTCCAACCGGTTGCTGCGGCCGCCGGCTTCGCCCGCGGAGTCCGCGGAACTGCTCCACCATTGCTTTGGGCTGCTCCGGATTTCCGGTAGCGATCGCGCCGACCGGACCCTTGTTCTGCGTGCGTTCCGCGTGCTGGAGGCGGATGCCCTGGTGCTCCGACTGGTGCAACAATCAACCGCCCCGGTCCCAGCCGAACTCGAGGCGGGGTGCCTCGCGCTGCTGCGGCTCGGGGATGTCCGCTTCCGGGATCTCCGCAGGCGACTGGGTCCCGCCGTCCCGGGTTCCGAACTCGCC
>CAMASJ010000102.1 GCA_945860685.1 Akkermansia muciniphila
GGCTCGATCGACCGTGACAGGGTTCTCGGCCACGTCGCCGCGCTGCTCGACCGTGGCGTGGACTGCGTGGCGGTCTCGACGGCGCACGGCCACAGCAAGGGTGTGGGTGAGGTGGTTCGACTGGTCCGGGACGCCTTTCCGCGGCTTCCGATCATCGCGGGCAACGTCACCAGCGCCGCCGGAGTCGAATTCCTCGCCACCAGCGGCGCCAATGTCATCAAGGTCGGGCAGGGACCCGGATCCATCTGCACGACCCGGATCGTCGCCGGTGTCGGCATCCCGCAGTTGACCGCCCTCCATGTGACGACCCGGGCCGCGGCCGCGCTCGGCGTCACTGTGCTGGCGGACGGCGGCATCACCAAGTCCGGGGACATCGTCAAGGCGCTCACCCTCGCCCAGGGAGTGATCTGCGGCGGCCTTTTCGCCGGATGCCCCGAGGCCCCCGGCCAGATCGTCGAGATCAACGGGAAGCTGTACAAACAGTACCGCGGCATGGGCAGCCATGCGGCGATGAAGGCGGGATCGGCCGCCCGTTATGGTCATGCCGCCGACACCACCCGGAAGGCCGCCGCCGAGGGCATCGAGGCGCTGAAGGAAGTGGCCGGGTCCCTGGATTCGGTCGTCGCCCAGATGATCGGCGGGATCCAGTCCGGCATGGGATACCTTGGAGCGCCGAACCTCCCCGAGCTCCGGTCAAGGGCCCGATACATCCGGGTCAGCCCAGCGGGCCAGCGGGAAGCGTCGCCCCATGACGTGATCGAGGTGAAGACCGGCCCCGCCAACGTCGAGAAATCCTGATCCACGACGGCCGCAACCCGACGCAACGGCAGCCGGTTCATTGGAGCGAACCGGGATGCCATGCCAAAACGCAAAGTCGCTGCCGATTGCGGCTATGCGTCGGGTATCGGATGTCGGAAGTCGGGTTTGGGCGGCCCGTCCTGTCTGGACGAAACAGGGATCGTGGTGCGATCGCGATCCTCACCCAAAGCAGTTCCCCTTCGCGGCTTCGCGCTTTGGCGTGAGGCTTCCCTTTGGATGCATCCGCCTTAGAAGCGGAAGGCCTCGTTGGTCTTCCCACATTGCGGACAGCGACTGCGCTCCACCTCGCCGTCGTCCGTGTAAACCGAGGTGCAGCGGACGCAGCGGAAGACCCGGTCTTGGGAAACGTCGGCGCCGATGCGTCTCCGACGGAACTCCCCGAGGATCGAGAAGGCACCCACCGCCGCGACGATCAGGGTCATCCAGATGCTGGTGAGGGCGAGGACGTCCATGGCGGGCCCTAGCGTGCTGGAGCAGGAGCGACGGCAGTGCCGGCAGGTTCTTGGGCAGGGGCCGCGGGGGCGCTGACCGGATGCAGGGTCACCAGGCCCCAGATCAACGATTCCGGCGCTAGGAGGCCAGCACCGGGGCTTGCTGTCCGCGGTCGGAACCGGATTGTCCGCACGGCCGCGAGCGCCGCGGCGTCCGCCTCACGCGAGCCGGAGGACAGCGTTGTCCTGGCGGTCACGACGATTCCGGAACGGTTGACCGCGAACTCGATGCGTGTGGGCTGCGGGGAATCCTGTCCCGTCCAAGCGGGAGCCTCGATGTCGCGAAGCGGTTCCCCGAGCGAGGTCGGGATGGACAGTTCGACCAACCCGCGGCTGGCGGCGATCCGGTTGGTGGGTGCCATGAACTCCGGGGCTGGAGGATCGTTCCGGAAGGCGGGTACCGGCCGCGGCAGACGCGGTACCTGGCCAAGGCGGGATCCGTCCGGTCCGGCCCCGAGGAATCCGAGGACATCGCGACGGCCCGAGATCTCGTAGTCGACCTTGGGAAGTGCGCGGGCGGCGTCCGCCCCGAATCCGGACCTTTCCGGGAGGGCGAACAGGGTCGGCTGCGCCGCCAAACCGGAGAGGAGGTCGGGAGCGGCCGGAGACCATCCCAAGCGGATCGTCGGACCGACTTCGGAAAGAGCGGGGATCGGAAGCCGTGCGGCGAACACCCAGGCTCCGAGAAGATGAAGGGAAACCGCGGCTCCGATCACCGACAGCCACCTCGAGCGGTCCCACTGTTCCGGATCGGATTTCACGGGGATGGGGAACCGGTTGTGGTTCCCAGCAGGATCTCGGTGAGGCCGGCTTCGCGTGCGAGATCCCCGAGTTCGGTCAGACGTCCGTGGCGGACGCGTCGGTCGGCCTCGAGATAGAGACGCCTGGGACCGCGCGGACCGGAGCTGCGGGCAGCAAGGCGGTCACGCAGGAGGGCGAGGTTCGGGTAGACCTGGTTTTCGAAGTAGCACTGCTCATTGGCATCCACGGCCACCACGAGGTAGGGGATCCCGTCCCAAGCGGGCTTTCTGGCGCCGCCTTGCGGGAGCTCGATCCGGGTCCCGGTCGGAAGGATCAGATGTCCACCGGCCACGATGAGGAACAGCAGGAGGAATACGACGCTGAGGTGGGGGGCCAGGTCGAATTGGCCACGGAGTGGAAGCAGGTTCCTCTGGAAGTTGGCCATGGTTCGGGCAACCGTGAGGTGTGTCAGTTGGCGCGGATGGGCGCGGGGGAGGAGTCCGGGGCCAAGGCCACCATCTTCACCGCCTCCTTCGAAGCCCGCTCCATGTCGTGCACCACGGATTTGACCCGGCTCACCAGGTAGTTGTAGGCGGTATAGCACACCACAGCGATGGCGATGCCGAGGCCCGCGGAATAGAGCGCCTGCCAGACGCCGGCGAACAGGTCGATCGGGGTCGCGAACCCGCTGCCGGTCTGGAGTTCGCGGAACGTGCCGCCGATGCCGCTGAGCGTTCCGAGCAGCCCGATCAACGGGGCGACCTGGGCGAGCGTGGCGAGGACGGTCAGGTGCGACTCGAGGCGCGGAACCTCCACTAGACCCACCTCCTGGATCGATTCCTCGATGCGATCGCGTCCCGCGTCGCGGTTGAGGATCGCGGCCTTGACGATGCGGGAGACCGGTCCCGGGGTGGCGTCGCAGATGGAAACCGCCTCGATCACGTTGTCCCGGCGGAGAACGTTCTTCACCCCGGCGAGAAACTGGGCGGAGTCGATCTGGACCCGGTGGTAGTAGAGCAGGCGTTCGATGATCACGGACACCGCGATGCCGGCGAGCACCAGGAGCAGCCAGAAGAGGAGGCCGAGACCCGGCGCCTCCGCCGGCCCGGCGGCGGAGGATCCCGCCGCGGGCCCGTTGGTCGGATCCGCGGCCGCCAGCAAGGCAGCAATCAGCATGGGCGCGAGTATGGAATCAGGCCCCACGCCGGGGCAATGACCACTTGGCGGCCTCGGGCCCAAGCCAACTCATGCAAGCGGGGAGACCCACGCCAAGGCGCCAAGCCGCGAAGGAACCGCAAGGGAACCGAGGGCTTTTCCGGTGGGTGTGGCGATCGCCGTCCGGTGGTTGCCAATTCGGATTCGGATCCGGTTCTCCGTCAGAGTCTTTGCGGTCCTGTGTGAGGCCTCTCCTCAACTATTTGGGAATAGTCCGGCTCAGCGGTTCTGGTCCGCGAAGATGCGGGCTTCCTGTTCGGTGATCTTGCCGTCGCGGTCGGTGTCGGCGGCGCGCACGGCGTCGTTGAAGGCGGAGTTGGGGCCAGTGACCGTCTTCACCTCGTGGTCGAACACCACCGGGATGTGGAACTCGGTGCGCGTCTCATTGCCGGAGCGGACCTTGCGACGACGTTCCAGGGCCTCGTAGAAATTCCGGGCGGCCGAGTCGTTCTCGAACGAGACCGGCAGACGCTCGACATCGCGGTAGACGGTTTCGTGGTGGCTGATGCATCCGGCCACGGAGAGGGCGGAAAGGGCGGCAAGGGTTATGGGGAGTCGTGATTTCACGTTCATTCGGTGTACCACCACACCCCCGGCCGCCGGAAAGTTTCAGGGAAAACCGCGCTTGCGTCCGGCGCTTGCGTCGAACTTCGCCGCGTCCGCGGCTTGAACATCTCGCGTCCTCGCCGAGTCTTGGTCTTGCGCATGATTCCGACCCCGTTTGACAGCAATCCCAAGACCCGCTTGGTCTTCGGCCCCGGGGTCCTGGATCGGGTGGGTGCCCTGGCGAGGGAATTGGGTGCGACACGGGCCCTGGTGGTGACCGATCGAGGCATCGTGGCGGCAGGGCATGTGGCCAGGGCGACCGCGTCGCTGGAGGCAGCGGGAATGTCTGTCGTGCTGTACGACGCGGTCCGGGAGAACCCCACCACGTTGGATGTCTCCCGGTGTGTCGAGGCGGCCCGGGCCGGCCGTGTCGACTTCCTGGTGGGACTGGGTGGGGGTAGTTCGATGGACACAGCCAAGGGAGCCAACTTCATCCTGACCAACGGTGGCGAGATGAAGGACTACCACGGGGTCGGGAAAGCCCGGTTGCCGATGCTCCCGTTGATTGCGGTCCCGACCACGGCGGGAACGGGCAGCGAATGCCAGAGCGCGGCCCTGATCGCCGACGAGGCGACCCATGTGAAGATGGCCTGCCTGGATCCGAAGGCAGCGGCCCGGGTGGCGTTGCTGGATCCCGAATTGACGGTGTCCCAGCCGCGCCGGGTCACCGCGCTGACCGGTACGGATGCCCTGGTCCATGCGGTGGAGTCCGCGGTGACCACCCGGGGCACCCCTTGGTCGCAGATGCATTCGCGGGAGGCGTTCCGCCTCTGTGCGGGTGCGCTGGAGGTCGTCCTCGCGGAACCGTCGAACCTGGAGGCGCGCGGCCGAATGCTGCTCGGCGCCGCTTTGGCGGGCATCGCCATCGAGAACTCCATGCTGGGCGCCGCACATGCGGCGGCAAATCCGCTGACGGCGAGGTTCGGCGTGGTGCACGGCGCGGCGGTGGGGCTGCTTTTGCCGGCCGTGGTGCGGTTCAACGCGGAGGTTGAGTCCGCCCGGGTCGGCTACCGGGAAATCGCCTTGGCCGCCGGTCTGGTCTCCGTCGCCGATTCCGAGACAGCTGCCGTCGACCGGCTTGTCGCACATCTCGAACACCTGCGCCGAGTGGCCGGCATCCCGGCCACGCTGGCCGAAGCCGGAGTCGATTCCGCCATGGTCCCCCTATTGGCCGCGGACGCTGCCCGGCAATGGACCGGCGGATTCAATCCGCGCCCCGTGGACGCAGCCTCGTTCGAGGCGCTCTACCGGTCGGTCGGCTAGGCATTCCGCCACCTCGGCCGATTTCAGGCTTTCCTTGTCCGGCTCAGACGCTAATGGGGACGGGACATCCCGACCCATGAACCTCCCCCAATCCCCCAAACGTCGGAACGGATTCACATTGATCGAGCTCCTGGTGGTGATCGCGATCATCGCCATCCTCGCCGGCATGCTGCTGCCGGCCCTTGGACGGGCCCGCATGAAGGCCACTGGCGCCAACTGCGTGAGCAACCTCCGGCAGCTGCTTCTCGGGTGGAACATGTATTCCACCGACAACCAGGATTACCTGATGCCGACCCAGCTTCAGGTTGGCGCCACCACCATCGACCACCCGGGCGGTGGATACTGGCGCGGTCCGACTCCCGGGATCACGGCGGGCATCAGCCAGGCCGAGGCCCTTCGCCGTGTCTTCGCCGGGATGAGCAACACCCCGCTGCAGAAGTACTGCCCGACCTACCAGGTCTATCACTGTCCCGGAGACACTCGGACAAAGCTCCGGCCCGGCTTCGGATGGGCGTTTGACAGCTACTCGAAGGCGAACGGCATGGCCGGCATCGGGTGGGATTCCGCGACCCCTTACAAGAAGGAGGCCCAGATCGAGAACGCCTCCGAATCGATGGTCTTCGTCGAGGAGGCCGATCCCCGCGGCTCCAACCTCGGAACGTGGGTGATCAACGTCCAGCCTCCGGGTTGGGTCGACCCGTTCTCCATCTTCCATGGACAGGTCAGCACGGTGGGCTTCCAGGACGGCCACGCGGAGAGCCACAAGTGGATCGACGCCGCGACCGTCAAGGCGGCGAAGGATTCCGCGGCCGGCCGCGAAAGCTTCTTCTGGGCAGGCGGCAATTCCCGGAACCCGGACTTCCGCTGGGTTTGGGACCGCTACCGCTACGTGAACTGGCGCCCGCTCTGAGACGCCATTCCTGACGCACCCGCGAAGACGGGCCGTGGAATCCCCGGACGAATCCGGAGTTCCACGGCCCGTTTTGCTTCTTCGGAAAGGTCGCTCGGCTCAGGCGAAGATGATCTCGCCGTCGTGCCGCGTCTTCTCGCGGAAGGCGGCGAGCAGCTTCGCGGTGATAGGACCCGGCTGGCCGGTTCCGATCACCCGTCCGTCCACCTTGACCACCGGCACCATCTCCGCGGCGGTGCCGGTCAGGAACATCTCGTCGGCGATGTAGAGGTCGTAGCGGGTCAGGTTCGGCTCGGCGGTGGGGATGCCCAACTCGCGGGCGCAGTCGAGCACCGTGTTCCGGGTGATCCCGTAGAGGGCTCCTGCGCTCAACGGCGGGGTGAAGAGACGGCCCTTCTGCACCGCAAAGATGTTGTCGCCGGTGCACTCGGCCACGTAGCCCTCCGAGTTCAACATGATCGCCTCCTCGACCCCGATGAGGTTGGCCTCGATGCGGGCGAGAATGTTGTTCAGGTAGTTCAGGGACTTGATCGCGGGATTCACCGAGTTCACCAGCATGCGCGTGGTGGGGACGGTGGCGATGGTCATGCCCTCGTTGTAGACCTTCTCCGGATAGAGCTGGATGGTCGCTGCGATGATGATCACCGAGGGCTTCGGGCAGCGACGGGGATCGAGTCCCAGCGTGCCGCGTCCGCGGGTGACGATCAGGCGGATGTAGCCTTCCCGAAGCTGGTTGGCGCGGCAGGTTTCCAGACAGGCCTGCATCATCTCCTCCGGGGACATCGGGATCTCGAGGAGGATCGCCTTGGCTGACCAGTAGAGCCGTTCGATGTGTTCGCGGAGCTTGAAGATCCGGTTGTGGTACATCCGGATGCCTTCGAAGACGCCGTCGCCATAGAGCAGGCCGTGATCAAAGACGCTCACCTTGGCATCGGCTTCGTCCACTAGCTGTCCATCGAGATAAACCTTCATGAATTCTGGGGTGGAACGTTACGGGAGTCTTCGGAGGCGGAGCAAGGCCGCGGGAGTCTGAGGGAAACAAAAACGCCACCGGAAGGACCGGTGGCGTCGTGGAGGAAAGGGGATCTTCAGGCCTTCCTGCGCCGACGCCAGCTCCAGACGCCTACCGCACTGGCGAAGGCGATCGCGGCGTAGGTGGAAGGTTCCGGCACCGCGGTCGAAAACGCGATGTTGTCCACGGTCTCGATCAGATCGATCGGGTTCGCGTTGCTGTCGCCGTAGAAGAACTCGGCACGGTTGGCCGGGGTGCCGCTGTGGATCCACGAGATCGTCTGATCCATCGTGATGTTCGCGTTCGGCGTGACGGTGATGGTCTCGAGCAGCGTCAAACCGTCGAAGAGGTTCAGCACCGCCAGATCGTCGGATCCGGATCCCATTCCAGTGACCAGCAGGAGGGGGTCGTCGTTGCCGAACATCAGGCTCAACGAGTAGATCGGGACGCTGAAATCCATCTGCAGCGTGACACCGGTCGACTCCGGAAACACCACCAGCGATTGGCCGATGGTATTGCCCAATCCGCTGTTGAAGATTTCCAGGCCATTTCCCGAAGAAAGGTTCGAGAAGGTGACCAGCGGGGAATCGACGCTCGAGGACCCGTTTGAGAAGGCCCCAGTGGGATCCAACTCGAAATCGATGAACTCCGCCGCCTTGGACCCGACGGTCAGGAGACCGAGGAGACTAATGAAGGAGGGAGTGAGCCTGCAGTTCGACACGCAGTAAAAGGGCTTCAGGAAGCGGCGGAAGTCAAGGCGTTAACGGCTTGCGGGGGTAGCCAGGCTTTGGATCCGGGCAGCCCGGAACTCCGCACCCTTTCGCCATTCCGGCCATCGCCGGTCTTCGGCGATCCGCCAACCCACGGCGTGCAGCAGCTCCAGGTCCTCGACCGCCCCGGAGAGGTCCCAGTCGGGTTTCACCTCGTCGGAGACCTTGTGGTAGTCACGGTCGATGTACTCGTTGACCTTTCCTTCCCCGTACCCAGTTGGCTTGTCGCGGTAGTCGATGCCCGACTTGGCGTAGAGACCGGGAACCCCGCGTTTCATGAACTCGAAATGGTCCGAGCGGTAGAAGGTTCCACGCTCGGGATGGGTCTCGGGCAAGGTGACCCGTCCCTGCCGGCGGGCTTCCCGCTTCAGGACGTCTTCCAACGACGAACTCCCGAAACCCACCACCCGCACATCCCGCGTGCGGCCCCACTGGTTCAGGCCGTCCATGTTGATGTTGGCCAGCGTCCTCTGCAGCGGATGGACCGGGTTCGCCGCGTAGTAGGCGGATCCCAGCAGTCCTTGCTCCTCGGCGGTCACGCTGAGGAAGAGGAGGCTTCGGCGGGGACGTTTCCCGTCTCGGGCGAAGCGCTCGGCCAACTCCAGCAGGCCGGCCACGCCGATGGCGTTGTCGGCGGCGCCGTTGTAGATGCCGTCCCCGGGGAGCTTGGTGTCCCGTCCGAGGTGATCCCAATGGGAACTGTACACCACCCATTCGTCCCGCTTCGCCGCGTCCCGCCCTTCGAGCAGGCCGAGGACGTTCCGGGATTTCACGGTGCGCCGGTCTTGGCGCGAGGTGTAGGCGGCCTTCTGCTTCAGGGGCACCGGCCGGAATGACTTCCGCACCGCCGCCGACTTCATCGCCTCGTAGGAGGTGCCGTTGGCGGCGAGGAGTCCCTGTGCCCGTTCGAGGCTGATCCAGCCGGCGATGCGGGTGCGTGGCGACGTGTCGTCGGCGAGGTCGAACCGTTCCCGTCCCCAGCTGTTGACCACCACGAACCACGGGTAGGCGGCCGGCTTCGTCTCATGGATGATCAACGCGGCTGCCGCGCCGCGACGTCCGGCCTCCTCGAACTTGTAGGTCCAGCGGCCGTAGTAGGTCATCGCCTCGC
The DNA here is from genome assembly GCA_945860685.1 of Akkermansia muciniphila. Lineage (GTDB taxonomy): Bacteria > Verrucomicrobiota > Verrucomicrobiia > Limisphaerales > UBA9464 > SXXZ01. The sequence continues at coordinate 8,939 of CAMASJ010000102.1, forward strand.
CCTTGAACATCGCCGGATCCAAGCCGCCCCCTTTGCCCGGCGCGGGGACCGGCGGATCCCCGACCAGGATCACCACCGTCTTCCCCTTCACATCCACCCCCTTGAAGTCGTCCCAACCGTATTCCGGGGCGTGCACGCCGTATCCGACGAAGACCATGTCGGTCTCGGGCACCTCGACCACCGGACCGGTTTCCGGGGACCAGGCGACGAAATCCTGCGGACGTCCCAGCGCCTGGCCGTCCATGCGGAAATCCACCTCGCTTCGGATGCCGACGATCGGCACGTCTTGGGTCCATGAACCTCCGGGACCGGCGGGCTTCAAACCAAGGGCCTGGAACTGTCCGGAAATGTGTTGGACCGTCTTCTCCTCTCCGGGAGTGCCGGGCGCTCGACCCTCGAATTCGTCGGAAGCGAGGACGCGGGTGTGCTGGAGAAGTTCACCGGCCTGGATGGCCGATTCCGCGCGGAGTGCGGGTGCCGTCATCGGGATCAACATCGCGGCCAGGCACGGAAGCAGGCGGTTTGGGCGCATGGGAAAGACTGTGACGGAACCGGCACCGAGCCAAGTCCGGGAAAATGGCTGTCGCCGGAACGTCGCTTGATCCGGAGACCGCGGCTGGCCGAGAATCGCTCATGCCCGCTCGTCGTTCGCTTGGAAACCTGTCGGCCGTTGGCGCCGGATTCCTGTTCTGGGCCGCTGTCTGCGCCGTCGATCTCACGGCCGCGGAGGCCTCCTTCATGCCTGCCGAGGTGCGTCGCCGAACGGCCGCCTACGAGTCCGCCGGAAAGGTGTTCCGCGAGCAGGGGCAGGACGCGGCCGTCGTGGTCGAGTTTGCGCGGACCTGCTTCGACCGTGCCGAGGCCTTGCCGGAAGGGCCCGCCAAGTCCTCGGTGGCGGAGGAGGGGATCGCGGCCTGCCGTTCCGCCATGGAGCGCTCGCCGGCCAACGCCGCCCTCCACTACTACCTCGGTATGAACCTCGGCCAACTGGCGCAGACGCGCACCTTCGGCGCCCTGAAGCTGGTCCGCCAGATGGAGGTCGCCTGGTCGACGGCGAGGACGCTGGACGAGACCTTGGATCACGCGGGGCCGGATCGGTCGCTCGGCATCCTCTTCGCGGAATGCCCGCGCCCGCCGCTCAGCATCGGTTCCCGTGAGAAGGCGCGCCGTCACCTGGCCCGCGCCGTGGAACTCGATCCGATCCATCCGGAGAACCGGCTCCACTTCGCGGAACAGTTGGTCCGTTGGGGGAACCGTGAAGCCGCCCGCCAGCAGCTTTCCGCGCTCGACGAACTGCTTCCCGCCGCCAAGACCCGCCTCGTCGGACCCGACTGGGATGCCGCTTGGCTTTCGTGGGAGAACCGACTCCGACTCCTGCGGGAACGGCTTTCCTCCCGACGCTGATCCGGAAACGATGCCGCGTCCGACTGCGAGGCCACCACCCGATCCCTTGAAGCCGATGTCCCTTAGAACCCTTCCCTTCCTGTTCGCCCTCGCCCTTGTCGGCCTGGCGGCGAACCCCGAGCCGCCCTTCTCCCGGTTGCCCTACGTGCAGTCCGCGTCGCCGACCCGGATGCATGTCGTCTGGCGCACCGACGGGCCGGTCGAACCGGTGGTCCGCTTCGGCACCGATCCTTCCAACCTGGACGGCGAGGTCTCGGCCTCCGACATCACCGTCCGTGCGTCGCTCGGGACCGACAAGCAGGAGATCCCCGAGCGGTGGAAGCCCCTTCGCACCTCGCGGAACCTCGGGTTGCCCAAGCTTCACAGCGCGCCGATCGGGACCTTCCAGTACGAGGCCCGCATCAAGGGCCTCAAGGCGGACACCACCTACCACTACGCGGTCTACGACGGCACACGCCGACTGACCCCGGCCGATTCCGAGCACCATTTCCGCACCCAGCCCGAACCCGGCACGCGGCGTCCGTACCGCTTCTGGGTGATCGGCGACGGCGGCACGGGCAGGTCCGCGCAGAAGACCGTGTTCGACCGGATGCGGGAGTCGGTCCAGGCCGACGGGCGTCCGCTGGACTTCTGGATCCATGTCGGCGACATGGCCTATGGGACTGGCCGGGACGTGGAGTTCCAGACTCGTTACTTCGAGAGCTACGCGCCCTTGCTGCGCAACACCGTGTGCTGGCCCTCGATGGGCAATCACGAAGGACACACCTCGAAGGGGGCGACCGGCGTGGGACCTTACTACGACGCCTACGTCGTCCCGACCCGTGCCGAGTCCGGCGGCTTGGTTTCCGGCACCGAGGCCTACTACTCGTTCGTCCACGGGAACATCCACTTCATCTGCCTCGACTCCCACGACCTCGACCGCAAGCCGGACGGCGCGATGGCGCGGTGGCTCAAGGCGGACCTCGAGAAGGCCAAGTCCGACTGGCTGGTCGCGTTCTGGCACCACCCGCCCTACACCAAGGGAAGCCACGACAGCGACAAGGAGAAGGACCTGATCGAGATGCGGCATCACATCCTGCCGATCCTCGAGGCGGGTGGCGTGGACTTGGTCCTGACCGGACATTCCCACGTCTATGAGCGGTCGATGCTGATCGACGGCGCCTATTCCACCAACGCCACGACCGCGGAGACGTTCGTGCTCGACGACGGCGACGGCGATCCGGCCGGGGACGGCCCCTATCGGAAGAGCGCAGGTCTCACCGCACATGCCGGTGTGGTTCATGTCGTGACCGGCAACGCCGGCGCGAGGCTGGGTCGCAACGGGACCAGCCCAATCATGCGGCGCACGATCGTCGAGCACGGGTCGGTTCTGGTTGAAGTGGACGGCGACACGCTCCGCGGACGGATGATCAACCTCAACGGGACGGAGCGGGACACGTTCGCCTTGGTGAAGTCGGGGAAGGTTCCCGTGCAACGGCTTTCCCTCCCATGGCAACCGCCAGAGTACAAGAGGCCGGCCTCATCTCCGCGGGTTCCCAACGAAGCCCCGCTCGACACCCGGGTGCTCGTGGCCGCCGGCGCGGAATGGAGCTTCCGCCCCGGACCACTTCCGGGTGGATCGGATTGGACCCGCCCTGGATTCGATTCCGCTGGCTGGAAGATCGGCAAGGCACCGTTCGGCCATGGTGAAGGAAGGTTCGCGACGCCGCTGGCCTCCGGTCCTGCCGCTCCGCGTGCGTTGCAGATCCGTCGGGAATTCAACGTCGTGCAGGCGGACCGCATCACCGAGATGGGTCTCTGGATCGACTACTCCGACGGCTTCGTCGCGTTCATCAACGGACACGAGGTGGCCCGGGTGGGAGTGGGGCGGAGCTCCGGCCGGAACGCGCAGGGCGTGTCGGTCCGGGAGGATTCGGGTCGCGTCTACGTGGACCTGAGGAACGTCGGCGCGGCGGTCAAGGACGGCGTCAACGTCCTGGCCATCGAATGTCATCTCGCGGCCGGCGAGTCGCAGGATCTCCGGCTCGACCCGGAACTGGTGGCGGAGGACTAGCATGCGCCCTTGGCCTCAACGGCTGGGCACGCTCCTTTTGTTGCTCGCGCTGTCCGGAAAGGGATTCGCGCACGAAGGCCCGGAAGCCGAGATCGAGGAGATCACCGTCGAGATCGCCCGCTTCGGCGAATCCGCGGAACGCCTTCTGCAGCGGGCGATCGAATACCGGGTCCTAGGGCGTCTGAAGGAGGCGGCCAACGACCTCCAGCGGGCTGCCCGCCTGGAGACGGACCGTCCGGGCCTACGACGCGAGTTGGCCCGCGTGCAGGAGGGCCAAGGGCAGACGAACGAGGCCTTGGCCACCGTGGAGCTCGGATTGGGATTGAAGTCGATCGAACCCGACGAACGGGCCGCGCTGTTGGCCATGAAGGCGGGCCTGTTGGCGGCCAAGGGCAGGTCGGAGCCCGCGCTCGAGAACTGGACCGAGGCCTTGCGACTGCAGCCGGAGAACGTGGATTGGCATCACAGCCGCAGCCAACTGCTGCGGGAGATGGGGCGTCACGAAGAGCGGCTGAAGCGCATCGACGAGGCCATTGCCGTCACCGGTTCCGGGATGCTCGAGGTGGAACGGATCGACGCCCTGCTCGACGCCGGACGCTGGACCGAGGCGCTTCCGCGGATCGAGTCTGAGTTGGCGTCGTCGAGGTTGAGGGGTTCCTGGCTGCTCCGTCGGGGTCGTGCGCTGCTCGGGATGTCCCGCGCCGACGAGGCCCGCAAGGACCTGGAGGCGGCGTCCGCCGAGATCCGGGCGCGTCTCGGCCCCGGGATCCGGGAAGCCTCGCTCCTCGCGGAAGTCGGTCTTGCCGAGGAACTGCTTGGCCATGTCGAGGAAGCCAAGCGCTGGCATGCTGACGCCCTCGCCGCCGGTGCCGGAACGTAC
>CAMASJ010000103.1 GCA_945860685.1 Akkermansia muciniphila
GTACTTCGAGTTCGACAAGTCGGCCGTCAAGTCCGACCAGAAGGCCAACGTCGCCGCCGTCGCCGAGTATCTCAAGGGCCATGGCGACAACCGCGTCGCCGTCGAAGGCCACACCGACGAGCGCGGCACCGAGGAGTACAACCGCGCGCTCGGCGAACGCCGCGCCCTCTCCGTCCGCGAGATGCTGCTGAACCTTGGCATCCCCGCCGACCGCGTCATCACCCGCAGCTTCGGCGAGGACAAACCCGCCGAACTCGGCCATGATGAAGCCGCTTGGGGCAAGAACCGCCGCGGCGAATTCATCCTGCTCGTTCCGCCGACGAGCGTCCGCTGAGGCTCTTCGGTCCGCTTTCAAGCCCCGCCTCCACGGCGGGGCTTTTTCTTTTTGCCGGTTGAGCGCCGGCTCCGATTTACACGAAGCTCCCACCATATGAGATGCCTCGCCCTAATCCCGGTGTGCGCCGCCGCCGTGGCCGCCAGCCCGGACTGGCCCGAGTTCCGAGGACCAGGACGTCAGGGCGTCTCCCTGGCCACCAACGTTCCGATCACCTGGAACGCCAACGCATCCGGTAACTGGAACGTCGAGGTTCCCGGAGCCGGATGGTCCTCTCCCTCGGTCTCTTCAGGCCTCGTCTTCCTCACCACCGCCCTCGGAGACGGCGAGAAGGAACCGCTTCGCCTCGAGGTCCTGGCCTACCGCACCACCGACGGCTCCGTCGCATGGCGTACACCCGTCCTGCCGCGGGAGACGGGCAAGCTCCCCTCGATCCATGACAAGAACGGGCAGGCCAGCCCAACGGTCCTCGTGGACGCCGCCCACCGACGTCTCTTCGCGCACTTCGGACATCTCGGAACCGCCGCGCTCGACCTCGATGGCCGGAACCTCTGGCAGCAGTCGGACCTCGGATACGTTCCCATCCACGGCAACGGCGGCTCACCCGCCCTCGTCGGCGACACCCTCGTCTTCTCTTGCGACGGCGGCCGCGATCCCTTCGTCGTGGGTCTCGACGCCGCGACCGGAAAGGTCCGCTGGAAGACTCCCCGGAACACCCCTGCGAAGAGGACCTTCTCCTTTTGCACGCCCTTGGCCGTTGAGGTCGGCGGCAGAACCCAGGTGATCCTCCCAGGAAGCGGATTCGTCGCGGCCTACTCCCCCGACAACGGCTCCGAGCTCTGGCGGGTGCGGTATGGCGAAGGTTATTCGGTAGTTCCGCGGCCCGTGTTCTCCGGCGGCATGCTCCTCATCGGCACCGGCTACGACACGGCCACCCTCATCGCCGTCCGCCCGGAAGGCGCGCGCGGCGACGCCACGGACTCGGCCATCGCCTGGAAGATCGCGAAGGGCGCACCCAACACCCCATCGGTTGTCGCCGACGGAACCCACGTGTACTTCGTCTCCGACGGGGGCATCGCCTCCTGCGCCGAACTGGCCACCGGCAAGGTCCTCTGGAACGAACGCCTCGGCGGCGGCTTCTCCGCCTCGCCGGTGCTCTTCGAGGGCCGGATCCTCTTCGTCAACGAGGATGGCGTGGCCACCGTGGTGAAGGCCTCGCCGACCTTCGAGGTGGTCGCCCGCAACGAACTCGGCGAACGCACCCTCGCCTCGCCCGCGGTCGTCGACAACGCCGTCTACGTGCGCACCGCCGGACGCCTCCGGCGGATCGGTGCTGTTCCACCGCGCTGACCTCCTGTACTCCTCCGCTCCCGCCAGATGAAGGTGACGTTGTTCATACCGTGTTTCGTGGACGCCTGCTTCCCCGATGTGGGGATCAGCATGGTCCGCATCCTCGAACGGCTCGGCCATTCCGTTCAGTGCCCCGAGGCCGTGGCCTGCTGCGGTCAGCCGGCGTTCAACTCCGGCTACTGGGACGAGGCCCGCCAGGTCGCCGACAACGCCCTGGACCACCTCCGCGGCACCGACGCCGTGGTGGTCGCCTCCGGGTCCTGCGGCGCCATGTTCAAGGTCTTCTACCCCCAGCTCTACGACGGAAGGCCACGGTCGGCCGAGGCCGTCGAACTGGCCGGCAAGGTCTGGGAGTTCTCCGACTTCCTGGTGAACCGCCTGGGCGTGACCGACCTCGGCGCGAGGTTCCCCGCGAAGGTCACCTTCCACGACGGATGCCACGGCCTCCGCGAACTCGGGATCCACGCCGCCCCCCGCCAATTGCTGTCCCACGTGCGGGACCTCGAACTGGTCGAGATGGATGAGGCCGCCACCTGCTGCGGATTCGGCGGCACCTTCGCCGCGAAGTTCCCCATGATCTCCACCGCCATGGGCGAGGTGAAGTGCGCCAGCGCCGCCGGCACCGGGGCGGAATACGTCGTCTCCAACGACTCCAGCTGCCTCATGCACGTCCAGGGCCTCCTCGACCGGCAGGGGAGCGCGCTGAAGACGATCCACCTCGCCCGGATCCTCGACTCCCGATGAGCACCGCCGCCGCACGATTCCTCGACGCCGCGGGCAGCATCACCCGCAACCTGCGCCACCGCGGCCTGATCCAGACCGCGTTGCGCAAATACGAGTCCGCCCGCGACAGACGCAAGGCCGCCTTCCACGACTGGGAGTCCGCCCGACAGGCGGCCGCCGAGACGAAGTGGGAGGCGATCAACCACCTCGACGAGCACCTCGTCTCCTTCGCCGACAAGCTGGAGTCGCGCGGCACCAAGGTCCATTGGTGCGGCAACGGCATCGAGGCCCGCGACCTCATCCGGGACATCATCCGCGACGCCGGCGCGAAGTGCGTGGTGAAGTCCAAGGCCATGACCGCCGAGGAGATCCACCTCAACGAGGCGTTGGAGAAGGACGGTTTCGAGGTCGTCGAGTCCGACCTCGGCGAATTCATCGTGCAGCTCCGCAAGGAACCGCCCTACCACATCGTCTTCCCCGCGATGCACCTGACGCGGGACGAGATCAGCGACCTCTTCGAAAAGGAGTTGGGCAGCGCCCCGACACGCGAACCCGAGGAGCTCACCATGATCGCCCGCCGCGCCCTGCGGCGGAAGTACGTCACGGCCGACGTCGGCATCACCGGAGCCAACTTCGCCATCGCCGAGACCGGCATGGTCTCGATCACCGAGAACGAGGGAAACGCGCGCCTCACCGCCGCGCTGCCCCGCACCATGATCACCCTGCTCGGCATCGAGAAGGTGCTGCCCCGCATGGAGGACCTCGCCCTGTTCCTCCCGATGCTGGCGACCGCCGGCGCCGGACAGGCGATCACCGGCTACAACACGCTCTATTCCGGTCCCCGCCAGCCCGGGGAATCCGACGGCCCCACCGAGTGGCACGTGGTGCTGCTCGACAACCGCCGCACCGAGCTGCTCGCCGACCCGGAGCAACGCGACGCGCTCCACTGCATCCGCTGCGGCGCCTGCCTCAACGTCTGTCCCATCTTCAAGAACGTCGGCGGGCACACCTACGGCACCACCTACAGCGGCCCCGTCGGCAGCGTCATCACGCCCCACCTGCGCGGACTCCAGGACTGGAAGCACCTCAGCGGCTCCTCCTCCCTCTGCGGCGCCTGCACCGAGGCCTGCCCGGTCCGCATCGACCTGCACCACCATCTGCTCCAGAACCGCCGCAACGCCGCGTCGGAGAAGCCTTCGACCCTCGAACGCCTCACCTGGCGGCTGCACGCCTTCCTCATGAACAGCCCGTCGCTCTACCACCTCGCCAAGGAGTGCGGACGCGTCTTCGAACCGCTGCGCAAGGCCACCGAGGGCACGGTGCTGGATCCGGTCCGGTCCTGGACGACCACACGCACGCTGCCGCCGGTGGCCCCGGTCAGCTTCAAGGAATGGTGGAGGGAACGCCGATGAACGGCCGCGAACGCATCCTCGCCCGCATCCGCGAGGCGCTCCGGGTCCCCGCCCCACGGCCGGGCTCCCATGGACATGGACATCACGACGTCCCGGCCCCGGCTCCCCAGGCGGGACGCATTCCCCTGCGTCCGGTCCAACAGGCCCGAGCCTGGCTTCCCCCGGGAGGCGACACCCCCGAGGAACAACTCGGGCGTTTCGCCGCGGCCTCGGCCGACCTCAAGACCGACTTCCATCTGCTCGCCGACGAAGCCGCCGCCCGCGCGAAGTTGTCCGGGATCGCCTCGGCGGAAGGTTGGAAACAGATCGCCACCCACCGCGCCGCCTTGACCGACGCCGTGGTCCCATCGCTCGGCATCCCTTCACGGACCACCGACGGCGGCTACGATCCCGAGGATCTCGAACGTTGCGACGCCGGGATCACCACCTGCGACGTGCTCGTCGCCCAGACCGGCACGCTGGTCGTCAACAGCCGGACCACCGGCGGCCGGGCGCTTTCCGTGCTGCCACCCCACCACGTGGTCCTGGCTCGCCGCGACCAACTCGTCGGCGACCTGACCGACGCCTTCCAGCGGATCCGCGAACTCCACGGCGAAGGCTGGCCCTCGATGATCTCCCTGGTCACCGGCCCAAGCCGGACCGGCGACATCGAACGCATCCTGGTGCTCGGAGCCCATGGCCCGAAGAAGCTCACCGTGCTGATGTGGTGAAACCCCGGGCATCCGTTCTCCGGCGCTGGCTCGGGCTCGTCGCGATCCTCGGATGCCTCTCAATTCTCCGAGGCGTGCACGCCGCATCGGAGACGGAGGTCCTGGTGGCCGCCGCCTCGGACCTGGTCTTCGTCTTCCCCGAGTTGAAGGAGTCCTTCGAGTCCGGGAATCCCGGGATCAAGGTCCGTGGAACCTTCGGCGCCTCCGGGACCCTCGCCAACCAGATCCGCAGCGGGGCTCCCTTCGACGTGTTCCTCTCCGCCGACATGGAGTTGCCGGGGAAGATCGCCGAATCCGGCCAGGCGGACGCGGCGACGCTCCGGCCCTATGCCCAGGGACGCCTCGCCTTGTGGACCGCTTCTACCAACCAAGCCGCCCCCACTTCGCTGGCGGACCTGCTTCGGCCCGGGATCGCCCACATCGCGATCGCGCAACCCGCCACCGCCCCCTACGGCCGGGCGGCCAACGAAGCCCTGAGGCAGGCAGGCCTCCTCGATTCCCTCACCCCGCGCCTCGTGTACGGCGAGAACATCGCGCAGACCGCCCAGTTCGTGGAATCCGGGGCCGCCGAATTCGGCATCGTCTCCGCCTCGGCGCTCCGGCATCCGGACCGTCTCCGCCGCGGCCACCAGCTGGTCCTTCCCCTCGATTCCCATCCGCCGATCATCCAGGGAGCCGTCCTCACCCGCCGCGCCGAAGGGAGATCCGAACCCCGGCGGTTCCTCGAGTTCCTGGGTTCAGAGAAGGCCCGTGGGATCCTCAGCCGCGGCGGTCTCGAACCTGCACCGGTCGACGCCGCCCCGACGAATCGGACCGGCTCACCGACGGTTCCGGAACCGCGGTGACGGAGGGTCCGACGAGCTCCTTTTGGCACCCGCCAAATTGACTCGATCCGGTTCGGTTGGATGATGACCCCGAATTGCCGTCATCGAGTATGAAACCCCGAAACACCTCCCGCTGGTGGCCCGCCCTCGTTTCCGCGGCCGCCCTCGTCCTTCCCAACCTCACCGCCTTGGCCGACCGACTTGAGTCCCGTTGGTCGCTGGCGCCGCTGAGCCGATCCTACCTCGGCACGAACAACCTGGAACGCGGCCTCGCCTACGACGCCGTCACCGACCGGGTCATCCTCGTCTCCCGCCTCGGTGGCAACCGACTGGTCCTCCTCGACGGCGCCACCGGCTCCGACGGTTCCGACGAGGCCAACGGAGTCCCGATCCGCACGCTTTCCACCTCCGACGAGACCGGTGCCAACCTGGTCACCGGTGGCGACTTCGTTATGAACCTCGCCGGCGCAGGCTCGGACGGCGCGGTCTATGTCGCGAACCTCAGCCTCGCGGTGTCGAAGCCCTTCAAGATCTACCGCTGGGCCTCCGCCCAACCCGAGACCGTCCCGACCATCGCCTGGGAAGGCACGATGGACACCGTCCTTCCCACCGGTGCCACCGGCAACGACGCCCGGTTCGGCGACTCCTTCGCCGTCCGCGGCTCCGGTACCAACACGGTGCTCGGAGCCCTCTCGCGCAGCGGCAAGTACCTGGTCCTCTTCCGGACCGCCGACGGCACCACCTTCAGCCCCACGGTCCTGACCGCGAATTTCACCGCCAACGCCCCCTGGATCGGCCTCGCGTTCGGCAATGACAACGACTTCTACGCGGACGGCGGCGGCACCGCCGGAACCCTCCGCTGCGACTGGAACCTCACCGCGGGCACATTCCGGACCGTCGCCACCTACGCCAACGGCGCCATCCCAACCGCCATGGGACCGCTCGCCGTCGGCCCCGGCGCCGAACGCCTCGCCTTGGTCGACACCGCGGCGCACACCCTCCGCGCCTACGACATCTCCATTCCCGCCGATCCCCTCGCCATCGGCACGGCCCAGACCTTCCCGCGCACCGTCTTCACCGACGAGTCCGGCAACCCCGTCGCCACGAACCTCGTGGCCAACGTCAACGGCACCGGCGCGGTCGCCGTCGGTCCGGACGCCGTGTTCGCCTTGGACACCAACAACGGCCTGCTCGCCTACACCGTCGTCCGCTCGGTGGAGCCCCCGGTCATCGCCACCCAGCCCGCCTCCGCCACCGTCTGGGCCTCGTCCACCGTCGCCCTCTCCGTCGGCGCCTCCGGCAGCCGCCCGCTCTCGTACCAGTGGACTTCCAACGGCGTCGTCATCCCGTCCGCCACTTCCGCCAGCCTCACCCTGACCAACCTCGGCGTCCCGGCTTCCGCCGCCTACGCCGCCATCGTTTCGAACCCGGCCCAGTCCATCACCTCCGCCCCGGCCGTCCTCACCGTCCGCCAGGCCGTCAACACCCCGGTGCTCACCCCGCTGTGGCGAATCCTCCCCGGTGAACGCACCACGGTCGCCCAGGACAACAACCAGCGCGGCCTCGCCTACAACCCGGCCACCGGGAACGTCCTCTACGTCTCCCGCACCGGCGGAAACCGCATCGTCGTTCTCGACGGCGCCACCGGCGCCGAACGCCATCAGCTCAAGACCACCGACGAAGCCGGCGTCAACGTCATCACCGGCGGCACGCTCGTGATGAACATGATCGCCGTCGCCGACGACGGTGCGGTCTATGTCGCCAACCTCGTCACCGACGGATCGACCGGTCTCAAGGTCTACCGCTGGGAGTCCGACTCCGCCACGGTCAGCCCCACGGTGCTCACCGTCACCGGCCTCCCGGCTGGCGTTCGCTTCGGCGACACCATGGACGCCCGCGGTTCCGGCGATTCCACCCAACTGCTCTTCGCCTCCCGCTCCCACAAGTCCTTCGCCGTGGTCGACATCGTCTCCGGTGCGGTCGGCACGGTCGCCGTCTATGACGCCGCCGCACTGGGCAACGGCAACATCGGCCTGTCCGTGGCGTTTGGTGCCGGCAACTCGGTCTGGGGCACCGCCAGCGGCCAGACCCTGGTCCACGTCGCCTTCGAACCCGGCGTGCCCGCCGCCACGGTGCGCACCAACCTCCCTGGCAGCCTCTACCCGACCTCCGTCGGCCTGATCGCCGTCGACGCCTCCGCCGGCCTGCTCGCCGGGCTCTCCTTCGACAACCCGGACAATGTCCAGGTCTCCCGCCTCGGCGACCTGTCCTCCGCCCCGGCCCTGCTCGACCAGGAGCTCCTGCCGCTCAAGAACGCCAACGGCAACGGCACCGGCGCGGCCGACTTCGGCGGTGGACGTCTCTACGTCCTCGACTCCAACAACGGCGTCCACGCCTACACCGTCCAGGCCTCGGCCGCGGTCGCCGGCGGACCCGCGACGCTTTCCGACGTCTCCGTCGGCGGAGGCTTCCTCCGGTTCCGCCTGAACGGAACCGCCGGCGCCGTCTACCAGGTCCGCGGCGGCACCAACCTCGCCGAGCCCGCCGGGCTCTTCCTGCAGTCCGCCGCTCCCGGTGGCACCCCGGGTGTCTTGCCGGCCACCGCGGACCAGAACTTCCTCCGCGCCGTGCCGGTCCAATGATCCGGCACGCTTCCGATCCGCTCCGCGGCCAGATGCGTTCCCTGACGCATCGGGCCGCCGCCTTCACCCTGATCGAGCTGCTCGTCGTCATCGCCATCATCGCGATCCTCGCCGGGATGCTGCTCCCGGCGCTCGGACGCGCCCGCACCAAGGCCGAGTCCACCCAGTGCCTCGGCAACGCCCGCCAACTCACCCTCGCCTGGCAGCTCTATGCCGACGACAACGCCGGCACGCTCGCCCCCAATGAGGCCTCCGGGCTGGTCAGCCAGAACCTGAGCTGGATCACCGGCGACGTCCGCGTCGACGCCACCGACCGCAGCCTCGAGACCGGTGTCCTCTGGCCCTACAACCGCAGCCCAGGCATCTACCGCTGCCCGTCCGACCGCACTCGCGTCGTGGCCTCGCGGCGCCTGCGCAACCGCAGCTTCTCGATGAGCACCGGCGTGGCCCACCTCAACCCGACCAGGATCCCCTTCCCCGTCTACCGTCAGTCCCAGATCCTCGAACCCGGACCGGCCGCAGCGAGCGTCTTCGTGGACGAGGACGAATGGTCGAACCAGAACGGTTCCATCGGCATCGAGCCCGAGGGCACCGGTGAGAGCCAGCACTGGAACCTTCCCGGCTCCCGCCACGGCGGCACCGCGACCCTCGGCTTCGCCGATTCCCATGCCGAGGCCTTCCGCTGGCGGGGCACCGTCATCCGCGAGGGTTCCCGCACCCTGAAGACCCGCTTCTTCGCCGACCCCGGCTACCTCGACTCCTCGGTTCCGGTGCCCCGCGGCTCGGCCGCCGACGTCGCCGATCTCCGCCGGATGCAGGCCACCGTGCCGTCCTTCCGCGCCACCCGTTGATCCGGACGCCGATCCGGGACGGCCCATTGCGCCAAAGTCTGGAGTCACCCAGATTCACCGGGTCCCATGCGGAAGCTCCAAACAGCGGTTTCGACCCTGCTCCTGTTCCTTGGCCGGCTTCAGGCACAGGTCGTCATCAACGAGATCCACCCCGCGCCGGACGTGGACCAGGAGCGGGTGGAGTTCGTGGAACTGCACAACCGCGGACCCTCCGCGGTCGACATCGGCGGCTGGGTGCTCGGCGGCGGGATCGATTTCACCTTCCCGGCCGGCGCCACCATCCCCGCCGGAGGCCATGCCGTGGCCGCCGAAAACCCCGCCGCCCTCGCCGCGAAGTTCGGCCACAACGGCGCCTTCGGTCCCTGGACGGGCCGGCTCTCCGGTCGCGGCGACCGGGTCACCCTCCGCGACGCCTCCAACGGTTCCGTCGACACCGTCTCGTTCGGACTCGGATTCCCCTGGCCCACGGTCGGTGAACCGCCCGGCTACTCGATGGAGCTGATCCATCCCTCGTTGGACAACGACCTCGGTGGCCATTGGCGGGTCTCGGTTCGCGGTGGGGATGCGACGACGACCCGCAGCGAGGTCCTTCCCGCCGGCGCCGTCTGGCGTCTGTTCAAGGGGACCGCGGCGCCGTCCTCGCCCGCTTCCGCCTGGACCCTTCCCGGCTTCATCGACACCTCCTGGTCCACCGGTCCGGCCCCGGTCGGCTACGACCCGTCGATCCTCATCCGCACGCCGCTCGCGGACATGGCCGGGAACTACACCCAGTTCCTCCTGCGCAGGACGTTCCTGGTGACCAACGCCGCCGCCGTGTCGGGCATGGTGTTCGAGGCCCTGCACGACGACGGATTCAACCTCTGGGTCAACGGTCGTCTGCTCGCCCAGTCGGGCATGCCGGGCGAACAGGTCGCCCACACCGGGACCGCCAACGTCACCCGCGAAAGCAACGAGTACCAACGCTTCGAGGCCTCCGTCCCGCCAGGCCTCCTCCGCGAGGGCACCAACACCATCGCGGTCCAGATCGCCAACATCCTGCTCTCGGGCAGTTCGGACGCCTTCTTCGACCTCCGGGCCTCGGTCGTCATCGGACCGTCCGTCGCAGGCCCCACGCCCGGCCGCCCCAACTCGGTCCTCGATACCCGGGTTCCTCCCGCGATGCGGCAGCTCTCGGTCACCCCGAAACAACCCCGCGGCGGTGAACCCGTCGTCGTCACCATCAAGGCCACGGACCCGGACGACATCGCTTCCGTGATCCTGGAGTACCAGCTGGTCGACCCCGGTTCCTACATCCGGGCCGACTCCGCGGCCTATGCCGCCCATTGGACTACGCTCCCGATGAACGACCGCGCCGCGGATGGCGACGCGATTGCTGCGGACGACGTGTACTCCGCCACCGTTCCCGGCACCCTCCAGGTGCATCGACGTCTGGTCCGGTTCCGGATCGTCGCCCGGGACCGACTGGGCAACGAGGTCCGCGCCCCGTACCCGGACGATCCCGGACGCAACTTCGCCTGGTTCGTCTACGACGGCGTGCCCGCCTGGTCTGGCGCCGTCCGTCCCGGTGCCGCGACCGCCCTCGGCACCGTCCGCACCGCCGACGCAGCCGAGATGAACCGCCTGCCCGTCTACCACCTCGTCGCACGCCGCGAGGACGTCGAGGCCTGCACCTGGTTCGACCGTTCCCACGGGGACGAGTACTTCTGGACCGGCACGCTCGTGTACGACGGCGAGGTGTACGACCACATCCGGTTCCGTCCGCGCGGTGGCGGATGGCGCTACTCCATGGGCAAGAACATGTGGAAGTTCGACTTCAACCGCGGACACGACTTCCGGGCGCGCGACAACTGGGGCCGTCGCTTCGACACCGATTGGACGAAGCTCAACCTCGGCGCGTGCATCCAGCAGGGCGACTTCGAGTTCCGCGGCGAACAGGGCCTCTTCGAAAGCGTCGGGTTCCGCCTCTTCCAACTCGCCGGACAGACCGCCAACCATTCCACCGCGGTCCAGTTCCGCATCGTCGACGACGCCTTGGAATCCGTCCCGGGCGAACAGTACGCAGGCGACTTCTGGGGGCTGTATCTCGCCCTCGAACAACCCGACAGTCGCTTCCTCGAGGAGCACGGCCTGCTGGACGGAAACCTCTACAAGATGGAGGCCGGTTTCGGGGATCCCAACAACCTCGGTCCCACAGGGCCGGTGGATTCCTCGGATCTGAGGTCGTTCCTCGGCACCTACCTCGGTCCGGCCACCGGGGTGAACGAATCCTGGTGGCGAACGAACCTGAACCTCCCGAGCTACTACAACTACCAGGCCGTCCTCCAGACCATCCACCACTACGACATCGCCGACGGGAAGAACTACTTCTACTACCGGAATCCCGGGGACGGACGGTGGCAGGTCCTTCCGTGGGACCTGGACCTGACCTGGGCGGACAACATGTACCGGGGAGGTCAGCAGGGTGGCGACGAACCGTTCAAGAGCCGCGTCCTCTCCGACTTCGCGACCGTCAACCCGAGGTACCCGTCGATCTCGATGGAGTTCCGGAACCGGGTCCGGGAACTCCGCGACCTCCTGATCAACGCGGACGAGGCCGGACGGCTCATCGACGAGTACGTGCGGCTGCTGCGTGGAACGAACGCCGTCAGCCTCCTCGACGCCGACCGGGCGCAGTGGGACTACAATCCCCTGATGACCAACACGGCCATCGTCAACCTCTCGAAGGCCGGCCATGGGCGCTTCTACCAGCGTGGCACGCCGACGCGGGACTTCGCCGGGATGGCGCAGTGGATGAAGAACTACCTGCGCTACCGCACCACCGACCCGACCTTCTCCCTCGACACGATCTCGGTGGAACCCCAACGCCCTGCCAAACCGCAGATCGGTTATGTCGGCCCCGCGGGCTTCCCCATCGATCGCCTCTCCTTCCGCGCTTCCGGATACCAAGGCACCGGAGCCTTCCGCTCCCTTCGCTGGCGCATCGGTGAGATCAGCCGGACCAACCATCCCGCCTTCCGGACCGACCGGCCCCAACCGTACGAGATCGATGCCGCCTGGGATTCAGGGGAGCTTGCCGAGCAGGTCATCGACGCGGCCTTTCCACCGGCTCCGTTGCGTGTCGGACGCCTCTACCGCGCACGGGTGCGGTACACCGACGCCCAGGGCAGGACGAGCAACTGGTCCGACCCGGTCGAGTTCACCGCCGGCGAACCGGTGGACGCGGCGGCGCTGATGTCGGGACTCCGACTGACCGAGATCCACTACAACCCGCCGCCCGACGGGTTCGAGTTCCTTGAGTTGGCCAACCTGTCCGGCTCCGCACCGCTGAGCCTCGCCGGCGCGGCCTTCGGTTCCGGCATCACCTTCACCTTCCCCACCAACGCGGTCCTCGAGCCGGGTTCCCATGCGGTGCTGGTAAGGACCGGCGACATCGCCGCGTTCCGACGCTTCCACGGACTTCCCGACTCGGTGCCCGTCTTCGGTCCCTACTCCGGCGCCCTGGCCAACGAAGGCGAAACCTTGACCCTCCGTACCGCGGCAGGCGGCGCGGTGGTCTTCTCGACGACCTACGGCGTCGCCCCGCCTTGGCCGACCCTGCCCAACGGTCTCGGCCACTCCCTCGTGCCCGTCGACCCCGCGTCCACCAACCGTTCGCTGCCCTCCGACTGGAGAAGCAGCGCCCGCATCGGGGGAAGCCCCGGTCAACCCGATCCCGCGCCGGAAGTGACCCGGTTGTCCGAACCCCGACTTGAAACCGTCGGCGGCGTTCCTTGGCTACGAATCCGACTTTCCTCCACCCCGGCCGGACCGGTCGTGTTGGAACGCTCCGGGGATCTCCGGGCCTGGGTTCCGTGGTCCACGAACCCGGGTCCGACCGACGTGCTGTTGCCGGTGGAGTCCCAGGCCGGCTTCCTTCGGTTGAGACCTTGATCCGGCATTGGCGGGTCGACAGCGGGCCCCGGCTCACCTCCCATTCGCGGGTCCGGATGAATCCACACGTCCACCAACGCCGGGCCGCGATCGACATCGGCACGAACTCCGTGAAGCTGCTCGTGGCCGAGTATGCCGACGGCGCGCTCGAGCCGGTCTGGGAGGAGAACGAGCAGACCCGTCTCGGCGAAGGCTTCTACGCCGAGAAACGCCTCCAGCCGACACCCATCGCCCGAACGGTCGCCGCGGTCCGGAGAATGTGGGAAGCCGCCCTGCGGCACGGCGCCACGTCGGTCCGCATCATCGCCACGAGCGCGGTCCGCGAGGCGCGCAACGGATCGCAACTCGTCGATGCCGTGAGGGAGGCGACAGGCCTGGCGACCGAGGTGATCCCCGGGGAAACCGAGGCCGATTGGAGCCATAAGGGCGTCCGCTCGAACCGCAGGTTCTCCAGCCAGCGGCTGCTGGTGCTCGACGTG
>CAMASJ010000104.1 GCA_945860685.1 Akkermansia muciniphila
GCTCGGTCACCCCGTCCCATTCGATCCCGATCCCCACCGCCGACGCCCCGCGCCGCAAGCCCGAGATCCCGGCCGGACTCGCCTTCGACGCCTCGGGATCCCGCCTCTACGTCTGCGGAAACCTGTCCAACCGGCTGTTCGAACTCGACGCCGCCACCGGCGCCGTCCTCCGCGAATTCCCCGTGGGCGCCGCCCCCTACGACGTGGTGCTCGTCGGCGACAAGGCCTACGTCAGCAACTGGGGCGGACGCCGTCCGGGCGCCGAAGACCTGACCGGGCCCGCCGGCCGTGGAACCGTCGTCCGCGTGGATCCCGTCCGCCACATCGCCAGCGAGGGATCGGTCTCCATCGTGGACCTCCGCAAGTCGCCGTCGCCGACCAAGGAACTGCTCGCAGGCCTCCACGCCTCGGGTCTCGCCGTCTCCCCCTCCGGACGCCACGTGGTCTGCGCCAACGCCGGATCCGACACCCTCACCGTCATCGACACCCGCAGCGAGTCGGTGGTGGAGACGGTCTGGACACGGACGAGTCCGGCCGACCTCTTCGGCGCCTCGCCCAACGCCGTGGTGTTCGCCCAGGACGGCAGGTCCCTCTTCGTCGCCAACGGCACCCAGAACGCCGTGGCCGTCCTCCGTTTCGATCCGGCCGACCGTGAGTCGCGCCTGACCGGCATGATCCCGGTCGGATGGTTCCCCGGTGCCCTGGTGCTGGACTCCGCCCGGAAGCAGCTGGTCGTGGCCAACGTGAAGGGACTACCGTCCAAGACCGGCAAGGGCGAGAACGGCAGCCCGGGATTCAACAGCCACCAGTACAACGGCTCGCTCTCGCTCGTACCGCTGCCTTCCGCAAAGGACCTGCCCAAGCTCTCCGAGACCGTTTCCCGGAACCTCCGCCGCGACGCCGTCCTCGCCTCCCGCCTTCCGCCGCGCAAGGGCGTCGCACCCCGGGCAATCCCCGAGCGGATCGGCGAGCCCAGCCTCATCCAGCACGTCATCTACGTCATCAAGGAGAACCGGACCTACGACCAGGTCTTCGGTGACGTCCTCGCCGGAAACGGCCGTCCCGACCTGTGCATCTTCGGGGAGAAGATCACCCCGAACCTGCACAAACTGGCCCGCGAGTTCACCCTGCTCGACAACACCTACTGCTCCGGGATCTTGAGCGCCGACGGCCACCAGTGGTCGACCACCGCCTTCGCCACCGACTACATGGAGAAGTCCTTCGCCAGCTTCCCTCGCAGCTATCCGGACGGCATGGGCGAGGACGAGAACGACGCTCTGGCCTACTCCCCGGCGGGCTTCCTCTGGGACAACGCCCTGAAGCATGGCATCTCCTTCCGCAACTACGGCGAGTTCGCCGCGCCGTCGATCCGCTGGCGCGACCGCTCCAAGAAGGGTTCGCCGAGCTTCCTCCCCTGCTTTCGTACCTGGAAGGGCCTGAGCGACGAGGTGGTCTTCTCCAGCTATCCCATGGTCGAGTCCATCCGGCCCTACACCCCCACCAACTACGTCGGATGGGAAATGTCGGTGCCCGACCAGTACCGCGCCGACTTCTTCATCCGCGAACTCCAGGAATTCGAGGCCAAGGGGACCTTCCCCCGGCTGACGATCATCTGCCTGCCCAACGACCACACCAGCGGCACATCCCCCGGGGAACCCACACCGGCCGCGTGCGTCGCCGACAACGACCTCGCCTTCGGACGTATTGTCGAGGCGGTCAGCAAAAGCCGCTTCTGGCCCTCCACCGCGATCTTCTCGATCGAGGACGACCCGCAGGCCGGCTGGGACCACGTCAGCGGCTACCGGACGACCGCCTTCTGCATCAGCCCCTACACCAAGCGCGGTTCCGTCGTCTCCACCCAGTACAACACGACCAGCATCATCCGCACGCTGGAGCAGATCCTCGGCATCCCGCCGATGAACCAGTTCGACGCGAGCGCCACCCCGATGTCCGACTGCTTCACGGACACCGCCGACCTCACCCCCTACATCGCGGTGCCCAACAACGTCCCCCTCGACCAGATCAACCCGCCCAAGCAGGCGATCCTCGACCCCGTGCTGCGGAGGGATGCCGAGGTTTCGGCGAAGCTGAACTTCCGCGAGGTCGACAAGGCGCCCGAGGACGTCCTGAACCGGATCCTGTGGAACGCCATGGCCGGCACGCATCGTCCCTACCCCGAATGGGCGATCACCCCGGGAGCGGACGACGACGACGATTGAGCGCTCGGCGTTCCCAACATCGATGAGCGACGACGGATTCCGTCCCCCGGGACCGTGTCCCGTGTGCCAGGTGGATGTTCCACGCGGCGCAAAAGCCTGCCCGGGCTGCGGTGCCTCCCACGATTCCGGCTGGAACGAAGAGGCCGAAACCTCGGGTCTCGACCTTCCCGACGAGGAGTTCGACTACGAGGACTTCGTGGCCCGCGAGTTCGGCGAGGGCAAGCCGCGGCAACGTCCACGGCAGCGGCTTTGGACGATCGCCGGGATCGTCCTCCTGCTCGCCCTCGCCGCCGGCCTGGTCCAGGTGTTCCGCCATTGACCAAGGAACGGCGTCGTTCCCGCCAAGGAAGGCTTGCCGGTTGGGCCGGGTGCGGCGTTTGAATCGGGGAACCATGTTGCGCCGCCTCCTGAAGTCCCACGTCCTGGTGGCCGCGCTTGGCCTCATGGCCCACGCGGACTTCCAGGGCGCAACGCACCTCGTCGACCTGGACCATGGCGGAATCCGCTACGGACAGGAGAAGTCGCACGGCCGCGTCGCACGCCTGGTCGACGCCGTGGAGTCGGGAACCCGTCAGCTGGAATGGGACGACCGCTTCGGCTGGATGCCTTCCCTGCTGCAGGCGCTCGAGGTCTCCACCAATTCCCAGATGCTGGTCTTCTCCAAGACCTCGCTCCAACGGGAACACATCCATCCCCACAACCCGCGGGCGATCTACTTCAACGAGGACACCTACGTCGGCTACATCCCGGGCGCACCGGTCATGGAACTGTCCGAGGTCGACGGACGCCTCGGGGGCGTCTTCTACACCCTCGACCACAAGCGGACGGATCGCCCCCTGTTCAAGCGGGTCGACAACTGCATCGAATGCCACGCCTCGGCGCGGACGATGGGCGTCCCGGGACACCTCGTCCGCTCCTTCGAGACCGACGCCAATGGCATCGTGGACCTCTCGACGGGCACCGATTCCGTGGACGACCGCACTCCGTTGTCCGAGCGCTGGGGCGGCTGGTATGTGACCGGCACCCACGGCTCCATGACCCATCGGGGCAACCGCATCGGCGAGGATTTCGCCCGCGCCCGGAAGGATCCCACGATCGGCGGCAACCGGATGCGGCTCGACGACCTCTTCCCGGGCGAGCGCTATCCCGCCCCGGGCAGCGACATCGCCGCCCTGATGGTCTTCGAACACCAGGCGCACCTGCACAACTTCATCGCGCGCCTCCAGTACATGTCCACACAGCACCTCGCCGCGTACGGCCACGTGGACTACCTCAACTCCCCGCTGGAGACCTTCGTGAAGGCGCTGCTCTTCTCCGGCGAGGCGCCGCTCACCTCGCGGGTCGTGGGCGATCCGGCCTTCGTGAAGTCCTTCGAGTCGGCCGGTCGACGCGATCCCGACGGACGATCCCTCCGCACCCTCGACCTCGGCACCCGGCTCTTCAAGGTCCGCTGCAGCTTCCTGATCCACTCCGACGCCTTCGCGGCGTTGCCCGGCCCGATGAAGTCCCGCATCTACCGGCGTCTCGGGGAGGTCCTTTCCACGGCCACGCCACCCGAAGGCTACACGCATCTCGACGACGCCGAACGCAGGACGATCCGGGAGATCCTCGCCGGGACGCTGACCGACCTCCCGGCCGGATGGCCCAAGGCGGCCGCGGCGGGTTCTTCGGCGGGATCGCCCTGAACCTTGCCGCGCACTTCGGCTTCCGCCCACACTGGCCGGACACATGAAGCGCGTCGTCCTGCTTGGCAGCACGGGATCCATCGGCACCAGCACCCTGAAGGTGGTGGAAGACCAGCCGGATCTCCTGCAACTGGTCGGGCTCGCCGCCGGCGGCAACGCCGAGCTGCTGGTCGAACAGTGCCGACGTCACCGTCCCCGGCTCGCCTCGCTCAACGACCCCTCCAAGGTCGCGGAGACCCAGTCGGCGCTCGACGGCTCAACCCGCGTGCTTTCGGGGTCCGCCGCCCTGGTCGAGCTGGCCACGATGCCCGAGGCGGACATCGTCCTCATCGCCATCGTCGGCACCGCCGACCTCGAGCCCGCCCTGGCGGCGATTCGCGCCGGCAAGGACATCGCGGTGGCCTCGAAGGAGATCCTGGTCATGGCCGGCGAGATCGTGATGCGCGAAGCCCGGGCCCACGGCGTGAAGGTGCTCGCGGTCGATTCGGAGCATTCCGCGATCTTCCAGTGTCTCGACGGAAAGCCGGCTTCCTCTGTCCGCAACCTCTGGCTGACCGCCTCCGGAGGACCGTTCCGGAACGCCGCCCAATGGAGCGCGGAGGCGCTTGCCGGAGTCACGCTCGAGCAGGCGCTCAAGCATCCTTCCTGGGTCATGGGCCGGAAGATCACGATCGATTCGGCCACCCTCTTCAACAAGGGCCTGGAGATGATCGAGGCCCGGTGGCTCTTCGACATCGAGATGCCGCGGGTCCAGGTCGTCGTCCATCCCCAGAGCATCGTCCACTCGATGGTGGAGTACGTGGACGGATCTGTCATCGCGCAGCTCTCGACCCCGGACATGTGCCTGCCGATCCAGTACGCCCTGCTCTACCCGGACCGCGTGGCCAGCGAACGGGTGCAGACGAACTTCGCGAAGATCGGCCAACTCACCTTCGAGGAACCCGACACGGAACGCTTCCCGGCCCTCAAGCTGGCCCGCCGTGCCGGCGATGTCGGCGGCACCCTCCCCGCGGTCCTCAACGCCGCCAACGAGGTCGCGGTGGAACGGTTCTGCCGACGGGAACTCGGGTTCACCGGAGTCACCGCTTGCGTCGCCCTCGTCATGGACGCCCATCGGGTCGTCGATTCGCCTTCGCTGGACCAGATCCTCGAGGCCGACCGTTGGGCCCGCGTCGAGGCGGCCCGCTGAACGTCCGCGGCGAATCGCGCCGCAAGCGCCGGCACTACTGGGTCTCTTCGACGACCTTGGCGGCCGGCTGCGGCTCGCCACGGAGGAACGCGCCGAGTTCCGGAAGACGGTCGGTGTTGATCAGGTCCACTCCCACGCGCTTCATCTCCTCCCACGCGGACAACCGGTCGGGCCCTCCCCAGAAGCGCACCTTCCGTCCCTGCGCATGGGCCTTCGACACGATGGCCGCGAGCTTCTCGCGGTCCGCCGACGGCATCGCCCCCTCGCCCCGCCAGCGGAACGGCCAGCTTTCGCTCATCAGCGGGTAGAGCGCCGCCGAGGAACCGTCCTCCAGCTGCGCCAGACGTCCGTCGACCGCGCACAGGCGTTCCGCATCGGCCGCGATGCGTTCGACCGCACGGTCGCCGCTGATCACCACCGTCACCGCACCGGTCGAGGTCCCGGTCGGACCAAACCGGGTCAGGATGTCCGAGTACGGCTCCAACTGCCGCTTCAACACCTCGTACACGGCGGCTCCATCCTTCTTCACGTCCACGAGCAGCTGCAGGCGCGTCCCGGGCGTGGCGAAGATCCCGATCTTCCCGCGGACCCTTTGCGCGAGCGGTTCAAGGTAGGCCGAACGCAGCGTGAACCCGGGCTTCACGTCCTTCCGGTCGTGGGCGACCAGGAGGTCGCCGTCCACGAGGAACACGTCCGCCTCCACTCCGCAGAAGCCTTGCTCCAAGGCGTCCAGCAGCGGACGCCGATGCAGGTAGTCGTTGTGGGAATGGGCCTCAGAAAGCGGCTTCACCACGGCGTGCGCCACCTCGGCTGCCAAGGCCGCGGACGACGTGAGCAACACCAGGAGCAGGACAAACCGATTCACCATGACGCCAGCATTGGCGAGGACGTCCCTGGGAACAATCCCGGGAACGGTGACAACTCCGAGACGCGGCGGCAGCGCCGGGGTGGAACAGTTCAGGCCTGGACGTCCAGGCTGAGGATCTCGCCGGGCTCGCATTCGGCGAAGACCTCGAACGGCCGGCAACAGACCTCGCAGTCGGTGGTGAAGCGCTGCTCCGCGACCCCGGTGTCGATCACCAGTTCCATGGACTGACCACAATACGGGCATTGGATCCGCTCGCTCTGTTCCATGAAGGACGATGGAACGGGATCCCGTCCTTGGCCAGCGGCGACCGGTCGGGATTCCCGGCCGGGATTCCTGATTCCCGATTCTCGGTTCTCGATTTGCCAGGCTTCACTCCACGGCTGCGGGCGCCGGGAGGCGGTTCCACATGCGATTCGGGCTTCACCTTCGGGATTACGCCTCTCTTCAGGACCCGCAGCACGGCCGATTCCCGCCCGATCGGCACGGCACTTGACTCAAGACTTGACTGATACTTGACTCATTTCCATGGGTTACGAACCCCGGTTTACCATCACGCCGAGACTGTTGTCGCAGGTGGAGGCCGTGGCCGCGCTGCGCGAACGCATCTTGGGCGCGGCGGTGAAGCTGTCGTGGATTCCCGCGCTGCAAAAGGACACCCGTACCCGGAATGTCCACGCCTCGACCGCCATCGAGGGCAATCCCCTCACCCTGGAGCAGGTCCGTGCGTTGGAGGAGGGCCGGGAACCTGCGGCATCCGACCCACGGTCCCGCCGGGAGGTGGTCAACTACTTCGCCGGTCTGCGCTTCGTGGAGAAAAACGCCACCAAGAAGCACCTCCGTCACGAGGATCTTTTCGAGTTGCACCGCATACTGGCTGGCGAGGTCATGGATCAAGGTGAGGCGGGACGGTATCGCACCATCGCTGTCCGCGTCGGACGTTTTGTGCCGCCCGCGCCGGGGGAAGTCTCGGGACTCATGTTCGAACTGCTGGAGTGGTGGAACCAGCGTTCCACCGGAATGTCCCCTGTACTCAGCTCGGCCATCTTACACTACCGGTTCGAGGCCATCCATCCATTCGCCGACGGCAACGGACGCACCGGACGCGCCTTGGCGCTCTGGGAACTTTACCGACGTGGTTTCGACACCCACCACATCTTCTCGGTGGACGAGTACTACTGGGAGAATCGTCCGCGCTACTACGCCGCGTTGGAAGAGGTCCGGCATGCAGGGAAGGACCTCACCGGCTGGCTGGAGTACTGCACTGAAGGCCTGTGCCAGACGCTTGAACGGGTTTGGCTGCGAGTGCAGTCCTACAACTTCAGGTCGCCGGAGAAGCTCGTGCTCCGTCCCAAGCAGGAGCGCCTGCTGGAACTGCTGCGCGACCACGGCGCTATGTCCCCATCCGAGCTCTGGGCTGCTCTTGGCATTTCGAAGCAGGGCACGCTGGATCTCCTACGCCCCTTGATCGCGGCGGGTATGGTGGAAAAGGTCGGCACCCGGAAAACCGGCCGCTACGCCCTGCGGGCCCGATGAACGGTTACTGGGGCTGCGTGCGCCGGGACGCGGTCCCTCATCCCGCTCCGGCGTTCCGCACGCCGCCGAGTTCCCCGGCTTGGCTTGCGCCGGGAAACGTGTTCTTTGGCCGGAACACGGATGCAAGTGCACACGTTCATCGTGGACAACGCCCTTGAGGCGGTGGAACAGGTCCGGGCCAAGCTCGGCCCCGGCGCCGTGGTGCTGAGCGTGCGGCGGCTTCCGGTCGACGGTCTGTCGAAGCTCTGGAAGAAGCCCCGGATCGAGGTGCTCGCCGCCGCCCCAGAGGAGGCCGCCGCATCCGGCACTCCCGCCGCCCCGGCGACCCCGACGGCCCCGGTGCAGGAATCCGGATTGGTCTCCTCGGCGGCCGAGATCCTCGGAACCGCCCCCAAGATTCCCGTCCCGCCGACACCCGCAGCGCCCGCCGATCCCTTGGCCGAACTCCGCCGCGAGTTGTCCGAGATCCGCGCCGAGATCTCGCGGAACCGCCAGGCACCACCGGCGGAGGCACCCGCTCCGTCCACTCAGCCTGCCCCATCGGGAAGGCCGACCGAAGCCCCAACCGCGGAGAGGCCCCTCGCGGTCGAGTCGTTCGTCACCCGGTCCGTGCAATATCCAGGCGAATGGCACGTCGGCCCGATCCTGGAATCGACCGGCCTCCTGCCCGTCCACGCGCTCCGCGTCGTGGAACAACTCTGCCAGGACCACGGCGAGGCGGCCCCGAAGTCCCTGGGCGAGGAGATCCTGTTGACCGCCAAGGTGCTCCAAGGCGAATGGATCCTGCCGCCGTCCTCTCCGAACGCCGGCGTCGAGGCGCACGTGTTCATCGGGCCACCGGGCTCGGGCAAGACGACCGCACTGTGCAAGTGGCTGGCCCAAAGCGTCCTGCTGAAAGGGAAATCGGCCACGGTCTGGCGTCTCGACGGCCTTGGCGCCAACACCGCGGAATCCCTCAGCGTCTACGGCGAGATCCTCGGAGTGCCGGTGGAACGCTTCCTTCCCGAGGTCCGGCCGGAATCCGGGCTCCTGTTCATCGACTATCCCGGTGTGCCGCCTTCGGACGCCGTCGGGATGGCGGACTTGAAGGCCCGCCTCGCCGCGCTCGGACCCGTCCGTGTGCACCTGGTGCTGAACGCCGCCTACGAGACCGCCGTGGTGCTGTCACAGGCCCGTGCGTACAACGACATGGGCGTGACCGACGTCATCGCCACCCACCTCGATGAGGAACCCCGTTGGGGGAAACTCTGGAGCTGGATCCTGGGCACGAATTACCCCATCGGTTGGCTTGGGGTGGGGCAGAATGTACCGGGAGTTTTCCTCCCTGCCGACCCGAACCGCGTCCTCACCCGGCAATTTTCGCGGTAAAACTGAGGAACACGCTGCATTTGCAGCGCTTTTTCATGCTGGCAAGCCCGTTGCTTACAGGCCGACGGGATAGCGACGCATGAAAAGGTTAATGATACTTGGCGGACTCTTGGGATTCCTGATCAGCACCGGACTGGGGCTGATGCAGGACTGCTCCGGGCCGTCGATTCTGTGGCGTGCTTCCGTATCCGCGGCTGCCGGCGGCCTTCTGTTCCGCTGGTGGTGCAGCATCTGGATACGGGGGTTGCGCGAGTCGCATCTCGCCAAGCTGAACGCGATTCCAAACCCGGTCGCCGCCAGCTCGAGTCCCTCTGGGAAACCTTGAACCCATAGCCTCGGCCCGACCGACCCCACCCCATGCCCACCACCGCACAGCAACCGCCCGCCACGGAACCCCGCCGCCGCGGAAACAGCCCGTACGCCCCGTACAAGCAGACCCGGCCCGGCAGCGCCAAGGAGAACGAGATGGTCCAGGAGTACCTGCCCCTCGTGAAGAACGTCGTAGGCCGACTCGCCATGAGCCTCCCGCCCCACGTGGACGTCGAGGACCTCTACAGCGCCGGCCTCGTCGGACTCCTGAACGCGATCCGGAACTTCAATCCCCAGGGCGGCTCGACCTTCGAGTCCTACGCCCGCGTCCGCATCCGCGGCACGATCTTCGACGAGCTCCGCCGCATGGACTGGGTGCCCCGTTCCGTCCACGACAAGGCGCGCAAGTTACAGGCCGTCATGCAGCAGCTGGAACAGGCCAAGGGCGAGGCGCCGACCGATTCCGAGATGGCCAAGGCCATGGGCATGACGGTCGAGGCCTATGAGAACCTGATGTCCCAGATCCGGCCCGCCACCTTCGTCTGCCTCGATGCTGTCCATGGCGGGGAGGAGAACGGCGACACTTCCTACCACGAGACCATCACCGACGAGTCCCAGGCCGACCCCGTCGACTCCGCCGCCCGCCGCGAACTGGCGAAGGTGATCGAGACCCGTCTCAAGTCCCTGCCCGAGATGCAACGCAAGGTGCTGGCCCTGTATTACTTCGAGGATATGCGTCTGCGGGAGATCGCGGAGGTCTTCGGCGTGACCGAGTCCCGCATCTGCCAGATCCACTCCCAGGCGATCCTCTCCCTCCGCGGCTACCTACAGAAGTATTCCAGCCCCCGCGGCTGATTGTCCCCTTTAGTCGGACGGCTCAGCCGCCGATCTCTACCCCATGCTGGTCATCGTTGGTTCCATTATCGTCACCCTCTCCGTTCTAGGCGGATTCATGATGGCGGGAGGTCAGCCCCTGGTGCTGGTCCAGCCCTCGGAATTCGTGGTGATCCTGGGAGCGGCCGGCGGGTCGCTGATCATCATGGCCCCCATGAACGTCCTGAAAAACCTGGTCGCCCAGATCCTGGGGTGCCTGAAGCCGTCTCCGTTCACCAAGGGAGCCTATGAGGACATGTTCAAGGCCCTCTACGAGTTGTTCATGCTGGGACGCCGCAATGGCATGATCGCCCTGGAGCCCCACGTTTCGGACCCGCATTCCAGCACCATCCTTTCGAAGTATCCCGCCTTCTCCGGCAACCACCATGCGGTGGACCTCCTCACCGGCGCGCTGCGCCCCCTCATCGACGGCAAGGTGAAGCCCGACCAGCTGGAGGCGCTCATCAACACCGAGTTGGCCGCCATGGAAGAGGAGCATCACAAGCCGATCGAAGTGCTCTCCAAGGCGTCCGACGCGATGCCCGGCTTCGGCATCGTCGCGGCGGTCCTGGGAATCGTGGTGACCATGGGCTCGATCGGCGGCCCGGCTGCCGAGATCGGCCACCACGTCGCCGCGGCGCTGGTCGGCACCTTCCTCGGGATCCTGGTTTCCTACGGCTACCTGAGCCCCATCGCCGTCACCATGACGCTGAACGGCCAGTCCGAGATGGGATTCTTCCGGACGATGTCCAAGGCGGTGACCGGTTTCGCCACGGGCATGGCGCCGATCATGGCCATCGAGGTCGCCCGCCGCGGACTGCCCAGCGACATCAAGCCGTCCGCCGAGGACCTCGAGAACATGCTCAAGGGCATCGGCAAATAACCGCAGGAACACCGCTAGACCATGGGAGGAGGAAAACACGGACATCACGGCGGCGCCTGGAAGGTCGCCTACGCGGACTTCGTGACCGCGATGATGGCCCTCTTCCTCGTCCTCTGGCTCGTCTCGCAGGACCAGAAGATCAAGGAGGCCGTCGAGCATTCCTTCCGGAATCCGTTCGGCGCCATCACCAAGCAGTCCACCGGCATCCTCAACGAGAACTCCGATTCCGCGTCCCGCAGCGCACGGGGCAACTTCGAGGCGACCTCGATGGTGGAACTCACGCTCCTGCGCAAGATGAGCGAGGACCTGCTCAAGAGCCTGCAGACGAATCCGGAACTGCCGGACGAGACGCCCATGCGGATGGACCTCCTGAGCGACGGCATCCGCCTCAACATGTTCGACCGGAACCGCAAGCCGCTCTTCAAGCCTGGCTCGAACGAGCTTTCCGAATACGGCGAATGGATCTTCACGACCCTCGCCTGGCAGATCAACCAGTTCTCCAACCACTTCAACATCGAGCTGGAGGGCCATACCGAGAACGGGTTCGCCGCCAAGCCGGGCGGCCCCGACAGCTGGGACCTCTCCACCGACCGCGCCCATTCGGCCCGACGCGTTCTCATGAAGCACGACGTGCAGTCGAAGCAGATCCGCCGGATCGCCGGCTACGCCGACACCACGCCGCTTCCGGAAATCGACATCGAGGACGAACGGAACCGTCGCGTGACCGTGATCCTCCGTGCGAAGGAGAACGTCCTCCGACGCTGAACGATTTCCATGGCCTCCGACTTCCAACCCCTGGTGCCGGGATCCTCCCGGCCTGGATCCCTTTCGGGCGGACGCGTCTCGGGCGCGGCCGACGCCGCCGGCCGGTTCACCCCGCTGGGCGCCGGCAAGACCGTCAACCTCCCGGGATCGGGCCTTCAGTCGCCGGGACAGGTTTCCTCGCCCCTCAAGGCCAAGCCGGCGGGGACTCCCACGAGCGGAGGACACGACGCGGCATCCGGCCACAAACCGGCCGTCACCCAGGTCATCCGCGACGGCGAACGGATCACCCACATCGAGGTCCGATGCTCCTGCGGCGAGGTGATCACCCTCGAGTGCGGCTACTGAATCCCGGCGGAGCGGTAGGGACGTTTCCTTGCGGGAGGTTCGACACGGATTTCACGGATTCTGAAGATTCCGTTGGGATTCGTTCCCCATTTCCGATTTGGCCGGATCCATTCCCTGGAACCGGACACGCACCTCACACGAGTACGCCAAGACTTGGGAGGCCGCCGCCACGCCTCACTCCCACTCGATCGTCCCGGGCGGCTTGCTGGTCAGGTCCAGCACCACGCGGTTCACGCCGCGGACCTCGTTCGTGATCCGGGTGCTGATCTTCTCCAGCAGCTCGTAGGGCAGCTTCACCCAGTCCGCGGTCATGCCGTCCTGGGATTCCACGATGCGCAGCGCGATGGTGAAGGCGTAGGTCCGCTCGTCGCCCTGCACGCCGACGCTGCGCACGGGCAGCAGCACGGCGAAGGACTGCCAGGTTCTGTAATACCAGTCCGCCGCCTTCATCTCCTCCACCACGATCCGGTCCGCCTCGCGGAGGATGTCGAGCTTGGACGGCGTCAGGTCGCCGAGGCAACGGACGGCGAGGCCGGGACCGGGGAACGGCTGGCGTTGCACGATCTCCTTCGGCAGGCCGAGCTCGGCTCCGAGCGTGCGGACCTCGTCCTTGAACAGGCAGCGCAACGGCTCCACCAGCTGGAACTTCATGTTCTTCGGCAGGCCGCCGACGTTGTGGTGGCTCTTGATCATGTGGGCCGGATTGCCGTCGATCGGCACCGACTCGATGACGTCCGGATAGAGCGTCCCCTGGGCGAGGAACTTCGCCTTGCCGGCCTTCCTGGTCGCCGCCTGGAACACGTCGATGAAGGTCTTGCCGATGACCTTGCGCTTCCGCTCGGGGTCGGTGACGCCCTTGAGCTTGCCCAGGAACAGCTTGGTGGCGTTCTCGTACTGGAGGCGGATCTGGAAGTTTCGTCCGAACACCTCCTGGACCACCTCGGCCTCCTTGGCGCGCAGGAGGCCGTTGTTGACGAAGATGCAGGTGAGCTGGTCGCCGATGGCGCGATGGAGCAGCGCCGCCGCGACGCTGGAATCCACGCCGCCGCTGAGGCCGAGGATCACGCGTTCCTTGCCGACCTGGGCG